>NZ_JAHUBR010000004.1 GCF_025376885.1 Pseudoruegeria sp. SHC-113
GATCACTCTGGCGCGGGATGGAGCAGCCCGGTAGCTCGTCAGGCTCATAACCTGAAGGTCGCAGGTTCAAATCCTGCTCCCGCAACCAAACATTCAGCCGCCCAAAGGGGCGGCTTTTTTGCTTTTAGGGTCGCCAGAAACACGAAGCCCCACAGAACAGGCCCCTGATCCCCTTACAACAAGACGTGCCTCCTCTCCGGCTGATGAGACAGACAAAGAAATGGCACGCCGCAGAAGGTTCAGACCAGGCGCGAGTTCACCGCCTTGCGCCCAGGAACTGGTTCAGCCGAAGCCACCCCCGCCCGGCGTTTCCATGATGAACGTGTCACCAACGTCCAGCGTGGCCTGATCGTTGCCGGAGAGCTGCACATGCGCCCCTGTTGTGCGCAGGATGGCGTTTGAGCCCGTCTTGCCCGGCAGGCCGCCGTTGCACCCAAAGGGCGGGCAAACACGGTGGGAGGACAGGACCGTGACCGTCATTTCCTCCAGGAACGTCAGCTTCCGGACGATGCCATCACCGCCGGTGTGCCGCCCCTGGCCACCAGAGCCCTTGCGAATGGAGAATTCCTCCACGCGCACGGGGAAGCGTGTTTCCAGCACTTCGGGGTCCGTCATTCGGGTGTTGGTCATATGGCTGTGGACGGCGCTTGTGCCATCGAAATCGGGGCCCGCGCCTGTCCCCCCGCAGATCGTTTCGTAGTTCTGGAACCTGTCGTTGCCGTAGACGAAGTTGTTCATGGTGCCCTGACTGCCCGCGATGACGCCGAGCGCGCCGTAGAGCGTATCCGCAATCGCCTGGCTGACCTCGGTGTTGCCGGAGATCACCGCCGCAGGGGCCTTCGGGTTGATCATCGAGCCTTCCGGCACGATCAGATTGAGCGGTTTCATGCAGCCTTCGTTCATCGGAATGTCGCTGCCCACAAGCGTGCGGAACACATAGAGCACGACCGCCCGGCAGATCGCCAGCGGCGCGTTGTAGTTCAGCGGCGATTGAGGCGACGTGCCGGTGAAATCCAGCGTCGCGCTCCGGCTTGCTTGATCCACAGTGATCTTGACCGCGATCTGCGCGCCGTCGTCCAGCGGATATGTGAAGGCGCTGTTTCGCAGCACGTCGAGCACCCGGCGCACGCTTTCCTCGGCGTTGTCCTGAACATGGCCCATATAGGCGTGCACACCCTCCACGCCGAATTGCGCGGTTATCTTGCGCAACTCCGCCGCGCCGGTTTCATTTGCCGCAATCTGGGCGGCCAGATCGGCCATGTTCTGATTGATGTTGCGGCAGGGGAAGGGGCCGGAGGCCAGCAAGGCCCGAGCGGCGGCTTCCTGCAAAACGCCTTCTTTCACGAGCTGGAAGTTGTCGATCAGGACGCCTTCCTCCCCGATCGTCTTGCTGTCCGGGGGAGCTGAGCCCGGTGTTTTGCCCCCGATGTCCGCGTGATGCCCGCGCGAGGCGACGGTGTAGATAATCTTTTCGCCTGCCTCGTCGAACACCGGGGTGATCACCGTCACATCCGGCAGGTGGGTGCCGCCGTTAAACGGGTTGTTCATCATGTAAACATCTCCCGGCCGGATGCTGCCTGCGTTCTGATCCAGTATCGTCCGCACGCTTTCCGACATGGAGCCCAGATGCACCGGCACATGCGGGGCATTGGCCACGAGATCGCCGTTCTGATCGAAGATCGCGCAGGAGAAATCATAGCGCTCCTTGATGTTCACCGAATAGGCGGTGTTGGCGAGCGTCGCGCCCATCTGCTCGGCAATGGACATGAAGAGATTGTTGAACACCTCGAGCATCACCGGATCGACGGTGGTGCCGATGGCCTCGGCCCGTTGCAGCGGCACGATCCGGCGCAGCAGGAGGTTGCCGCCCGCCTCGCAGGTCGCTTCCCAGCCGTCCTCGATCATATTGGTGCCGGTGGGTTCGGTCAGGATCGCGGGACCCCTGACGCTTTGCCCCAAGGCCATCGTGGTGCGGTCCACCAGCGGCACATCCTGCCATGCGCCTTGCGTGTAGAGCCGGGCCTGAGCGGGCTGCGCGCCTGTGCCTTGCGGGTCAGGCAGTGTGACGGCTTCGCCCGTCTTGCCCGCGGCTTCGATCACCAGCATGTCGATGATCAACTGGTCGGTTTGCGGCAGGAAGCCGAAGCGTTGTTTGTGGGCGGCAAGGAAGGCGGCCTGCATGGCATCGGGGGCACTAAAGGGCACCTCGAGGCTGCGCTGCGCATCTGCCGGGCGGATGTGCACGGTTTGCGTCGTGGCGATGTCGGCCGAAGATACGCCCTGCGCGCAGACTTCGGCCTTGGCTTCCTCGGCCAGCCTGTCAAGGATCGCGGCGGCCTCCGGGTCGTTCAGATCCCCCTGGAATTGATGCTCGCGCATCGCGCGGATGTCTGCGAGCCCCATGCCAAAGGCCGACAGAACCCCCGCATAAGGGTGGATGAAGATGCTTTCCATCCCCAGCGCATCCGCCACTAGGCAGGCATGCTGCCCGCCCGCGCCGCCAAAACAGTTCATCGTGTATTTGGTCACATCATAGCCGCGCTGCACGCTGATTTGCTTGATCGCATTGGCCATGTTCTCCACCGCGATCCGCAGGAAGCCCTCGGCCAGGTCCTCGATGGAATTGTCGCTGCCGATATCGGCGGCCAGCGCGGTGAACCTCTCGCGGACCACGCCGACATCCAGCGGCAGGTCGCCATTTGGACCAAAGACGCTGGGGAACTGATCAGGCTGCAATTTGCCCAGAAGCACGTTGCAATCCGTCACTGTCAGCGGCCCGCCCCGGCGATAGGCGGCGGGGCCGGGATTGGCACCGGCGCTTTCCGGGCCGACCTGCATGCGCCCGTCACGATAGGAGAGGATGGACCCCCCACCGGCTGCCACCGTGTGGATCGACATCATCGGCGCGCGCATCCGCACGCCCGCAACTTCGGTCTCAAACGAGCGTTCGTAGTCGCCCTTGAAGTGGCAAACGTCGGTGGAGGTGCCGCCCATGTCAAAGCCGATGAGCTTGGTCAGCCCCAAGTCCGCCGCCGTGCGCACCATGCCCACGACGCCGCCTGCCGGGCCGGAGAGGATCGCGTCGCGCCCGTGGAACAGGCGCGCGTCCGTCAGCCCGCCGTTTGATTGCATGAACATCAACCGCTCGCACCCGCCCTGATCCGTTCCCAAGGCCGCGGCGACCTGATCCACGTAGCGGCGCAGGATCGGGGAGAGATAGGCATCCACCACCGCCGTATCCCCGCGCCCGACGAGTTTGATCAGCGGGCTGACGGCGTGGCTGAGCGAGATCTGGGTAAAGCCCGCCTGTTTGGCCATCGCCCCGATCTGTTTTTCGTGCTCGGGAAAGCGGTAGCTGTGCATCAGCGCCACGGCGATGGAGCGGTAGCCCTTGCCATAAGCCTCGCACAAGGCGGTGCGCACCTGCTGCGTGTCCAGCGCCAGCTCGACGCTGCCATCCGCGTTCAGGCGCTCTTCCACTTCCACTGCTTCTTCATAGAGAAGCTCCGGGAGCTGGATGTTCAGATCGAACAGGCGCGGGCGGTTCTGGTAGCCGATCCGCAGCAGATCCTTCAGGCCCTTGGTGATGAACAGAACAGTGCGCTCGCCCTTGCGTTCAAGCAGCGCGTTCGTGGCCACTGTTGTGCCCATCTTCACGGCCCTGATCGCGCCTTGCGGAATCTCGGCCCCCGCCTCAAGTCCCATCAACTCGCGCACCCCCTGCACGGCGGCGTCCTTGTAGCGTTCGGGGTTCTCCGACAGCAGCTTATGCGTTTGCAAGGTGCCGTCAGGTTTGCGTGCCACGATATCGGTAAAGGTGCCGCCACGATCGACCCAAAACTGCCACATGATTCAAAGTTCCTCTGTTTGCAGGCGGGGCCTGCATGATTTTCTCAATGGATTGAAAGGGTTGCCCTTAGTAGAACAAGGACGGAAGCCAGAGCGCGAGTTGCGGGAAGATCAGGAGTAGCCCAAGCATCACGAACATCGTTAGCACGAAGGGCAATGCGCCTCGGATCACGTCGGTCATGGGCCCGGCCTTGCGGATGCCCTGCACCACGTAAAGGTTGATCCCGATGGGCGGCGTGATCAGCGCGGTTTCGAGCAGCACCATCAGAAGGATGCCGAACCAGACCGGATCAAACCCCAGCGCCACCACGATCGGCGTGATCAGCGGGGCCATGGTGAGCAGCATGGAGAGCGTTTCCATGAAGCAGCCGATCAGGATGAGCACCGCGACGATCATCAGCATCGTTTGCATTGGCGACCAGCCGAGCCCGGTGACGAAATCGGTGAGCGCCTGTGTCAGGCCGATGATGGAGAGCACGAAGTTCAGGAACACCGCAGCGATGATGATCAGCATGATCATAGCCGTGGTGCGCATCGTGCCTTCGATGGCCTGCCGCATCATGTCGATCGACATCTTGCCGTTGACGGCCGCCAGGATCATGGAGGCGACAACACCAAGCGCAGCGGCCTCGGTGGGGGTGGCCCAACCGGCGTAGATGGAGCCGACAACCACCATGAAGATGCCCAGCGGCGGGATCAGCGCGGGCAGGGCCCGCAGGCGCTCGCCCCATGTGTACAGCAGCTTTTCTCCTCCCCAGCCGGGCTTGATGATGCAGGCGATCACCACCGTAGCCATGAACAGCAGCGCGAGCAGGAAGCCGGGGATGAAACCGGCCAGGTAAAGCTCTGGCACCGAGGTGTTGGTCAGCAGGCCGTAGAGGATCAGGTTGATCGAAGGTGGGATCAGGATGCCCAAAGTGCCGCCCGCCGCCACGGTGCCGAGGAACAGGCTTTCGTTGTAGCCGCGCTTCTCGATCTGCGGCACGGCGACGGTGCCGATGGTGGCCGCCGTGGCCACCGAGGAGCCGGAGGTGGCGGCAAAAAGGGCGGAGGAGCCGATGTTGGAATGCATCAGGCCGCCGGGCAACCAGCCCAGCCATTTGACGATGCCATCATACATCTTCTCGGTGATGCCGGCGCGCAGCAGGATTTCGCCCATCATGACGAACATCGGGATCGCCACGAGCAGGAAATCGGTGCCCGTCTGCCACGCCATGTCCGAGATCGCGCGGTGCAGCGGCATGGGGCTGTCGGTCCATTGCAGGATCAGGCCCAGCCAGCCGAGGGAGGCGGCGATTGGCACGGCCAGCCCGATCAGGGCCAGCAGGATAAGAAGGGTCTTGATCAGCATCACACGGTTTCGTCTTGGATTTGTTCATCGAGGGATTTGACGCCGATCAGTTCCTGCACAGCGGCCTCATCGCCCCGGAAGTACTGCCGGATCGCCATGAGGCCGATCAGCACGCCGGAGAAGACAAAGAAGATCCAGCCGATCAGCCACGGGATTTGCGGGATGGCGAGGGGCACCCGCATCGGCGTGATCGAGCGGGAGCCGTTCGCAAGCGTGTCGGCGACAAGGCTCCAGACCATGACAACGACAACCAGCGCGAACCCGACCAGCAGCACGAGGCCAAGGAAATTGATGATCGGGCGCAGCGCCTTGGGAAACTTGCCCAGAAGAGCATCCACCCGGATATGGGCCCGTTCGAACAGGGCATAGGAAAACGCGAGCGCCGTTGCGACGCCAAAGGCGTAGCCCGAGATCTCATCCGCGCCACCGATCGAGACGTTCAGGAATTTGCGCAGAAGCACTTCGACAGTGACAAGGAAGGCAGACAGGACGATCAGGATCCCCCCCAGCCACGTCAGCCAAAGGCTCACACGGCGGGTGCCGTTGAAAAGCCGGTCCAGCATGTTTCTTACCCCAAGAGCATGTGTTGCGTGACAGGGCGACGGGTGCCGCCGCCCTCTCAGATGCGTGCTTTATTCCGCCGCCGCCGTCAGGCCGAGGATCGGGCCAACGGTTTCGTTCCAGTTGGCGGCACACTCCGCGCCACAGCGCTCGGCCCAGCGGGCCAGCACGACGTCGGTCGCGATCTGATCGCGCAGGGCAAGATCTTCGGCCGAAGGCTCCACCAGCACCATGTTGCCGGGCTCGCCCACGTCGCAGGCCCCGCCGGTGATGCAGGAGATCGCGATCTCATCCTCCGTCGCGGTTTCGGCCCACATCGCGTCGTTCAGCGTGGCAATCTCGCTAGTCAGGAAGCCCTGCTGTTCAGCCGAGAGGCTGTTCCATTTGTCCATGTTCATCGCGCCAAAGGCGAGGCCCCAGCCCACACGCAGGGTGAAGGCATGGGTCGCGACCTGGTTCCAGTTGGCTGTATAGGCCGACATTGTGCCGGTGATGGCGCAGTCCACAACGCCTTTTTCCAGCGCGGGGATCACCTCGGAAAAGGCCACGGTGACGGAGGTGCCGCCGACGCCTTCCACGAAATCACCGAGCGTGGTGGAGTAGACACGGATCTTCTTGCCTGCGAGATCGGCGATGCCGTTCACTTCCCCGTTGCACCAAAGCGTCTGGCTGGGGAAGGGGTAGAGCATCAGCAGCTTGGCGTTGTAGATGTCGGCAAAGGCGGTTTCGAGCGTGGCGAAATAGGCGTCAGATACTGCGCGCTGGGTCTCGATGTCTTGGGTCAGCGTCGACAGGTCCGCGCCTTCGAAGATGGCGTTCTCCGCCGCCACGTAGCCGGGTAGGCCAAAGGCGAAGTCGAACACGCCGTTCTTGACCAGACGCATGATCTCGAAGCCTTTCAGGCCAAGGCCCGACTGGGACTGGATCTTGCCGATGATCGCCCCGTCGGAGGCCTCGGCCAGATGGGTGTTGAAGAACGGCTCTTCGTGTTTCTGGTAGTTGGTCAAGCTGGACCACGTGCCGACGGCATTGAGCACCACCGGGTTGTCGGCAACGGCGGCCGTGGCCGAAAGGGCCAGAGCGCCGAGGGCTGTTGTCAGTTTCTTCATGTCGTTCTCTCCTGTTGGGTTTCTTTATGGGTTTAGGATCGTTGTTTCGGCGTCGTCGGCCACATCGGTGATCAACATCGCGCCGGGTTTGTGGGTGATGCAGAGCGGCAGCCTGGCCTGCATGATCGCCACCTGCGGGGTGACGCCACAGGCCCAGAACACGGGCGTGGTGCCCGCAGGCACGGGGGCAGGATCGCCCCAATCGGGGGCCATGATGTCGCTGATCCCCAGCTTGGCCGGATCGCCCACATGCACGGGCGCGCCATGGGCCATCGGAAACTGCCGCGAAATGGCGATCACCTCGTCGATGCGTGCATCCGGGATCGCCCGCATGCTCACAACGGTGGCTCCGCCGAAGGGGCCTGCGGGCACCGTCTGGATGTTGGAGGCAAACATCGGCACCGTGGTGTTGTGGGTGATGTGCCAGACCTCAAACCCCGCCCGCTCCAGCGCGTGTTCGAAGGTGAAGGAACAGCCAAGCGCAAAGGCGACGAAAT
Organism: Pseudoruegeria sp. SHC-113; assembly: GCF_025376885.1. Taxonomy (NCBI): domain Bacteria; kingdom Pseudomonadati; phylum Pseudomonadota; class Alphaproteobacteria; order Rhodobacterales; family Roseobacteraceae; genus Pseudoruegeria; species Pseudoruegeria sp. SHC-113. Next base: position 7,368 of record NZ_JAHUBR010000004.1, read on the forward strand.
CCTCCTGCCAAAGATCGGTGATGTCGGTCACGGTTTCGGCTCTGACGCCGTCCCGGTAGACGTAATAGGCCGGAATATCCGTGCGAATGTCGATGTCGCGCCCGAGTGTTGTCATCATCGGGTTGCCCGTGTCGGAAACGCCAACGAGGGGGCAGGGTTTGGGGTTGCGCTGGCAGTAGCGCATGAAATCCAGCGCGTGGGACTCCGGCAGGATCGCCAGATTGGCCTGCAACATGTTCTTGCCGAGGCCGGCCGTGTGGCCGTCGTAGAGGCAGGCCCGGATCTGGGCGCGCACGGCCTGCGTGGATTGGCTCTTGAGCGTGTTGAAGTCTTGTTTCACGGTCGAATCCCCTCGTTGGAGATACGATCCGGTTCAGGCGACATAAAATCAAATAGTAATAATTTGGGTTTTGATATAACAGATTTTTATAGGCCGTGCCGCGCGATCTTTTCCGCAAGCCGCGCCGCCGTTTCGATCAGGTGGCTGCGGGGCTCGCCGAGATAAGAGGCTGAAAAGCTGAGCGGTTTGGGCGTCCAGCCGGGGTCGAACCGGGCGAGCTTGCCGTCCCGCTCCAGCGCCGCGCCCAGCGAAATGGGCAGCGCGCCAACGGCCAGACCCGCCTCCACCATACGAAAACAGGAGGAGAGTGAGGAGGAGGGAAACATCGACACCTCGGGCCCGAAGCGGGCAAAAAGCTCGGCGCGCAATTCACGGTAGGGGCGCGTGTTGCGGGCATAGGTGGCGATCGGAATGGTCGCGAGATCGACGGGCCCATCCGCATCCGCCCCCGGCACACAATACCAGGCCAGCGGCACCTCCGGCAGGATCACATTGTCGATCGTGTAGTCTGAGATCGGGCCAAGGAGGATCGCAAGATCAATTTCGCGCCCCAAAAGCTGTTCGCGCAGGTTGATCGAGATATCGACGCTGATTTCGATTTTCAGCTGCGGGAAGGTGCTGTGCAAGGCGCCCACGAAATCGGGCAACCAGCTTTGCGCGATCGTCTCGGACACCCCCAGCCGCATCAGCCGGTCCACACCGCTGGAATCGACGACATGCTCTTCGACTAGTTCCGCAAGATGTTGAAACTGCTCGGCATATTGCGACAGCATATCGCCGCGCTTGGTCAGATGCATGCCTGCGGTGGTGCGATCGAACAGCGCGGTGCCAAGGCTGTCTTCCAGAGCCTTGATCCGGGAAGTGACAGCCGGTTGCGTCAGGTGCAACGCCTCTGCGGCGCGGCTTACACTCCTGAACTTCGCAACCGCCAGAAAGGTGCGCAGATGTTCGAGTTTGAGTTTGGACATGAGGCACTTCGCTCCGATACCACCGCTTTAGCGCAAGCGGCGATTGGCACCAAGCCCTGCGTGGCGAGGCCAATCGGGCCTTGGGGAGACAAACCAAAGCAACGTCGACGACAGTCTCTGAAAGGCAAGGCGATAAACAAGGCGAGACTGGAAAAATCCTACGAATCCCGATCCCCCCAACTTTCGGTCAGGGCCGCGGCGCACTGCATTGCGCCGCGCGCCATTTCGCGGAAGATTGGGCGGATCAATGGAGGGACGCCCTTGCATCAGCCCATCGGAGACTGGACGGAACGGTTTGACGGCACGCGCGGATTGCCGCGCGATCTGCGCGACAGGCTGCTGCGGTTGGCTCGCGTGCAAAGGTTCCGCGCAGGTGACACGGTTTTTGCGCCGGGGCGTTTGCCCGACAGCCTGCTGCTGCTCGTGGAGGGGCGGATCCGCGTCTCCCAAACTTCCGACAGCGGCAGGGAAATCGTGCTCTACCGGGTGGAGGCCGGGCAAAGCTGCGTGCTGACAACCGCCTGTATTCTTGCCGAGGAGGCCTATTCGGCGGAAGGCATCGCGGAAACCGATCTGGTGGCCATCGCGCTCGCCCGCAGCGCCTTTGACCAGCTTGCCGCGGACTCCCCCGCCTTTCGCAGCTTCGTCTTCGCGGCCTATTCCAAACGGCTGCTGGATTTGCTGCGGGTGGTGGACGACGTGGCCTTCGGCAAGATCGACGTGCGGCTTGCGGCCCGGCTCGTGGCGCTTGCGGATACGGAAGGCGCGCTGAAGGCCACGCACCAGCAGTTGGCCACAGAGCTTGGCACCGCGCGGGAGGTGATCTCCCGCCAACTGACGGAATTCCAGCGCAGGGGCTGGATCGAACAGTCGCGGGGCCGGATCGCGGTTCAGGACCGCGCGGCGCTGGAGGCGCTGGCGCAGCAAAAATAATTTCTGCGCCTCATGAAATTCAACAGATTGAATATGAAGCCTTTTCAGACGCGTGCGGAAGGTGCATCATGGCAGGTGGCAGGGCCAGCGTGACAAAGTCACAGAAGCGGTGGCGGGCAGGCCCTACCTAGGGAGTGACCGAACAGAAAGGGTCCAGCGATGACAAAGAACATGGGAACGATCGACCGCGCGCTGCGTGCTGTGCTGGGGCTTGTGCTGCTGGCCGTCGCGATCTTTGGCGGGCTGAGCGCAGCACTGGCGCTGCTGGCCGCTCTGGTGGGTGTTGTGATGCTGGCAACCGCCAGTTTCAGCCTGTGCCCGCTCTATTCCATGCTCGGCCTCAAGACCTGCAAGGACTGCTGAGCGCCTCACAGCGTCAGACTGAAAACACCGCGCGAGGCGCTCTGCGCCCGCTTTCATAACCGCTTCTGGAGAGACCGAGATGACCTACCCGGTAAACATGGGCATCCGCCCCGAGGTCGAAGCCTATTTCGACGACGACAGCAACACGATCAGCTACATCGTGAAGGATCCGACCTCCAACGCCTGTGCGATCATCGACAGCGTGATGGACATCGATTACGCCGCCGGCCGCATCACCTATGAGCACGCCGACGCCCTGATCGCGCGCATAAAGGAATGCGGCTGCGAGCTGCAGTGGATCATCGAAACCCATGTCCACGCCGATCACCTGTCCGCCGCGCCCTACATTCAGGAGAAGCTCGGCGGCAAGATCGGCGTCGGAGCGCAGATCCTCGTGGTGCAGGACGTCTTCGGCAAGATCTTCAACGAAGGCACCGAGTTCCAGCGCGACGGCAGCCAGTTCGACAAGCTGTTCGAGGATGGGGACACCTACAAGATCGGCAACATGGACGCCTTCGCGATCTACACGCCGGGGCACACGCCGGCTTGCATGACCCATGTGATCGGCAACGCGGCCTTCGTGGGCGATACGCTCTTCATGCCCGATGGCGGCTCCGCCCGCGCCGATTTCCCCGGTGGCGATGCCGGCACGCTTTATGACTCGATCCAGACCGTTCTGGCGCTGCCCGACGAGATGCGACTCTTCATGTGCCACGATTACGGCCCCAACGGCCGCGATATCCAGTGGGAAACCACGGTGGCCGAGGAGAAGGCCCACAACATTCATGTGGGGGCAGGCAAGAGCCGCGAGGAGTTCATCAGGTTCCGCACCGAGCGGGATGCACAGCTTGCCATGCCACGGCTGATCATTCCCTCGCTGCAGGTGAACATGCGCGCCGGTGAGATCCCGACCGACAAGGACGGAAAGCCGATGCTCAAAGTGCCGGTCAACGGCCTCTGACAGGGCTCATAGCCGGGCCTCCGGCCGCCAAAAGGACATCAGACATGGACATCAGATCAATCACCCCGCAGCTGGCGGTGAGCCCACAGATCATGGCTGCAGACATGCCCGCGATCAAAGCCGCAGGCTACCGCGCGATCCTCTGCAACCGCCCCGACGGCGAGGGCGCGGATCAGCCGGGCTTCGAGGAGATCGAAGCCGCTGCCAAAGCCGAAGGGCTTTCGGCGCGCTACGTGCCGGTGGCATCGGGCATGGTGCACGACGCGGATGTAGCGGCCTTCGCCGCCGCGCTGGGCGATCTGCCCGGCCCGGTGCTGGCCTATTGCCGCACCGGCACGCGCTCGGCTACGCTCTGGTCCTTCCATGCTGCGAAAACCGACCCAATGCCGGGGATCCTCGCCGCCACGAAGGGCGCGGGCTACGACATGTCGGGCGTCGTACGCCGCATCGCCAATGGCGGCAAGACGCCGACAGACACGGGCGATGCCAAGTTCGACGTGGTGATCGTGGGCGCAGGCGCCGGGGGGATCTCGGTGGCCGCGAGCCTGAAGGCGCGCAAGGGCGATCTGTCCATCGCGGTGATCGATCCGGCGGATGTCCACTACTACCAGCCCGGCTGGACGATGGTGGGCGGTGGCATCTTCACAGCCCAGCAGACGGCCAAGACGATGGGCAGCCTGATCCCGCGCGGGGTGACGTGGATCAAGGCCGCCGTGGCCGCCTTTGAGCCCGCCAATGACGTATTAATCCTTGATGGCTGTCGGGTGGTGAAATACGACCGCCTCGTCGTCTGTCCCGGGCTGAAGCTCGACTGGGGGCAGGTCGAGGGGCTGGAAGAAACGCTGGGCCGCAACGGCGTGACCTCCAACTACCGCTACGATCTGGCGCCCTATACCTGGCAGCTGGTGCAGGAGATGCGCGGGGGCCGGGCGCTGTTTACCCAGCCGCCGATGCCGATCAAATGCGCCGGCGCGCCGCAGAAGGCGATGTATCTTTCGGGCGATGCCTGGTTTCGGCGCGGCGTGCTGAAGGATATCGACATCCAGTTCATGAACGCGGGCGGTGTGCTCTTTGGCGTGAAGGATTACGTGCCCGCGCTTATGGACTACGTGCAGAAATACGATGCCACACTGAATTTCTTCCACAACCTCGTGGCCATCGACGGACCGGGCAAAACGGCCACCTTCAAGGTGGCCAAGCCGGATGCGGAGGCCACGGAGGTGACGGCGGAGTTTGACATGATCCATGTCTGCCCGCCACAGGTGGCCCCGGATTTCATCCGCGTTTCGCCGCTGGCCGATGCGGCGGGCTGGGTCGATGTGGATCAGGCAACGCTGCGCCACAAGAGCCATGCCAACATCTGGGCGCTGGGCGATGTGATGAACGCGCCCAACGCCAAGACAGCCGCCGCCGCGCGCAAGCAGGCCCCCACCGTGGCCGACAACATCATCGCCGACATCGCGGGCCGCTCCCCCGTGGCGGCCTATGACGGCTACGGCTCCTGCCCGCTCACCGTGGAACGCGGCAAGATCGTGCTGGCCGAGTTTGGCTATGGCGGGGTGCTGAAGCCCTCCTTCCCGCGCTGGCTGCTGGATGGCACCAAGCCGACGCGCGCGGCGTGGTTCCTGAAGGAAAAGATGCTGCCGCCGATCTATTGGCAGGCCATGCTGAAGGGCAAGGAGTGGATGGCCAAGCCCGAACAGATCAAGGTCGCGGCCGAATAGGCCGCGCCTCTCCCCATCGCCCGCTCACGGGTGTTTCTCTGGTTTGGTGTGCCGGGGCGATCTAGCCCCGCCGCCAATCCGTTTTCGAAGAAGACAGACCCATGCCGAAGCTGCGCAACTATTTCCCCATTCTGGATTGGGGCCGGGCCTATTCCCGTTCGGATTTCGCCTCCGACGCGATGGCCGCCGTGATCGTGACGATCATGCTGATCCCGCAATCGCTGGCCTATGCGCTGCTCGCGGGCCTGCCGCCTGAGGCCGGGCTCTATGCCTCCATCGTGCCGATCCTGCTCTATGCCGTCTTCGGCACCAGCCGCTCGCTCGCGGTGGGGCCGGTGGCGGTTGTCTCGCTGCTCACGGCCTCTGCCGTGGGGCAGGTGGCGGAGGCGGGGACGGCGGGCTATGCCGTGGCGGCGCTGACGCTGGCCTTTCTTTCCGGGATCTTCCTGCTGGGCATGGGGCTGCTGCGGCTCGGGTTTCTGGCCAATTTCCTGAGCCATCCGGTTATCGCTGGCTTTATCACCGCTTCGGGCCTCCTGATCGCGGCGAGCCAGCTCAAACACATCCTCGGCGTGGAGGCCCATGGCCACACCCTGCCGGAGCTTCTGGCCTCGCTCGCGGCGCATCTGGACCAGACGAACCTGATCACCCTGGCCCTCGGGCTGGCTGCCACGGGCTTCCTGTTCTGGGTGCGCAAAGGGCTCAAACCCTTTCTGATACGGCTTGGCCTTGGCGCGAAACCGGCGGACATCGCCACCAAGGCAGGCCCGGTGGTGGCGATCGTTGCCACGACGCTCGCCGTCTGGGGTGGCGATCTGTCAACGGACGGCGTGCAGATCGTCGGCGCGGTGCCGCAAAGCCTGCCGCCCTTCACGCTGCCGGGCCTGTCATTGGATCTCATCGAAGCGCTGCTGGTGCCCGCGATCCTGATCTCGGTGATCGGCTTTGTCGAAAGCGTCTCCGTGGCGCAAACGCTGGCGGCCAAGAAGCGCCAGCGGATCGACCCGGATCAGGAGCTGATCGGGCTGGGTGCCGCCAACCTTGGCGCGGCTTTCACCGGCGGCTATCCGGTGACGGGCGGCTTTGCGCGCTCGGTGGTGAATTTCGATGCGGGGGCCGAAACGCCCGCCGCCGGGGCCTTCACCGCGCTGGGCCTCGCCGTTGCCGCGCTCTTCCTGACGCCGCTGGTTTTCTTCCTGCCCAAGGCCACGCTTGCGGCGACCATCATCGTGGCCGTGCTGAGCCTCGTGGACTTCTCCATCCTGCGCAAAACATGGGCCTACTCAAAAGCCGATTTCACCGCCGTTGCCGCCACGATCCTGCTCACGCTCGGCATGGGCGTGGAGATCGGCGTGGCTTCGGGCGTTCTGCTCTCCATCGCGCTGCATCTCTACAAAACCTCCCGCCCCCATGTGGCCGAAGTGGGCCGGGTGCCGGGCAGCCAGCATTTCCGCAACATCCACCGCCATACGGTGGAAACCGCACCGCATCTGGTGAGCCTACGGGTGGATGAGAGCCTTTATTTCGTGAACGCCCGTTTTCTGGAGGATCTGATTCAGGCGCGCGTCACCGAAGGCTGCGAGATCACCGATGTGGTGCTGATGTTCTCAGCCGTGAACGAGGTGGACTACTCCGCACTCGAAAGCCTTGAGGCAATCAACCAGCGCCTCACCGACATGGGCGTTGGGCTGCATTTCTCTGAAGTGAAGGGCCCGGTGATGGACAGGCTGAAGCGCTCGCATCTGATCGAAGCGCTCAATGGCCGCGTGTTCCTGTCGCAAAACGACGCCTGGGAAGCGCTCTCAGGAAGTGGCGCGCCCAAGGTGGTGGCTCTGGCTCAGCCGTCATAGGTCCAGCGGTAGGCAGGGGGCGTCGGCCCCTTGTTGCGCCCGCCCTGCTGTTGCTGCTCCCAGGCGTGGGCAAGGATGCCAACGGAGCGCGACAGGCAGAAGATCCCGCGTGCGAGCGGCGGTGCGAAGCCCAGTTCGGCGAAGATCACCGCCGTCGCGCCATCGATGTTCATCGGCAAGGGGCGCTTCTTGCGGGCAGAGATCTCCCCCTCAATGGCCTGCGCCAGATCGGCGTATCGGCCTTCAACCGCGCCCGCCTGCCGGGCTTCTTCTACCAGTTGCATCAGCCGGGGACTGCGCGGGTCGGTGGGCGTGTGAAAGCGGTGGCCGAAGCCCGGAAGGATCTTGCCGTGGTCCTCGATCCACGCATCCAGCGCCGCCGGCAACGGGCCGTCGAACCCCTCGATGAAGTGATACATCTCCACCGCCTGCTCGCCCGCGCCGCCATGGACATCGCCAAGCATGTTCACAGCACTCGCCATTGCGTTGTTGAGCCCCACGCCGCAGGTGATCGCCATGCGCGCGGCGGCAATCGAGGGTGCCTGCGGGCCGTGATCGACCGAGGCCACCAGAGCGGCCTCAAACAGCTTGCCCTGCGCCTCCGTGGGCGCATCGCCCCGCAGCATCAGCCAGATCATGCCCGGAAAGGAGAGCGTGCCGATCAGCTCCTGAATGGGCGTGCCGCGAATGTCGATCCGCCCCGGCTCCATGTCGATGATCGAGGTGCGCCACCAGTCGGAAACGTCGCTCATAGGATGCCTTTCTCGCGCATGTCCGCGATCTCGCCCGCGCTGTAGCCCAGCTCGGCCAGAAGGGTGTCGGTGTGCTGCCCCAGTGCGGGCGGCGGCGTTTCGACGCCCGGCGCAATGCCGTTGATCTTCACCGCCGTGCGCAGCGCCTTGATGGGCGCGTCCACGCCGGGCGTCTCGGTGAACTCCGCGATCAGCCCGCGCTCTGCGATTTGCGGGTGGGCGAGCACTTCCGGCACGCTCAGCACAGCGCCCGCCGGAACGCCCAGCCGGTTCAACTCCCGCGCCCAGTCCCGCGCGGGGCGGGTGGTGAGCACGGTTTCCAGCTCGGCCTTCAGCCGGAAGCGGTTGGCCTTGCGCGCCTCACGGTTGGCGTAATCGGCATTGGCCAGCAAATCCTCGCGGCCCAGATGGCGGGCGAGGATCTCCCATTGCTCATCCTTGTTGGCGGCGATGTTCAAAAGCCCATCGGACGCCTGAAACGCGCCGGAGGGGGCCGAGGTGAGGTTCTCATTGCCATTGGCCGTGGGCAGCACGCCGCCGATCAGATAGTTCGACACCGCCCAGCCCATCGTCGCCAGCACGCTTTCCAGCATCGAGATGTCGATGAAAGCGCCACGCTCCGGCGCGTTCAGGGCGGAGGCAATCGCCATGGCCGCCGTGAGCCCGCCGATGGTGTCGGCAATCGGGTAGCCCACGCGCAGCGGCGCGCTCTCGCCATCGCCGGTGATCGACATCACGCCGGATGCCCCCTGAATGATCTGGTCATAGGCGGGGCGGTGGATCCAAGGGCCGTCCTGCCCGAAGCCCGAAATGGCGCAGTAGATCAGATGCGGGTTTTCGCCCTTCAGCACCTCGTACTCGACGCTGAGCCGCTTCATCACACCGGGGCGGAAGTTCTCCACCAGCACATCGGCGGATCTGACAAGCCGCTTCAGGAGCGCCTTGCCCGCATCCGTCTTGAGATTGACGGCGAGGCTCTTCTTCCCGGCGTTCTGGGCCAGAAAACTGATCCCCATCCCGCGCGCGTTCAAATCGGGATCCGCCCCGAGATTGCGGGCCAGATCGCCCCGGCCCGCCGCTTCCACCTTGATCACCTCTGCCCCCAGATGGGCGAGCTGATGGCAGGCGAAAGGCCCGGCGAGCACGTTCGTCAGATCAAGAACGCGCACGCCGGAGAGAGGTTTGGTGGCCTCAGTCGCCATCGGCGGTGCCTTCCGCCCGCAGCCGCGCCCTGCGCGCCCGGTAGCTCGGCAGGACGACGAGCAACACGGCCACGGCCAGCAAGCCCAGCGTCATCGGGCGTTCAAGGATGAAGCCGATGCCATCGTAAAGCTGCATGGAACGGGCAAAGTTGTCTTCCAGCATGCGGCCCAGAATGAAGCCGATCAGCAGCGGTGCGAGCGGGTAATCCGCAAAGCGCAGCACGGTGGCGGCGACACCGAAGCCCACGAGGATCAGCAATTCGGTGGCGTTGTTCTGCCCGATATAGGCCCCCATCAAGGTGAAGAAGAGGATGAAGGGGATCAGATAGTTGCGCGGCACCGCCAGCACTTTGGCGATATAGGGGATCAGCGGCAGGTTCAGGATCAGAAGGATCAGGTTGCCGATATACATCGACACGATCACCGCCCAGAAAATCTGCGGCGAATCCACCATCAGCCGCGGCCCCGGCGTGACGTTCAGCGCGATCAGGGCGCCCAGCAGGATGGCCGTCGTGCCCGAGCCCGGAATGCCAAGCGTCAGCAGCGGCACGAAAGAGCCGGTGCAGGCCGCGTTGTTGGCGCTTTCCGGCGCGGCGAGGCCCTTCACGGAGCCCTTGCCGAATTGGTCCTGCTCTTCCTTCGGCGCGATATTGCGCTCCACGGCGTAGCCGAGGAAGGAGGCGATTGTGGCGCCAGCGCCCGGCAGAACGCCGATCAGGAAGCCTTGCACCGATTGCCTACCGATGACGGGGGCAATGGCCCGGGCCTCCTCGCGGGTGATGCGCAGATCCTTGATCTCGCCACCGCCTTCGGTGTTGGAGCGTTTCGGATCCAGCACGAGGAAGATCGCCTCTGGTAGGGCAAACATCGCCATGGCCAGCGTGATGAAGCCGAAGCCCGATTGCAGATCCATGATGCCCATGGTGAACCGCGGCAGGTTGAACAGCGCGCCTTCGCCCACGGTGGCCATGATCAAGCCAAGGAGCGTCATCAGGATCGCCTTGGCGACCTGCCCTGTCCCGGCAAAGGCGGCAATAGCCGAAAGCCCCACCACCATCAGCGCGAAGTATTCGGCCGAGTGGAACAGCAACGCCACTGTGGCAAGCGCCGGGGCGAAGATCATCAGTAGGATCGCCCCGATGGTGCCGCCACAGAAGGAGGCGATGGCCGCCACTGTCAGCGCCTTGCCCGCCTTGCCCTGCCGGGCGAGCGGATAGCCGTCGAAACTCGTGGCCACGGTCGAGGCCACGCCGGGCGCATTGATCAGGATCGAGGAGGTCGAGCCGCCGAAGATCGCGCCGTAATAAACGCCGGCAAGCAGGATCAGTGCGGCAGAAGGATCGCCGATCGAAATGGCGACCGGGATCATGATCGCGATGATGGACATCGGCCCCAGCCCCGGCAGCATGCCGATGAAGGTGCCGATCAGGCAGCCGCCGATGACCATGAGGATATTTGTGAGCGAAAAAGCCGTGGTGAGGCCGATCATCAGTCCTTCAAGCATGTCAGCCTCCCGCCAGGAAGAAGGGCCAAGGGCGCAGGAAGATGCCAAGCACCTCCTGCACCAGATACCAGACGCTGCCGGCCGCGATCACGGCAATCGGGATCATCACGTGAAACTTGCGCTCCCCGAGGATCATCGCGCCAAAGACAAGAAACCCGACCGTCGACAGCAGGAACCCCGCAGGGCGCAGCAGCAACGCATAGGCCACCATCAGCCCCAGAAGCGCAGCGGCCTGTCCGATCTTGTAGTCGCCAAGGCGGCGATAGTTGATCTCCGGCGCCTTCTCGGTGCCGTCGCCCTTCTCAAGGCCAAGCAGGATCACCAGACAGGCCGCGGTGGCGAGCACCGACAGCACCTTGGGAAAGGTGGAGGGCCAGACAGGGTTGCGTTGCATGAACGGCGGCAGGCCCGCGTCCATGGTGAAAAAGGCGGTGTAGCCGTAGATCAGGCAGATGCCGAGAAGGATCAGTGCGATCCAGCGGTCCAGTGCCATTGTCCCCTCCGAGAATGCGGGTGTAAAACGGGTTGGGGGCGCTGCCCCCGCCGCGCGTGCCGCGCGACTCCCCCGAGGTATTTGGAGCAAGAGGAAAGACTTGATTAACCAATCATGGCTAGTCTTGCGGAGCGGTACAGGCTGAGGAGCCGATGACCGCGCGAGGGGAAAGCCCGTTTCTGCGGGCCTTCTGCCGGGATCGGGGGCACACCGCCCCCTTTCCTCTTGCTTCAAATACCTCGGGAGCGCGAGGGCAGAGCCCTCGCTTCGAGCGGGCCGTTTACGGCCCGCCACGCCTGTCAGGGATTAGAGGAAGCCAAGCTTCTTCATCAGATCGCCGATGACCTTTTCCTGATCTTCCAGGAAGGCTTTGAAGTCGTCGCCGTTGTTGTAGATGTTCACCCAGCCGTTGCGCGCGCGTACTTCTTCCCACTCGGGGGTGTCATACATCTTCGCGATGGCATCCTGGTACATCGCCAGCTTGTCTTCGGGCAGACCCGGGGCGCCAAAGAAGCCGCGCCAGTTGACGAAGGTGGTGTCGATGCCCTGTTCCGCCATCGTCGGTGCGTCGGCATAGGCATCCACGCGCTCCGGCGCCGTCACGCCGATGATCTTCACTTCGCCTGCGTTGGCGAGGTCCACGGCTTCGGAGAAGCCGGTGGACAGTGCGGCGATCTCACCCGAGAGCAGCGCGGCCATGGCTTTGCCGCCCGCGTCGTAGGGGATGTATTTCACACCCAGCGCGTCCTTGCCGGCGGCTTCGAACACCATCGCGGCCACGAGGTGGTCCATGCCGCCCGGCACCGAACCGCCGCCGATGGCGGTACCATTCGGATCGGCGTCAAACGCGGCCAGCAGATCTTCCATCGAGTTCACCGGGCTGTCCTTGCCCACCACGATCGCAGCGTAATCGCCGATCGTGCCGGCAACGAGCGTCAGGTCGCGGAAGCTATGCGGGAACACGCCGGTGAGCGAGCGGATCACGATCGGCGTGGAGTTGACCATCAGCGTGCCGTGCTGGCTGTCGGCGTTCTCGATTAGGTAGCCGATCGCCTTGCCGCCGCCGCCGCCTGACATGTTCTCGTAGGATGCCGTGCCCACGAGGCCCGCGTTCGTCAGCGCCTCACCGGTGCCACGCGCGGTGCCGTCCCAGCCGCCGCCGGCACCGCCGGGGATCAGAAAGTGGATGCTGTCCACAACCTGGTGACCATCCGCCAGCGCCGGGGTGCCAAAGGCCATCGTGGCGGCCGCCGCGGCGGCCATCGCCCGGCGGGTCATGTTGAATCTCGTCATGTTGTCCTCCCATTTGACAAGTCGCGGACGCACCGCGCATGACTAGAAGGGAACACGCGAAGCTGACACGGACCTGTCACGCGCGAAAAAACTTTCGGGGGGCGGATGCGGTTTCTGCTGGTGGAGGACAATCGGGATCTGGCCGCGGCGGTGCTGGACCGCCTCAGGCTCGATGGCCATGTGGTCGATCTTGCCGGGGATGTTGCCGCCGCCGAGGCCTTCTTTGCCACCACCGACTACGATCTCATCCTGCTCGACATCATGCTGCCCGACGGGGACGGGCGGACGTTTCTTGCCCAGCACCGCGCCCGACAGGACGACACGCCGGTGATCGTGCTCACCGCCCGCTCCGAGGTGAGCGACCGCGTGGGCGTGCTGGATCTGGGGGCGGATGATTACATTACCAAACCTTTCGACTTCGCCGAGCTTGAAGCCCGCTGCCGGGCTGTGATCCGGCGGCGCGGCGGTGGGGCTCATAACGTCCGCCAGCTGGGCGATGTGACCTTTGATGCGCTCGCTGGCAGCCTTCAGGTGGGGGGGCGCAGCATCGCGCTGCGCAACCGCGAATTGCGCCTGCTGGAGATCCTCGCGGGCGCGCCGGGGGTGCTCTTTTCCAAGGCCAAGCTGGTGGACCGGTTGTTCTCCTACGATGAGGAAGTCTCGGAGAACGCAATCGAGGTCTATGTGGGCCGTCTGCGCAAGCATCTGGCGGGCTCGCAGGTCTCCATCGCCACCGTGCGCGGGCTGGGCTACCGTCTGGAAGTGGCATGAAGCCGCAAGCGCTGGTCAGCGGTTCGATCCGCCGCAGGCTTACCCTGCAACTGGTGGGCAGCGCGGCGGTATTGGCGGTTCTGCTGTTCCTGCTGGTGCTGGGCTTCGCCCGTCGCGTGGCGGAAGAATCGCAGGACAACATCCTCACCGCCTCCCTCACGTCGATCCTAGAATCCGTCGCCGTTCAGGACGGGGCGCTGACGGCAGATATCCCCTATGCAGCCTTGTCTATGTTGGGAAATGTGAGCAATGACCGGGTGTTTTACGCGATCCGGGCCGCTGGAGCGGATCTGACGGGCTATGCCGATCTGCCGCGCACAGAGCAGGAGCCCCGCGCCGGGGAAACGTTGTTCCTGACCGCCGACTACAAGGGGGAAAGCCTGCGGCTCGCAAGCGCGGCGCGGATCGTTTCGGTGCAGGGGGCACCCACGCGGGTCACGGCCTCCGTGGCGCAAACGCGCAACGGGCAGGCAGCGACGCTGGAGCGGATCTCTACCATCGCCGCGGTGCTGGGTGTGGGCTTCTTCCTTGTCTCGGCGGCACTGGCCATTCTGGCCGCGCAGGCCGCCGTGAAGCCGCTCAACGATCTTGCCGGATCGGTGTCGCGGCGGGGGCCGAAGGATCTGCGCCCGGTGGTGGCGCCGGTGCCCTCCGAAATGGCCCCGCTGGTGGTTTCGCTCAATGGTTTCATCGCCCGGCTGAAAGTCTCTCTCGCCCGGTCTGAGGATTTCATCGCGGAGGCCGCGCACCGCGTGCGTACCCCGCTTGCCACCGTGCGGATGCAGGCCGAGATCGCCCTGCGCCGGGTGGAGCGCCCCGAAAATCGCAAGGCCCTGAAGGAGATGATCCGCGCGGTGGATGAAAGCTCCCGCGCAGCGGGGCAGCTGCTGGATCACGCCATGGTCACCTTCCGCACCGACAGCCTTGAGCGGGAGGCGCTCATCTTGGCGGAACTTGCCGAGGATCTGGTGGGCCGGCTTGGCCCCGTCGCCGACCTCAAGGAGATCTCCCTGCAGCTTGAGGCCCGCGATCCGGGCGCGATGGAGGGCGATGCCATTCTACTGCAGAATGCCATCCGCAATCTGCTGGACAATGCGATCAAATATTCGCCCGCCGACAGCGTTGTGACGGTCCTAATCGACGCGCCGCCGGGTGCCCTGCGCCTGCAAGTGCAGGATGAGGGGCCGGGCTTTCCGGAGGGGGCCGAACAGCTCACGGCGCGGTTTGCGCGGGGGAGCAACGTGTCGGGCACCGTGGGCTCGGGTCTTGGGCTGACCATCGCCAAGGAGGTGGCCGAGGCCCATGGCGGCAGCCTGATGATGGAGAACAGGGAAGGAGGCGGCGCATGTGTTTCGCTCGTGTTTCCAGTAGGTTAAGGGCCTGCGTCGCTGGCGTTCTGGCACTTTGGCCGGGGCTTTTGGGGGCCTTCGAGATCGAAGAGCAGCGCCGCTTTCCCGCGCCGGGGGCGCAAGTTGCGGAGCTATCGGTGATCTCCACCGCCGATACCGATCTGTTCGCGCCGCTGATCCTGTCGTTTCAGACGCAGAATCCGGGGGTTGCGGTGGACTATGCGGCGGCCAGCAGCGGCGAGATCAACAAGGCGATCACCGGCGGCGCGGCCTTCGACATCGCGATTTCCTCGGCGATGGATCTGCAGACGAAGCTCGCAAACGACGGGTTTGCCCGTGCCCATCGCTCGGCCGCCACCGAGCGCGTGCCGGAGGGGGCCAACTGGCGCGACACGCTGTTTGCCTTCACGCAGGAGCCCGCCACCATCGTGGTGAACCCGGCCCATTTCGAGGGGCTGGAGATCCCGCGCACGCGGCAGGCGTTGATCACGCTGCTGCGCGAGAATCAGGAGCGCTTCCGGGGCCGGATCGGCACCTATGACGTGCGCCAGTCGGGCCTTGGCTACCTCTTTGCGACGCAGGATTCGCGGGCCTCCGAGGGCTTCTGGCGGCTGGCGGAGGTCATGGGTGGGCTGAAGGCGCGGCTCTATTGCTGCTCGTCGGACATGATCGAGGATGTCGCCAGCGGGCGCATCGCCATCGCCTATAACGTGCTGGGCAGCTACGCGGCGGCGCGGGCCGATCTGGCGGACCGGATCGAGATCATCGAGCCGGAGGATTTCACCACGGTGATGCTACGCTCGGTGCTGATCCCCAGCACCGCCGAGGCCCCGGAAGAGGCCGGGGCTTTCGTGGATCACCTGCTGCGCGCGGCCTGGGGTGGTGGCGGGCAGGGCGCGGCGGCGGGTTATCCTTTCCCCGCGATTGACCTTTCAGAGCAGACGGCGCGCCGCCCGATCCGCATGGGGCCGGGGCTGCTCGTCTATCTGGACAGTCTCAAGCGGGCGCGGTTTCTGGCGGAGTGGGAAGACGCGGTGTTGCAGGACTAGGCAGGCTAAAGGACAGGCCAAAAGGGGGGGCATGGAACAGGCAGAGATCGCAATCATCGGGCGCGGGTTGATCGGCGCTGCCGCCGCGCGGCATCTGGCGCGGGCGGGGCACTCCGTGGTGCTGATCGGCCCTGAGGAACCCGCGCAGAGGGCCGATCACGCGGGCCCTTTCGGCAGCCACTATGACGAGGGCCGCATCACCCGCGCGCTTGATCCCGATCCTTTCTGGAGCGCCGCCTCCCGCGCCTCCATCGCGCGCTATGGCGAGATCGAGGCCCAAGGCGGCATCTCCTTTTTCACCGAGGCCGGTGCGCTCGTCGCCGGGCCGGAAGGCAGTGATTTCCTTACGCGCGTGAGGGCCGTGGCCAAGGCCGACGGCCTGCCGCATGAGGCGTATGGGCCGGACGCGCTGGCGGCGCGCTTCCCGGCATTTCGCTTCTTGCCCGGCACCGCCGGTTGCCATGAGCCGGTGCACGCCGGCCATATCAGCCCACGCCGCCTCGTGGCCGCGCAGACGGAAAGCGCCCGCCGGGCCGGGGCGCTGTTGCTGCCCCATGAGGCTCTGGCGATCCACGAGGAGGCGCAAGGTGTGCGGGTGGAGACTTCTGGCGGCCCTGCTACCTGCAAGCGGCTTCTGGTGGCGGCCGGGGGCTACAGTTCCGCATTGCTGCCAGAGATCGCCCCCGTGAAGGTCTATGCCCGCACCGTGGCGCTGTTCGAGGTCTCCGAGGCGCAGGCCGCCGCACTCGCCGGGATGCCCTCGGTGGTGCTGCTGGAGCCATCGGGGCGCGATCCCTACCTGCTGCCGCCGATCCGCTACCCGGACGGCAAGCTCTACCTCAAGCTCGGCGGTGATCCGGTCGACAAGCCCCTGCGCAGCCAGCAGGAGATCGGCGCGTGGTTCCGTTCGGGCGGCGATCCCGAAGTCGGGGCTTATCTGCGCGGCTGGATCGAGCGCTTCATGCCGGGGCTGGAGATCGCCTCCCAACGGCTGGACGCCTGCATGACGAGCTTCTCCGCCGACGGCCAACCCATCCTGCGCCGCCTCAGCGACCGCGTCGCAGTGGCCACTGCGGGCTGCGGCAAGGGGGCGAAATGCTCCGACGAGTTGGGCCGCCTTGGGGCTGCGCTGGTGGTGGGTTAAAGCGCGCGCAAGGTGCATTGCGGCAGGCAGGCGGCCACATCCTCGGCGCGGCAGAGATCCGTGGCCGGGGTCATGACGGCTGCCGAGGCCGCCGCATTGCCATGGCGCACCGCCTCTATGGCGCTCAGGCCCCGGCTCAGGGCAAGGGTGAAGCCGCCCACGAAACTGTCGCCCGCGCCGACCTTGCTTGCCACCGGCACCTGCGCGTTGCCGCAGGCCATGGCTGTGCCGTCGGCTTGCGCGATCACCGCCCCTTCCGCGCCGCGGGCGAGGATCACCGTTTCCGCCGCGCCGCGCGCGCAAAGCTCTTGCGCGAAGGCGCCGGCCGCCTTGGCGGTGGGCAGCACGCGGCCCGCCAGCGCCTCGGCCTCTTCCTGATCCATCCGCAACACGGCCACGGGCGTTGGGCCCCCTTCGGCGATGGCCTGCAGCGGCGCGCCGGAGGTGTCAAGGATCAGCCGCGCCTTCCGCTCACCGAGCGCGGCATTGAGCGTGCGGGGGAAATCGTCTGGCAGGCCCGGCGGCTGGCTGCCCGAGAGCACCACCAGCCCACCTTCGGGCGCAAGCGCCAGCGCATCCTGCAGGAAGCGCGCGATCTCGGAAGGGCTCCATGTGGGGCCGGGCATCACGAAGCGGAACTGTTTGCCGGTGCTCTCATCCGTCACAGAAAGGCTCTGGCGGGTGTCGCCGGGGGCGGGCAGGGCGACGGCGTCGATCCCCTCCTTGCGCAGCAGATCCATCAGGGCCGCGCCCGTCGCGCCGCCCGCTGCCACCAGCGCGCGGCTTTGGCCGCCGATGTTGCGGATCGCGCGGGAGACGTTGATGCCGCCGCCGCCCGGATCCACCTGCGGTGCGGCGCAGCGCAGCTTGGGGCCGGGCACCACCTGCGGCGCATGGGTGGCGATGTCCAGCGCCGGGTTCAGCGTGAGGGTCAGGATATCGGGCATGGGGGCGGCTCGCGTTGGGGTCTGCTGGTGGCAGAGTTGCAAAGGCCGCAGTTCGGTTCAATGCGGCACTTGCGTGGGGCGAACGGAAGACGGGCGGCGCTTCCGCACCGCCCGTCTTTGCTTAAGCATGGGGCTGTTTCAGAGCACCCGCCGCTCGGCGGCCAGCCCCTTCAGGATCGCCCAGCACATCAGCAGCAGCACAATGGTGAAGGGCAGCCCGGTGGAGATCACCATGGCCTGCAGCGAGGCCAGCCCGCCGCCAACCAGCAGCGCAATGGCCACCGCGCCTTCAAAGCAGCACCAGAACACCCGCTGCGGCATCGGCGCGTCGATTTTGCCGCCCGCCGTGATCGTGTCGATCACCAGCGAGCCGGAATCCGACGACGTCACAAAGAAGACGATCACGAGGATGATGCCAATGAGCGAGGTGAACCACGCCAGCGGCAGTTCCGCGAGCATCTCGAAGAGCTTCAGCTCCAGTGGTGCTTCGCTCGCGGCGGTGATGCCCTGTTCGGTGAATTGCGTCAGCGCGGTGCCACCGAAGACTGAGAACCACAGCACGCAGACGAAGCTCGGGATCAGCAGTACGCAGATGATGAACTCGCGCACGGTGCGGCCGCGGGAGACGCGGGCGATGAACATGCCCACGAAGGGCGACCAGGAGATCCACCAGGCCCAGTAGAAGGCCGTCCAGCCGTGCATGTAGTTGGTGTCTTCCCGGCCAAAGGGCATGGAGAGCGCCGGCAGATCGCCGATATAGGCCACGATGGAGGAGCCGAAGATCGAGATGATGGCGGCTGTCGGGCCGACGATCAGCACGAAGAGCAGCAGCAGGAAGGCGAGCCCCATGTTCAGCTCCGACAGCACCTTCACGCCGCCATCAAGCCCCCGCACCACCGAAACCAGCGCTACGGCGGTGATCGCGGTGATCAGGATGACTTCCGTCGTGGTGCCCATGGGCAGGCCGAAGAGCATGTTGAGCCCGGCGTTGGCCTGTGTCGCGCCATAGCCCAGCGAAGTGGCGAGGCCGAAGAGCGTAGCGAAAACGGCGAGCACGTCGATCACATGGCCCCACCAGCCCCAGACGCGTTCGCCAAAGATCGGGTAGAAGGCCGAGCGGATGGTGAGCGGCAGGCCCTTGTTGTAGCTGAACAGCGCCAGCGCCAGCGCCACCACGGCATACATGCCCCAGGGGTGCAGGCCCCAGTGGTAGAGCGTGGCGGCCATGCCCAGTTCCAGCGCCGCGGCCTGATCGCCCGCCGCCGCGCCAAGCGGGGCCCAGTCGGTGCGCACGCCGCCCTCTTCCGTCACCCCGGCGAGCGAGGCGGAGAAATGGCTCATCGGCTCGGAGACGCCGTAAAACATCAGGCCGATGCCCATGCCGGCGGCAAAGAGCATCGCGAACCAGCCCATGTAGCTGTAATCCGGCGTCGCCTCGGAGCCGCCCAGCCGCACCGAGCCATAGGGGCTGACGATGAGGAAGAGGCAGAACAGCACGAAGATGTTGCCCGCGCTTAAGAAAAACCAAGCGAAATTCGATGTCAGCCAAGGCCGGAGCGCGCCGAAGATCGACTCCGCGACCTCGGGCAAAGCCAGCGCGAAGAAGACGAAGGCCACGACCGAAAGCCCTGAGATCACGAAAACCGGGTTGTGAAAATCCAGTCCGAAGGGGCCGATGCTGGCGGTGACGTTGTCCTGCCCGATCTCGTAATCGGTGTCGATGGTGTGGCTGGTGCCCTCTGGCTCCGGGATCCCCTGAGGATCCGTACTTTCCTCTGTCATCTGAAAAATCCGTTTCTGTTTATTGCCCTGAATGGCGGAATGGTAACAGCATTCCGGCCGGTGCAGTGAGACGATCCGACCTTTGTCCGGGCGATTGCGGCGCGAGGCCTGACTAGAATGCTGTGTCTTTCACTGATTCCATCGACACATGGGTCGAGGTATTGGCCACGAAGGGCAGCGCCGAGATCTGCTCGCCGAGGATGGCGCGATAGGCCTGAATGTCTTTCGTGCGGACCTTCAGTAGGTAGTCAAACGCGCCTGCGATCATGTGGCATTGCTCGATTTCCGGGATCGCGTTCACCGCCTTGTTGAACCGCGTCAGCGCCGCTTCGGTGGTGCTTTCCAGCTTCACCTCCACGAAGGCCACGTGATCCTGCCCCAGCTTGCGCGCGTTCAGGATGGCGCGGAAGCCGAGGATGTAGCCCTCCGCCTGCAGCCGCTTCAGCCGCACCTGGCAGGGGGTTTTCGTCAGCCCGACGCGCTGGGCGAGGTCTGTGACGCTGAGCCGCCCGTTTTCACTGAGCGCGGCGATGATCTTGGTGTCGTATCGGTCAAGTGGGCTGATTTCTGTCATTTTGCGATCCATTTGAGCTTGCTTGCAGGCTATCTTTGGGCGTTTGGCCTGTCAAATGGCTCAACTCGGGCATTTTACCTGCGGGCCGTCTGCTATCCTGCGGCCAACGCTTTTAGGAGAGCCAGCCATGACCGCCCCCCTTGCCGAAATCCGCCAAACCATCCGTGCGCTTCACTTCACCGGCGAAGATGTATTGCTGGCCGATCTGCGCGCCGCCAACGCGCCGAGCGAGGCTCTGCGCGCGAAGGCGCATGAGCGGGCCACGGGGCTTGTGGAAGCGATCCGGGGGCAGGCCGAGCCGGGGCTGATGGAGGTTTTCCTCGCCGAATACGGGCTTTCGACCAAGGAGGGCATCGCGCTGATGTGCCTTGCCGAGGCCCTGCTGCGGGTGCCTGACAGCGAAACGGTGGACGCGCTGATCGAAGACAAGATCGCGCCCTCGGCCTGGGGTGAACACCTTGGCCACTCCAGCTCGCACCTCGTGAACGCCTCCACATGGGCGCTGATGCTCACCGGCAAGGTGCTGTCGGACGGCGAGGGGCTGGCGAGCGTCCTGCGCGGGGCGATCCGGCGCGTGGGGGAGCCGGTGATCCGGGTGGCCGTGGGCCGCGCCATGCGCGAAATGGGGCATCAGTTCGTGCTGGGCGAAACCATCGAGAAGGCTGTGAAGCGCGGGCAGGGGCGGGTGTCGCAGGGCTATACCTATTCCTACGACATGCTGGGCGAGGCGGCGCTCACCGCGCGCGATGCCGATGCTTTCTTCACCGCCTATGCCGAGGCGATTAACGCGCTCTCGCCGCAGTGCACCTCGGACGACATCCGCGAGAACCCGGGCATCTCGGTGAAGCTCTCCGCGCTCTATCCGCGCTACGAATACACCCATGCCGAGGGCGTGATGGCCGATCTGGTGCCGCGCGTGAAGGAGCTGGCCAAGATGGCCGCCCATGCGGGCATGGGTTTCAACATCGACGCCGAGGAAGCCGACCGGCTGGACATCTCGCTCGACGTGATCGAGGCGGTGCTACGCGATCCGGCGCTTAAAAGCTGGGAGGGCTTCGGCGTTGTGGTGCAGGCCTATGGCAAGCGCGCGGGCGCGGTACTGGATTGGCTGCACGGGCTGGCCGAGGCGCAGGACCGGCGCATCATGGTGCGGTTGGTGAAGGGCGCCTATTGGGACACCGAGATCAAACGCGCGCAGGCCGAGGGGCTGCCGGGCTTTCCGGTCTTCACCCGCAAGGTGGCCACCGATGTGGCCTATATCTGCCATGCGCAGAAACTGCTGGGGATGACGGACCGGATCTATCCCCAATTCGCCACCCACAACGCCCATACCGTCGCCGCCATTCTTGAAATGGCGCAGGATCTGCAGGCCTTCGAGTTCCAGCGCCTGCACGGCATGGGCGAGGCACTCCATGACATCGTGAAGCAGCGCGCGGGCACCCGCTGCCGCATCTACGCGCCGGTGGGCGCGCACCGCGATCTGCTGGCCTACCTCGTGCGCCGCCTGCTGGAGAACGGCGCGAACTCCTCCTTCGTGAACCAGATCGTGGATGAGGCGGTGCCCGCCGCCGCCGTGGCCGCCGATCCTTTCGAGGCGCTAGATGCAGCCGGCCGCAACGCCGCCGTGGTGAGGCCTGCGGATCTCTTCCGCCCCGAACGCGCCAATGCGCGCGGCTGGGATGTGAACGATCCGCTCCACGCCGCCGAGATCGAGGCCGCCCGCGCGCCTTTTGCGCAGAAGACCTACGCCGTGGCGCCGCTGCTGGCGGAGGGCGTCGCGGCCCCGGAAGGTCAAAGCCTTGAGATCCGCAACCCGGCCCGGTCTGAGGATGTGATCGGCACGGTGCAGCTTGCCTCGCCGGAGCTGGCCGAAAGCGCTGTTGCCGCCGCGCGCGTCTGGGCGGCTCCGGTCGCCGAGCGCCGCGCGGTGCTGGAGAAGGCCGCTGACCTCTATGAGGCCCATTTCGGCGAGATCTTCGCGCTGCTGGCGCGGGAGGCAGGCAAAAGCTGGCGCGACGCCATCGCGGAACTGCGCGAGGCGGTTGATTTCCTGCGCTACTACGCCGCCCGCGCCGAGCTGGAGCCAAACGGAGCGCTGGGCACCGTCACCTGCATTTCGCCGTGGAACTTCCCGCTGGCGATCTTCACGGGCCAGCTCTCCGCCGCGCTGGCCGCGGGCAATGCCGTGCTCGCCAAACCGGCGGAAACAACGAATGCCATCGCCGCCTTCGCCACGGGCCTGCTGCATGAGGCCGGGGTGCCGCGCGCCGCGTTGCAACTCCTGCCCGGTGCCGGGCGGGAGATCGGCCCGGTGTTGACGGGCAGCGCTAATGTCTCCGGCGTCTGCTTCACCGGCTCCACCGCGACCGCCCAGAGCATCAACCGCACGATGGCCGAAGCGCTCTCCCCGGATGCGCCGCTGATCGCCGAGACAGGCGGGCTCAATGCGATGATCGTGGACTCCACCGCTCTGCCAGAACAGGCCGTGCGCGACATTGTGGCTTCGGCTTTCCAATCCGCTGGCCAGCGCTGCTCGGCCCTGCGCTTGCTCTATGTGCAGGAAGATGTCGCGCCCGCGATTCTGAAGATGCTGTCGGGCGCGATGGATGCGCTGGTGATGGGCGATCCGTGGCAGGCCGCAACGGATGTTGGCCCGGTGATCAACGCCGCTGCGAAGGCCGGGATCGATGCTCATGTGGAGGCCGCGCGCAAGAAGGGCCGGCTGGTGAAGCAGCTTAAAGCCCCCAGCGAAGGCACCTTCGTTGGCCCCGCCGTGATCCGCGTGTCGGGCATGGCGGATCTGGAGAAGGAGATCTTCGGCCCCGTGCTGCATGTCGCCACCTTCCGCGCCGATGCGCTGGAGCGCGTGGTGGAGGAGATCAACGCCTCGGGCTACGGTCTGACCTTCGGGGTGCATTCGCGCATCGACAGCCGCGTGGATGAGCTGGTGCGCAAGATCCGTGTCGGCAATATCTACGTCAACCGCAACCAGATCGGGGCCATCGTGGGCAGCCAGCCCTTTGGCGGCGAGGGGCTCTCCGGCACCGGCCCCAAGGCGGGGGGCCCGGCTTACCTGTCGCGGTTCACCCGACCAGAGGCAGCGCAGGTGGCAGGGGCCGAGGCTGGCCCTGTGGCCGATGTGGCCAAGGTGCAGGCTGCGCTGGACGCGGCACGCCCCAGAGGCGGGCTTCTGCTGGGCACAGAAAGCCTGCCGGGGCCGACGGGGGAATCCAACCGGCTGTCGGTCTTTGGGCGCGGCACCGTTCTGTGCCTCGGGCCGACGCTGGAGGCCGCGAAAGCACAAGCCGAGATCGCGCGCCGCGAAGGCTGCGCGGCGGTGACGGTTGCGCCCGGTGGTGACGTGGATGGGGTGCTGGGGGCCGAGGCGCTCACCAGCCTCAAAGGCGTAGACCTTGTGGCCTACTGGGGCGGCGGTGACCCGGCGCGCGCCTGCCGCATTGCGCTGGCGGCCCGCAGCGGTGCCATGGTGCCGCTGGCCTGCCAGGGCGATCTGGCCGCACGCTGCCGCCTTGAGCGTCACGTCTGCGTGGATACAACCGCAGCGGGTGGCAATGCCGCGCTTTTGGCCAGCGCAGGCGGATGAGTCGCGGCTGGTGCAATGCACCGGCCTTTCCCTCGCGGTATTGGGTTACGTATGCGTTCCGCGCCATGTGAGCATGGCGCGGAACGTTTTGATTTTGCTCGAAAAATAAACATCTCAAATTTTTTTGACCGCACCTTGATCTATGTTAAGGTCAAACTAAGAGACCAAAAATACCAGTTGTTTCAACGTCTTGTTTGCGCTGTTGGAGGAAACTCGTGGCAACCCAAGCCGATCCAAAGGCTGAGGCACCACCGAAATCGTCGGAACGTCTCGCTGTCTTCCTGCTCGTCGTCGTGATGGCGCCGGTTCTGTCTGTCGGTATCGTCGGCGGCTGGGGCTTCTTCATCTGGATGATGCAGCTCATCTTCGGCCCCCCGGGCGCGCATTAACCCATGGCGCGCGCTGAGGGCACAGATCTCGGCCGCCGCAGCTTGTTGATGGGGCGCGTCGCTGAGGCAGGGCGGAGCCGTGCCGTGCGCCCGCCCTGGGCCACGGAGGCGTCTGTTTCCGCAGGCTGCACGAGTTGCGGGGCCTGCATGGAGGCATGCCCGGAAGCCATCCTGCTCGCAGATCCCGACGGCCAGCCCTTCGTTGATTTCTCCGAAACGGCCTGCACCTTCTGCGGGGCCTGCGCGGTGGCTTGCGAGGCGGATGTTTTCGCACCCGCCGGGCCTGACGGAACGCGGCCCCAATCGGAAGCCTTCGCCCATGTCGTGACCTTAAGCAACGCCTGTCTGATGACCTCGGGCGTGGAATGCCGCCTCTGCGCCGATCACTGCGACGCCCGCGCACTGCGCTTTGACTATGCGATCCGCCCCGCCGGTGGGATCCGCCTTGAGGCGGAGGCCTGCACAGGCTGCGGTGCCTGCATCGCGCCTTGCCCGACGTCGGCCATCGAGGTCCGTTTCCAGCACGTCCCCGCCCGAGCGGGGCAGCCAGACACCCTAAAACATGAGGCCCGCGCATGAATGCCCATGCCGCCCCCGTTCATATTTCAAGCCTTCTCGTCACCGCCAAGCCCGATCTGATGGCGGCGGTGGCCGAAGCCATTGCACGTGAGCCTGCAGCGGAGGTCGCTATGACCGATCCGGCGGGCAAGATTGTCGTCGCGATGGAGACCGACAGCGAACAAGCGATCGTGGACGCCCTCGATCGTATTCAGGTTCTTGAGGGCGTTGTAAGTGCGGCGCTCGTCTATCACCAGATGGACGAAGGTGCCGAACCTCTGAGTGAGTCATAAGAAAGCGGGTGAACAGCATGGTGAAACTGACACGCAGACAGGCCATCAAGGCCAAGGCCGTCGCCGCGGCAGCCGCCGCAGCGGGCCTCCCGGCGGGGGCGCAGAACCTCGTCACGGATGCAGAGCTGACGGAGCTGAAATGGTCCAAGGCGGCCTGCCGCTTCTGCGGCACGGGCTGTTCGATCATGGTGGCCACGAAGGCGGGTCGCGTGGTGGCGACCCACGGCGATGCCGAGGCCGAGGTGAACAAGGGCCTCAACTGCATCAAGGGCTATTTCCTGTCCAAAATCATGTACGGCGGCGACCGTCTGACCCAGCCGCTGCTGCGCAAAACAGATGGCAAGTTCGACAAGAACGGCGATTTCGAGCCCGTAAGCTGGGATGAAGCCTTCGACATCATGGCCGAGAAGTGGAAAGCCACGCTGAAGGCGAAGGGCCCCGAGGCGATCGGCATGTTCGGCTCCGGCCAGTGGACCGTCTGGGAAGGCTATGCCGCCTCCAAGCTGATGAAGGCGGGCTTCCGCTCCAACAACATTGACCCCAACGCGCGCCACTGCATGGCCTCGGCCGTTGTGGGCTTCATGCGCACCTTCGGCATCGACGAGCCGATGGGCTGCTATGACGATTTCGAAGCCGCCGATGCCTTCGTGCTCTGGGGCTCGAACATGGCCGAGATGCACCCGATCCTCTGGACGCGCATCGCGGACCGCAAGTTCAGCCACCCGCATGTGAAAGTGGCCGTGCTCTCCACCTTCGAGCACCGCAGCTTCGATTTGGCCGACATCCCGATGGTGTTCGAGCCGCAGACCGACCTGATCCTGCTCAACGCGATCTCGAACTACCTGATCGAGAACGACGCGGTGAACATGGACTTCGTCGAGAAACATGTGAACTTCAAGAAGGGCGCGCAGGATATCGGCTACGGCCTGCGCCCGGAGAACCCGCTGCAGGCGGCGGCGGCCAACCCGGATTCGGGCGCGTCCGATCCGATCACGTTTGAGGAATTCGCCGAATTCGTGAAGCCGTACACGCTGAAAATGGCTGCTGAAGCCAGCGGTGTGCCGGAGACCCGGATCGAGGAACTGGCCAAGCTCTACGCCGATCCCGACACCAAGGTGATGAGCCTCTGGACGATGGGTGTGAACCAGCACACGCGCGGTGTGTGGGTCAACAACATGATCTACAACCTGCACCTGCTGACGGGCAAGATCTCCACCCCCGGCAACTCGCCCTTCTCGCTCACCGGCCAGCCCTCGGCTTGTGGCACGGCGCGCGAGGTGGGCACCTTCAGCCACCGCCTGCCGGCCGATATGGTCGTCAACAACCCCGAGCACCGCGCCATCGCGGAAGGCATCTGGAAGCTGCCCGAAGGCACCATCCCCGAGAAGGTCGGGGCCCACGCCGTGCTGCAGAACCGCCTGCTGAAAGACGGCAAGATCAACTGCTACTGGGTGCAGGTGAACAACAACATGCAGGCTGCGCCGAACATGATGGAGGAAGGGCTGCCGGGCTACCGCAACCCCGACAACTTCATCGTGGTCTCTGATGCCTATCCCACCGTCACCGCGCAGGCGGCTGACCTGATCCTGCCCGCCGCCATGTGGGTGGAGAAGGAAGGCGCCTACGGCAACGCCGAGCGTCGCACGCAGTTCTGGCACCAGCTGGTGGATGCGCCCGGCGAAAGCCGCTCCGACCTCTGGCAGCTGATGGAGTTCTCCAAGCGCTTCACGGTGGAGGACGTTTGGCCGCAGGAGCTGCTGGACAAGGCCCCCGAGATGGCCGGCAAGACGCTCTTTGAGGTGCTCTATGCCAATGGCAACGTGGATGCCTTCGGCCTCGAGGAAACCAGCAAGGACTACGCCAACCAGGAATCCGATCACTTCGGCTTCTACGTGCAGAAAGGCCTGTTCGAGGAATACGCCGCCTTTGGCCGTGGCCATGCCCACGATCTGGCGCCGTTTGAAACCTATCACGAGGTGCGCGGGCTGCGCTGGCCCGTGGTGGACGGCAAGGAAACCAAGTGGCGCTTCAATCCCGAATATGACCCCTACGCCAAGGGCGAGGGCTGGGATTTCTACGGCAACAAGGACGGCAAGGCCAACATCTTCGCGCTGCCTTACGAGCCGCCGGCGGAAAGCCCGGATGAGGAATACCCGTTCTGGCTCTCCACGGGGCGCGTGCTGGAGCATTGGCACTCGGGCTCGATGACCCAGCGGGTGCCCGAGCTCTACAAGGCGGTGCCGGATGCGCTGTGCTACATGCACCCGGATGACGCCGCAGAGATGGGCCTGCGTCGGGGCAGCGCGATCAAGGTGATCTCGCGCCGGGGCTATATGGAAACGCGGGTTGAAACCCGTGGGCGCAACAAGCCGCCGCGCGGCCTGATCTTCGTGCCGTGGTTCGACGCCAGCCAGCTGATCAACAAGGTCACACTGGACGCGACCGATCCGCTCTCCAAGCAGACCGACTTCAAGAAATGCGCCGTGCGCATCGAAGCTGTGTGAGGTGTGAGATGAAACGTATCCTGATCCCCCTTCTTGGCGCAGCCGTCGTGGCGCTGTCCTTCAGCGCGGCCTCGGCCCAGCAATATGTGGCCACGCTGCGCGGCGAGGTTGACCTCGCCGAAGAGAGCACGCCGCCGGTGATCGCCAACGAGGTGAACAACGACATCCGCAAGGCGCGGAACTACCCGGAACAGCCGCCGCTGATCCCGCATAAGATCGAAGGCTACCAGATCGACAAGAACGCGAACAAATGCCTGACCTGCCACGCGCGCAGCGCCGTGGAGGACAGCCAGGCGCCGATGATCTCGGTCACGCATTTCATGGATCGTGGCGGGCAGGTGCTGGCCTCGGTGTCGCCGCGCCGCTACTTCTGCAACCAGTGCCACGTGGTGCAGCATGACGCCAAGGAGCTGGTCGAGAATGCCTTCGTGGACGTCGACCACGTGCTCGATTACCTGAAAGAAAGCCAGGGGGGCAGCGACTGATGTTTGCCAGACTCTGGAACTGGATCAAGGGCCTCTGGCGAACCATCGCCCGGCCCAGCGTCCACTACTCCCTCGGCTTCCTCTGCATGAGCGGCTTTCTGATGGGGATCATCTTCTGGGGCGGGTTCAACACCGCGCTGGAGGTGACGAACACCGAGAAGTTCTGCACCGGCTGCCATGAAATGCGCGACAACGTCTTTGAAGAGTTGAAGACGACGATCCACTATACCAACCGCTCCGGCGTGCGGGCCACCTGCCCGGATTGCCACGTGCCGCACGAGTGGACGCCCAAGATCGCGCGCAAGATGCAGGCCAGCAAGGAGGTCTGGGGCAAGATCTTCGGCACGATCAACACGCGCGAGAAGTTCCTCGAAAAGCGGCTTGAGCTGGCGCAGCATGAATGGGCGCGGCTTGAGGCCAATGACTCGCTCGAATGCCGCAACTGCCACTCGGAAGACTACATGGATTTCACCCGCCAGTCCCAACGCGCGGTGGAAGCCCACGAGCGCTTCCTCGTGACGGGCGAGAAGACCTGTATCGACTGCCACAAGGGCATCGCCCACCAGCTGCCCGATCTTGGGCAGGCGGGCATGATGAAGCCCCAGCCGACCGAGGAGCAGATCGCGGCCTACCTCGACAGCCTCACGGTCCCGGCGCGCAACTAATCCCGGCGCGCAGCCCTCGGGCTGCGCGTCTTCAAAATGAAAAACGCGGCCCCAAGATCAGGGCCGCGTTTTTTGTTTCAGGTGTTGGTGTCGGGGGCGCTGCCCCTTAGAAATCATACTTCCAGCGCGCGCCCAGCAGCCAGGAGTCCATATCCTGATAGAGCGTGCCGCTGGTGTCGGAGAAGCTGTAGTCACGGTAGCCCGCGTAGAGCTCCATATTCGCGGCGTCGATCTTCTGCACGAAAGACACGCCCCAGAGATCGGAGTCCGAGCCCGAGGTGTCGAAATCCTGCCCGGCGTAGTAATCCAGCGCCGCTGCCGTGCTGCCCCAGCTGGTAAAGGTACGCTCAAGCCCAAGGCGGGCCATGGCGTAGGAGGCATCGGTGTCCGCGCCGCCTGCGATCAGGGTGAAGCTCACGCCCGAAGGGGTGTGCAGGATCCCGGCCGAGCCCGCATAGGCCCCGGCGTTGCTGTCGCTGGTGTCGGAGTAGCCGGCGGAGGCGGCGAATTCCACGTCGCCGAAGGTGTCGGAGTAGTAAACGGCCAGATCGTAGAAATCGCGGTCATCGCCGGAGGTGAGCACTTCGATCCCGTAGGCGGCGGCCACTTTGAAGCCGCCGTATTGCGGCGTGTCGTAGCGCAGGCGGAAGCGGCGGCTGCCGTCGAAATTCTTGAACACATCGGAGATGGCGATGCCCGAGAGCGTGCCGCCGGTGTCGCGGAACTGGAAGCCGCCGGCCTGATCGCCGATGGCGCTGCCCGCCACCACGCCAACGCCGGTGAAATCGGAGCCGACCACACCGTCGCTCGCCATGGAGCCTTGGCCTGCGTAGAAGGTGCCGTAACCGGTGGAGAAGATCGCTTCGAACTTCCGCAGGTCGGTGCGTTTGATGTCCCAGAAATCCGGCTCGCTCAGCTGGCTCACCGCGCCCGACTGGCGAAAGCCCAGCCCGGTTTCGAAGTTGAACAGGAAGCTGTTGCCGGTGTCGCCCAGATCGCCGGTGACATTGAAGCCGAAGCGGCTGTTGGAGTTGGAGTTGTCGACGAAGGTGTCTTTCGTCTGCCCGCCGTCATCGACGCTTTGCCACGCCGGGTTGAAATGGCCGTAGAACTCGATACCGGAAGTGCCTTGCGCCCAGAGCGCAGAGGGCAGGGCGAGCGCGGTTGTTGCAAGAAGGGGGAATGCGGCTTTCATGGAAAGCTCCTCGATGCTGCCTTGGCGCGCTCCGCGGGTCTTCCGCCCGCGGTTGGGCGCCCAATTGGGGGATAAAATACAACCTTACAGATAGCACAAAGAAAGCGGGGCGGCAGCGCCGCCCCGGATGTCAGGCCAAGTTCACCGCCAACCGTTGCCGATTGGCCCCGTGCCAGAAGGTGGCTCAGTCGAAATCGCCGACCTTGATCATGCTCTTCATCGCCGTCGGGCTGCGGTCCAGCGCCTCGAAAGCGGCCTGCACTTCGGAGAGCGGCGAAATATCGGTGATGAAGCGTTCTGCATCCACAGCGCCCTGCGCCAAAAGCGAGATGGCGCGTTCGTAATCCTCCGGCTCATAGACGCGCGCGCCGATCAGCTTCAGCTCGCGCCAGAAGAACTGGAACAGGTCGATCTGCGGTTTCTGGGCGTGGATGGCGACCATGACGATACGCGCGCGGGTGCCGGCAACGGCTGTCATCGCGTCCACCCCGGCCTGCGTGCCGGAGACCTCGAACACAACTTCGGCGGCCTTGCCATTGGTGCGGGTGTTGATTGCTTCGGCGAGGTTGGCCTCGCGCGGGTTGATCGTGTTAAACCCCATGGCCTGCGCCACGGAAAGCCGGTGTTCGTTCACCTCCGAGATCACCACATTGCCGCCAGCGGCACGTGCCGCGATGGCCACCAGCACGCCGATGGGGCCGCCGCCGATCACCACGGCATCCTCACCGTCCGTCAGGCCCGAGAGCCGCACGTCGTGGCAGGCCACAGCCAGCGGCTCGATCAGCGCGGCATGGGCCAGCGCCAGTCCGTCCGGCAGGTGGTGCAGCGTGTGGGCGGGTACGCTCCAGAGGCCCTGCAGCGCGCCGTCGGTATCAAGGCCGAGGAACTTCAGCTTGTGGCAGATGTGGCTGTGGCCCGCCGTGCAGGCCGGGCACTCACCGCAGGGCTGCAGCGGGCGTACCACGACGCGCTGACCGGGCGTAAAGCCCTCCACGCCTTCGCCGAGGCTTTCCACCACGGCCGACATCTCATGGCCCAGCACCCGGTCAAAGCCGACGCGGGCGTCCATGTTGCCGTGGTAGACATGCATGTCGGTGCCGCAGATGCCGCAATAGGCGATGGCGAGTCGCACCTCGCCGGGCCCTGGCTCAGGCGCGGTGCGCTCTTCCACGGAAAAGGTCTTGTCGCCGCGATAGACGGCGGCGGTGACGGTTTGGGTGCTCATGCATGCATCTCCTGATGGGCGCGGCGCAGTTTCTCCCAGTCGAAGGAGACGCCGGTGCCGGGGGTGTTGGGGGCGACCGCGAGGTGATCTTCGATCACCAGAGGACGGGTTGTGTATTGGTCGATCGGGAAGGAATGGACTTCGATCCAGCCCGCGTTTTCACGGCCCGAAACGAGGCTCACGTGCAATTCCTGCATCCCGTGCGAGCAGATCGGAATGTCATGGGCCGCGCTCAAGGCCGCGACTTGCAGCCAGCCGGTGATGCCGCCGCAGTTGGAGGCATCGGGCTGCAGGTAGCTGAGCTTTGCATCGGCCACCGCATATTCGAACTCGTGGATCGTGTGCAGGTTCTCACCCATGGCGAGCGGCATGCCTGTGGCTTGAGCGATGCGGCCATAGCCCTTGTAATCATCCGGGATGATCGGCTCTTCGAACCATGTGATGCCGTAGGGTTTGAAGGCTTCAGCCGCCGCGATGGCCTGCGCTTCGGTCATGGAGTAGTTGGCGTCCACCATGAAGGTCACATCGGGGCCGATCAACGCGCGGACGGCCTTGATGCGGGCCACGTCTTCGTCCAGCGTCGGCTGGCCGATCTTGATCTTCACCCCGTTGTGGCCCTTCGCCAGATAGCCGCGAATGCTGTCCAGAAGCTTGGGCAGGGGGAAGTTCAGATCGATCCCGCCCGCATAGGCGCGGCAGCGATCCGCAGCGCCCCCGGCCATCTGCCAGAGCGCACGGCCCTCGCGCTTGCCGCGTAGATCCCAAAGGGCAATATCCACGGCGGAAATGGCGAAGCTCGCGATGCCGCCGCGCGCGACGTAATGCACGTGCCATTGCATCGCTTCGTAAAGCGCCTCGACTTCGCGCCCATCGCGCCCGATGAGGAAGGGGGCCAGATCGTGGCGGATCATCGCCTCGATCGCATGGCCGCCCTTGCCGCCGGTATAGGTGTAGCCGGTGCCTTCGCTGCCATCGGCCAGCCGCACGGTGGCGGTTATCAATTCGAAATGGGTGTGGTCGCCGTGTTTGGCGTCGGTCAGCACCTCCGCCAGCGGTACATCGAAGCGGCGCACCTCGACGGCTGTGATCTCCCGTGTCAAACCCCGCTCCCCCATCGGCTGGCCCATCTGCTGGCATGCCCCGCGACTGGCCGCGTCTGGCCGGGGCTTGGCTGGGCGCACAATGCAAAAAAAACATTGCCCCGTGCAATGGGCAATTGCCGTGGCGGCAGGGCAGGCGGGTGTGCCGCTACAGATGCGCGAAGACCCGCGCCAGCACCCGCTCCGCCGCGCTGCTGAGCTGGCGGCCCCGGTTCTGGATGATGAAACAGGGCGACACCGTGATCGGCGTCGCCAGATCCAGCACCTCCACCTGCGTGCTGAGCGGATCCTGCAACAGCATGTTGGCCACCTCATGGGTCAGCGGCGCGATGGTGTCGGTGCCCTGCAGGAAGGCCAGCGCAATCAGCAGCGAGGAGGAGTTGGTGACCTTGCGCGGCACCGAAAGCCCCTGCGCGTGGAAGGCTTCCTCCACCGCCTGCCGGATCGGCGAGCCGATGTCCTGCACCACCCATTCATGGGCAAGGAGAGCCTGCAGCTGCAGAGCGCGCTGGCCGGCCAGCGGATGCTCCGGGCGCACCAGCAGCGAAACGACCTCCCCGCGTGCCGGGTGCAGGCGGAACTCCCGCGCGTCGTAGCCGGGCGCTAGGCGGCTGATGACGAAATCATAGCGCCCTTCCACGAGGCCTCGCATCAGCTCGGTGGAGGGGGCCACCTCGATGGTGAACTCGATGTCGGGGGCGTCGGCTTTGATCTCGCGCACGGCGGGCATGAGCGAGCCCACGGCCGGGCCGGTGACGGTGCCGATCCGCACGCGGCCCATGTCGCCGGTGGCAAAGCGCTGTGCCTCGGCCTGCAGCAGATCCAGTTCTTCAAGGATCACCTTGGCATGGCGCAGGAAAATCGCGCCAAGCGGGGTGGGCTCCATCCCCTTGGGGTGGCGCTCAAACAGCGCGCCGCCAAGGGCGGTTTCCACTTCGGCCAGCGTGCGCGAGGCGGCGGGCTGCGAAATCGCCGTCAGATGCGCCGCGGCCTGCAACTGGCCGGTCTCCGCGATTTTCAGGAGCAATCGCAACTGGTTGGGTTTCAGGCGGCGGGCGAGGTCCATCGGTAGTGCATTCCAAAACGGTTATGCAGATTACCAGTAATGCGAATTGCTTGTTATGCAAAGCGGTTGTTAACCCTTTTCTCGGGCCCAAGCGGCCCAAAAGGGAGACCGCGCCGCCAAATCAACAAAACACAGGCGCATCCACGTGGAGGAGACACATGAAACTCAAATCGATTCTGGCCTCGGCCGGCACCGCGCTGCTGTTCGCAACCGCCGCTTACGCCGACGGCACCGTCGGCATCGCCATGCCCACCAAATCCTCGGCCCGCTGGATCTCGGACGGCAACTCGATGGTGGAGCAATTCACCGCCGCCGGCTACGAGACCGATCTGCAATACGCCGAAGACGACATCCCCAACCAGCTCGCCCAGATCGAGAACATGATCACCAAGGGTGTGGATGTTCTAGTGATCGCGGCGATTGACGGCACCACGCTTTCCAATGCGCTGGAAAACGCCGCCGCCTCCGGTATCCGCGTCATCGCCTATGACCGCCTGATCCGCGACAGCGGCAACGTCGACTATTACGCCACCTTCGACAACTTCAAGGTGGGCGTGCAGCAGGCCACCACGCTGGTCGATGGTCTGAACGAGCGTTTCGCCGATGCGAAACCGTGGAACGTCGAGCTGTTCGGCGGCTCGCCGGACGACAACAACGCCTATTTCTTCTACGACGGCGCCATGAGCGTGCTGCAGCCGCTGATCGATGACGGCTCCGTCAATATCGTCTCCGGCCAGATGGGCATGGACACCGTCGGCACCCTGCGTTGGGACGGCGCGGTGGCGCAGGCCCGCATGGATAACCTGCTCTCTGCCCATTACACCGACGCCGTGGTGCATGGGGTTCTGTCGCCCTACGACGGGCTCTCCATCGGCATCCTCTCCTCGCTCAAGGGCGTGGGCTACGGCTCCGGCGATCTGGCGATGCCGATCGTCACCGGGCAGGACGCCGAGGTGCCTTCGGTGAAATCCATTCTCGCCGGTGAGCAATATTCCACCATCTTCAAGGACACCCGCTCGCTGGCTGGTGTGACCGTGGGCATGGTCGACGCGCTGCTCAAGGGCGGTGAGCCGGAGATCAACGACACCTCCACCTACGACAACGGCGTGAAAGTGGTGCCCTCCTACCTTCTCGAACCGCTTCCCGTGACGGTTGAGAACTGGGAAGAGCTGCTGATCGGCTCCGGGTACTACACCATGGATCAGATCAAGTAGGCGCAAGGCAACCACAAGGCTCGCCCGGCCTCACCCGGGCGGGCCGACAAGACGGAGCAAGCAGGGGCATGGCCGCGCTTCTTGAAATGCGCTCGATCACCAAGACCTTTCCGGGGGTGAAAGCCCTTGATGAGGTCAATCTCACCGTCCGCGAAGGGGAAATCCACGCGCTGGTCGGCGAGAACGGGGCGGGCAAATCCACGCTGATGAAGGTGCTGAGCGGGGTCTACCCGCATGGCAGCTACGAGGGCGAAATTCACTATGATGGCGCTGTGGCCGCCTTCCGCGACATCGCGGACAGCGAGAAACAGGGCATCATCATCATTCACCAGGAGCTGGCGCTGGTGCCGCTTCTGTCCATCGCGGAGAACATCTTCCTCGGCAACGAACAGGCCCGTGGCGGAGTGATCGACTGGCAGGGCACCTTTCGGCGCACCGAAGGGCTGCTGAAGAAGGTCGGCCTGAGCGAGGCGCCGACGACGCTGGTGGACAAGCTCGGCGTCGGCAAGCAGCAGCTTGTGGAGATCGCCAAGGCGCTGTCCAAGGAAGTGCGGCTGCTGATCCTCGACGAGCCCACGGCGGCGCTGTCGGAATCCGACAGCCAGGCGCTGCTGGATCTTCTGCTGGAGCTGAAGGCGCAGGGCGTGACGAGCATCATCATCAGCCACAAGCTGAACGAGGTGCGCCGGGTGGCCGATACCGTCACCGTGATCCGCGACGGCACCACCGTTTCCACGATGGATGCGCGCAGCCAGCCGATCACCGAAGACGCCATCGTGCGCGACATGGTGGGCCGGGACATGGCGCATCGCTACCCGGAGCGCGAGAGGCGCGCGGGTGAGATGCTGCTGGAGGTCACGGGGTGGAACGTCTGGCACCCGGAGCATACCGAGCGGCAAGTGATCCGCGAGGCCGCCTTCAACGTGCGCGCGGGCGAGGTCGTGGGGATTGCCGGGCTGATGGGCGCGGGGCGCACCGAGCTGGCGATGAGCCTCTTCGGCCGCTCCTACGGGCGCAATATTTCAGGCGAGGCGAAGATCCGCGGGCAAGCGGCGGATCTCTCCAGTGTGCCCAAGGCCATCGCCGCGGGGCTGGCTTACGTCACCGAGGATCGCAAGAGCCTCGGACTGATCCTTGAGGAATCCATCGAGCGCAACGTGACGCTGGCCAATCTGGCGGGCGTCTCGGCGGGCGGGATCCTCAACGAGAACGAAGAAACCGCCGTGGCCGAGAAATACCGCGCCGCGATGAACATCCGCACACCCAGCGTGTTCCAGAAGGTGATGAACCTCTCCGGCGGCAACCAGCAGAAGGTGGTGCTGTCCAAGTGGCTCTTTGCCGGGCCGGAGGTGCTGATCCTCGATGAGCCGACACGCGGCATCGACGTGGGCGCGAAGTTCGAGATCTACGGGATCATCAACGAGCTTTCCGCCCAAGGTAAAGGCGTGCTGATGATCTCCTCCGAGATGCCCGAGCTCTTGGGCATGTGCGACCGCATTTACGTGATGAACGAAGGGGCTCTGGTGGGCGAGTTGACCGCCGCAGAGGCCAGCCAGGAGCGCATCATGTCGCTCATCGTGACCGAATAAGGAGACCCCGGGGATGGCTATGGCAGAGACCACGGACACCGCCGCCGCGCCCAAGGGTGTTGGCGAATACCTCAAGAGCCACCTGCGCGAATATGGGCTGCTGATTGCCCTGATCGTGATCATGGCGTTCTTTCAGATTGTGACGGGCGGCACGCTGCTGCGCCCGGTCAACATCACCAACCTGCTGTTGCAAAACAGCTATATCATCATCATGGCGCTGGGCATGCTCATCGTCATTGTAGCCGGGCATATCGATCTTTCGGTCGGCTCGGTGATGGGCTTCATCGGCGCGCTGGCCGCGGTGATGATCGTGAACCACGACATGCCGGTCTTCGCCACCATCGCCATCTGCCTCGTGGTGGGCGGCGTGATCGGTGCGGCGCAGGGCTACTGGGTCGCCTATTGGAAGATCCCCTCCTTCATCGTGACGCTCGCAGGCATGCTCGTGTTCCGGGGGCTGTCGCTCTGGCTGCTGGAAGGCCAGTCTGTTGGCCCCTTCCCCAAGGAGTTCCAGGTGCTGGCCAATGGCTTCGTGCCGGACATTTTCCCCGCTGGCCTTGGCCAGAGCCTCGCACCGATCTTTGACGCACGGCAGGTAAACGTGCTGGCGCTTTGCACCGGGGTGATCGCGGCAGCGGTGATCGTCTACATGGGCCTGCGCAAACGCGCGCGCAACAAGGCCTATGGCATCGTGGACGAGCCCCGCGCCTTCTTCGTCGCCCGCACCACCATCGTGAGCCTTGCGCTGGTGTTCATCATGTACAAGCTCTCCACCTTCCGGGGCCTGCCCAACGTGCTGATCACCATGGGCGTGCTGACGATCATTTACGCCTTCCTCACCGAGAAAACGACGCTGGGCCGCCGCATCTACGCGCTGGGCGGCAACGAGAAGGCCGCGAAGCTTTCGGGCATCAAAACCGAGCGCCTCACCTTCCTCGCCTTCGTCAACATGGGCATCCTCGCCGCCGCCGCCGGGCTTGTCTTTGCCGCGCGGCTCAACACCGCCACGCCGAAAGCCGGTTTCGCGCTGGAGCTGGACGTGATCGCCGCCGTCTTTATCGGCGGGGCCTCGATGTCGGGTGGCGTGGGTAAGATCGTCGGGGCCGTCGTGGGCGCCTTCCTGATGGGGGTTCTCAACAACGGCATGTCGATCATGGGCATCGGCATCGACTACCAGCAAATGATCAAGGGCCTCGTCCTCCTCGCCGCCGTGATCTTCGACGTCTACAACAAGAGCAAGCAGGGCTAGGTAATGAGTTTCAAACCCGCAAAATGGCCGCGCAAGCTGCGCAGCCAGGAATGGTACGGCGGCAACTCGCGCGATACGATCTATCATCGCGGCTGGCTGAAAAATCAGGGCCACCCGCATGATCTTTTCGACGGGCGGCCGGTGATCGGGATCATGAACACATGGTCCGATCTCACCCCCTGCAACGGCCACCTGCGCGAGCTTGCCGAAAAGGTGAAGGCCGGGATCTGGGAGGCCGGCGGCTTCCCGGTGGAGGTGCCTGCCTTCTCGGCCTCCGAAAACACCTTCCGCCCCACGGCGATGATGTATCGCAACCTCGCCGCGCTCTCGATCGAAGAGCAGATGCGCGGCCAGCCGATCGACGGCGCGGTGCTGCTGGTGGGCTGCGACAAGACCACGCCTTCGCTGCTGATGGCGGCGGCGTCCACCGATATCCCCTCCATCGTCGTCACCGGCGGGCCGATGCTCAACGGCTATTTCCGGGGCGAGCGCGTGGGCTCGGGCACGCATTTGTGGAAATTCTCCGAAGCCGTGAAGGCCGGGGAGATGACGCAGGACGAATTCCTTGAAGCAGAGCAATCCATGAGCCGCTCCAGTGGCACCTGCAACACGATGGGGACGGCCAGTACCATGGCCAGCATGGCCGAAGCGCTGGGGATGGCGCTTTCGGGCAATGCCGCGATCCCTGCCGTGGACAGCCGCCGCCGGGTGATGGCGCAGATGTCGGGCCGCCGCATCGTGCAGATGGTGAAGGACGATCTGAAGCCCTCCGACATCCTGACGAAGCAGGCCTTCGAGAACGCCGTGCGCACCAATGGGGCCATCGGCGGCTCCACCAATGCGGTGATCCACCTGCTGGCCATCGCGGGCCGCGTGGGGGTGGATTTCACGCTGGAGGATTGGGACGCCTGCGGCCGCGACGTGGCCACCATCGTCAACCTGATGCCCTCCGGCGAATACCTGATGGAGGAGTTCTTCTATGCCGGCGGCCTGCCCGTGGTGCTCAAGCACCTCGGCGAGGCGGGCCTTCTGCACAAGGAGGCCCTCACCGTCGCCGGCACCCCGATCTGGGACGATGTGAAGGACGCGGTGAACTGGAACCCGGACGTGATCCGCCCGGTGGAGAAGGCGCTCACTGCGCAGGGCGGCATTGCCGTTCTGAAGGGCAACCTCGCGCCCAAAGGCGCGGTGATCAAACCGTCTGCCGCCTCGGAACACCTGCTGACACACCGGGGCCGGGCCGTGGTTTTCGAGGACATCGACGACTACAAGGTGCGCATCAACGATGAGGGTCTCGACATCGACGAGACCTGCGTGATGGTGCTCAAGAACTGCGGGCCGAAGGGCTATCCGGGCATGGCCGAGGTGGGCAACATGGGCCTGCCGCCCAAGGTGCTGCGCAAGGGCATCACCGATATGGTGCGGATTTCGGACGCGCGCATGTCCGGCACCGCCTACGGCACCGTGATCCTGCACACCTCGCCCGAGGCCGCCGCCGGTGGCCCGCTCGCCGTGGTGCGCGATGGCGACATGATCGAGCTTGACGTTGCCGCCCGCCGCCTGCACCTCGATATCGCGGAGGCCGAGCTGGCCGCCCGTCTGGAGGCCTGGGCACCCACCCATCCGGTGCCGCCTTCAGGGTATGAATGGCTGCACCAGGCTCATGTGGAAGGCGCCGACACAGGCGCGGATCTGGATTTCCTCAAGGGCTGCCGGGGTTCGGCCGTAGGAAAGGATTCGCATTGATGGAAATCGCCCTCGTCGGAATCGGAAAGATCGCGGTGGACCAGCATGTCCCCGCAATCAACGCCAGCCCGGATTGGGAACTCGCCGCCACCGTCTCGCGCAATGGAAGCGTGCCTGGCGTGCCCGCCTACACGGATTTCACCGCCCTGCTCGCTGAGCGCCCCGAGATCCGTGTGATCTCGCTCTGCCTGCCGCCGGTGCCGCGCTACGCCTATGTCGCCGAAGCGATCCGCGCGGGCCGTCACGTGATGCTGGAGAAGCCCCCCGGCGCGACGCTGTCGGAGTGCCACGCGCTGGAGGCGCTGGCCACAAAGCACCGCGTTTCGCTCTATGCCACGTGGCATTCCCGTCAGGCCGAGCAGGTGGCCGCTGCCAAGGCCTTCCTCGCCGCAGCGCCGCTGAAACGGCTGGAGGTGCGCTGGCGCGAGGACGTGCGGTATTGGCATCCGGGGCAGGACTGGATCTTCGAGCCCGGCGGCATGGGCGTGTTCGATCCCGGCATCAACGCGCTCTCCATCGTCACCGAGATCCTGCCCGATCCGATCCACCTCACTGGCGCAGAGCTGGGCTGCCCGGAGAACAAGCAAACGCCGATTGCCGCCGAAATGGACTTCTTCCACCCGCAAGGCGCCAAGGTATCCGCCCATTTCGACTGGCTCGCCCAAGGCACGCCCGAATGGACGATCGAGGCCGAAACCGAAGCCGGCCACATGCTGCTGGAAAACGGCGGCGCGAAGCTGACGATCAACGGCGCTGCGCCTGAAAGCGCGCCTGCGGGGCTGACGGGTGAATACCCGCGCCTCTATGCGCAGATGGCCGAACTGGTGCAGGCCGGGGGGATCGACATGGATCTCGCTCCCATGCGCCACGTGGCCGATGCCTTCACCCTTGGCCGCCGTGTGAGCGTCGCGCCGTTCCACTGGTAGCCGCGGCTGCCCAAACCTGAAGAGAGCTGATATGAAAACGCCGCTCACCGGTATCCTTCCCGTTGCCCCCACGCCTTTCCATGCCGATGGATCGATCGATCCCGAAGGCATGTGCCGGGTGCTTGATTGCATGATCGATCAGGGGGTGGACGCGATCTGCATCCTCGCCAATTACTCCGAACAGTTCGTTCTGACGGATGAGGAGCGCGCCACACTCACCCGCGTGAGCCTTGAGCATGTGGCGGGCCGGGTGCCGGTGATCGTGACGATCAGCCATTTTGCTACGGGGATCGTCACCGCCCGCGCGCGGCAGGCCGAGGCGCTGGGCGCGTCGATGCTGATGATGATGCCGCCCTATCACGGCGTCGGGCTGGTGCCCTCGGAAGCGGGAATCTTCGAGCATTTCGCTGCGGCGTCGGATGCGGTCTCCATCCCGATCATGGTGCAGGATGCGCCGCTTTCAGGCTGCACGCTTTCCGTGCCGCTGCTGGTACGTATGGCGAAGGAGATCGAGAATGTCTCTTACTTCAAGATGGAAATGCCCTTCGCCGCCGACAAGCTCGCCCTTCTGATCGAGGCGGGCGGAAAGGACATCGTCGGGCCGTTTGACGGTGAGGAAGCAGCCACCCTGCTGGCCGATCTTGACGCAGGGTGCACCGGCACGATGACTTCCGCCTTGCAGCCGGAGAAGATCCGCCCGATTGTCACCGAGTTCCGCGCGGGCAACACGGATGCGGCACTGGCGCAGTGGAAGCTGTGCCTGCCGCTGATCAACCACGAAAACCGCCAATGCGGTCTGCGCGCGGCAAAAACGGTGATGATGGAGGGCGGGGTGATCGGATCCGATCACGTGCGTCATCCGCTGAAGCCGATGACACCGCGCACAAGGGAACGGCTCCTGTCGCTCTCGCGCGAACTGGATCTGATCGCCCTGCGCTGGGGCAAGTAACACGAGGTTTTCCATGTATTCGCCTACCGGCAAACACCTGATCGCCGGCGACTGGGTCGCTTCTTCGGGCACTTTCCTCTCCCAACCGCTCGAAGGGCCGGCCTCTGACATCGCCAATGGCGGCGCAGCGGAGGCCGCGCGGGCCTGCGAGGCGGCGGAAGCCGCTTTCGTGAGCTACGGCTATAGCAGCCGGGAAAGCCGCGCGGCCTTCCTCGACGCCATCGCCGACGAGATCGAAGCGCGCGGTGCGCAGATCACCGACATCGGCACCCGCGAAACCGGCCTGCCTGCCGCCCGCCTTGAGGGCGAGCGCGGACGCACCACGGGCCAGCTGCGCCTTTTCGCGGCCCATGTGCGCGAAGGGAAATATCTCGACGTGCGCCACGACGCAGCGCTGCCCGACCGTGCGCCGCTGCCCCGGCCCGATCTGAAGATGGTGCAGCGCCCCATCGGCCCCGTCGTCGTGTTCGGCGCATCGAACTTCCCGCTCGCCTTCTCCACCGCCGGGGGCGACACGGCGGCTGCGCTGGCGGCGGGCTGCCCCGTTGTGGTGAAGGGCCACCCGGCCCATCCCGGCACCGGCGAGATCGTAGCAGAGGCCATCGCCGCCGCCATCGCCTCCTGCAGTGTGCATCCGGGCGTGTTCAGCCTTGTGCAGGGCAACACCAACGAACTGGGCGCCGCGCTCGTACAGCACCCGCTGATCCGCGCCGTGGGCTTCACCGGCTCGCTCGGCGCAGGCCGCGCTCTTTTTGATCTTTGCGCCGCCCGGCCTGAGCCGATCCCCTTCTTTGGCGAGCTTGGCAGCGTGAACCCGGTGTTCCTGCTGCCCGGCGCTCTGGCCGCGCGCGGCGCGGAGATCGCCAAGGGCTGGGCCGGATCGCTGACCATGGGCGTGGGCCAGTTCTGCACCAATCCCGGCATTGTCGTTGTGGAAAAAGGCGCGGAAGCTGAGAGCTTCCTTGAAACCGCCCGCGCCGCGCTGGCTGAGGTTGGCCCGCAGGTGATGCTGACCGATGGCATCGCCACGGCCTACCGCTCCGGCGCGAGCAAGATCGCGGCCAGCGCCGGCGTGCGTGAGGTGCTCACAACCACCTGCGACATGCGCAACGCCACGCCCTATCTCTACGCCACCACCGGCGCAGCGTGGCTGGCCAACGCAGCGCTGGGCGAGGAGGTCTTCGGGCCGATGGGCATGGTCGTGGAGGTCTCGGACCGGGAAGAGATGCAGGCTGTGGCCCATGCGCTGCACGGGCAACTCACCTGCACCCTGCAGATGGAGGAGTCTGACACAGCGCAAGCCGCCGCCCTGATGCCGGTCTTGGAGCGTAAAGCGGGCCGGGTGCTGGCCAACGGCTTTCCCACGGGTGTGGAAGTGGCCGATGCGATGGTGCACGGCGGGCCTTACCCGGCCTCCACCAACTTTGGTGCAACCTCCGTGGGCACGCTGGCGATCCGCCGCTTCCTGCGGCCTGTCAGCTACCAGAATATCCCCGAGGCCCTGCTGCCCGAGGATCTGCGAGGGCTTTGAAGTACGCCGCTGTTCTTGGAGTACCACATTGAAAAAGCGCCGTTTTTTACGGCGCTTTTTTCGTTCTCAGACCAGATCCTTGCCGACGCGGCGATAGTTCACGAAGGAATTCGCGCTCATCACCACGTAGAAGCTGTCCATGTCGATCAGCACATGGCCGCGCTCCAGCAGGGCGCGGGACAGTGCGGTGATGTCGCTCTCATAAAGCCGCCGCCGCCCCATCATCTCCCGCAGCAGTTTTTCCGGGATGCGAAACCGCCCCGAGGGCTTGCCGCCGAATTCCGTTGAGTAGAGGGCGGCGAGCTTTTCGGCTGTGTCTTCGTGGTTCATTTTGCCATGTCGTGTTAAAAATTAGCTATAGACAAAAAACTATCACACTTGTAGGGCTGCCGTAAACAGGAAAGGGCAGGGTATGGACGAGCTTGAGCTTCAAGATCCCCCGCAAAAGGACATCGCGCCGCTGATCCGCAAGGCGGTGGACGAGAACGACGCGGCCATGCTGGCCGAGCTGCTGGACCCGCTGCCCTACAGCGAGGCCCTGCGCGAACTGCTGTCCCTGCCTCGCGAAGACCGAGACAAGGTGCTCAACCTCCTGCCGGCAGAGCTTGCGGCCGAGCTGATCGAGGAAGCG
Organism: Pseudoruegeria sp. SHC-113; assembly: GCF_025376885.1. NCBI lineage: Bacteria > Pseudomonadati > Pseudomonadota > Alphaproteobacteria > Rhodobacterales > Roseobacteraceae > Pseudoruegeria > Pseudoruegeria sp. SHC-113. Next base: position 50,286 of record NZ_JAHUBR010000004.1, read on the forward strand.
CCCAACGAGATGGCCGTGGACCTCGTGGAGCGGATGGAGCCCGAGCGCGCCGCCGAGATCCTTGAGGAACTCGACTCCGACATTCAGGCCGACGTGATCGGCGAGATGGATGAGGAAGAGGCCGAGGCCATCCTGAAGGAGATGGACGAAGAGGACGCCGCCGACGTGCGCCGCCTCGCCGCCTATGACGACGGCACCGCCGGTGGCCTGATGATGTCGGAAGTGTTCCGCTTCACCGTCAACCAGACCGTGGGCAAGGTGCTGCGCGATCTGGCCTCCGAGGATGATGATTTCGAGCGCTACCGGGGCCAGCACCCCTATATCACCGACGCCGAGGGGCGCCCGGTGGGCGTGGTGTCGCTGCGCGGCCTGCTCACCGCCAAGCGTAGCACGGCGCTCTCGGAGATCATGGTCAAGCCGATCACGGTGACGGTGCACACGCTGCTGACCGATCTGGAAGACATCTTCGACGAGCACCCTTTCCTTGGTGTGCCCGTGGTGGACGATCTGGGCCTTCTGGTGGGCGTCGTGTCGCGCTCCGCCGTGGCCGATGCCGTGCTGGAACGCAGCGAGAGCGAAAGCCTGAAGCGGCAGGGTGTGGTGGGCGACGAGCTGCGCTCCATGCCGCTCTGGCTGCGCTCGCGCCGCCGTCTGGCGTGGCTTTCGGCCAATATCGTGCTGAACGTGATCGCCGCTAGCGTAATCTCGGCCTATGAGGAAACGCTCGCCGCGGTGATCGCGCTGGCCGTCTTCCTGCCGATGGTGTCGGACATGAGCGGCTGCTCGGGCAACCAGGCCGTGGGCGTGACGATGCGCGAGCTGAGCCTTGGCCTCGTGCGCCCGGTGGACGCCTTCCGCGTCTGGATCAAGGAAATCTCCGTCGGTTTGATCAACGGCATCGCGCTTGGGATCCTGATCGGCATCGTGGCCTGGATCTGGAAGGGCAACCCCGCGCTTGGCCTTGTGATCGGCGCGGCCTTGGCGCTGAACACCATGCTCGCCGTGTCCATCGGTGGCGTGGTGCCGCTGCTGCTCAAACGCCTCGGGCAGGATCCGGCCGCGGCCTCCGGCCCGCTGCTCACCACGATCACCGATATGGCGGGTTTCTTCTTCGTTCTAAGCTTCGCCACGCTCATGATGCCCTGGTTGCTGTAAGGATGTTTGACATGGCCACGACTGTCCCTTCGGCGGGCACCGATCTGACCGTGATCGGCTGGATGGAATCCATCGATCTGCCCGAACTTGATCTCAATGGGGTGAAATCCAAGATCGACACCGGCGCGCGCACAACCGCGCTCCATGCCACCCGGATCGAGCATTTCCAGCGCGATGGCAAGGAGTGGGTGCGCTTCCGTACGCTTGCGGGCGCGCTCGATGCGGATCACATGCGCACCATCGAGGCGCGCGTGGCCAGTATGCGCTGGATCAAGAACACGAGCGGCATCCCGGAAGAGCGCATCGTGATCCGCAGCAAGGCCAAATTCGGCAATCGGCTGTGGACGATCGATCTTTCGCTTGCCGATCGCAGCAACATGACGTTTCCGATGATCATAGGTCGTTCGGCGCTGAAGAATCACGCCGTCGCCGTTCACACCAAGCGGGCCTACCTGATCTCTGACAACCCTCACAAGCAAAGCAGAAAGGATACCTGATGAAGATCGCAATGCTTGCTCGCAACGCCAAACTCTATTCGCACCAGCGGCTGAAGGAGGCGGCAGAAGAGCGTGGCCACCAGCTCGACATCATCGACACGCTGCGCTGCTATATGAACATCGCCGCCCGCCGGCCCGAGATCTACTACAACGGCGAAAAGCTGACCGGCTATGACGCCGTGATCCCGCGGATCGGAGCCTCCGTCACCTTCTACGGCACGGCCGTGCTGCGCCAGTTCGAGATGATGGGCGTCTACCCGCTCAACGAAAGCGTCGCCATCGGCCGCTCGCGCGACAAGCTGCGCTCCATGCAGCTGCTGGCGCGCGACGGCATCGGCCTTCCGGTGACGACCTTCGCCCATGATCCGAAGCAAACCGAGGAAGTGCTGAAGCTCGCCGGTGGCGCGCCCATCGTGATCAAGCTTCTGGAAGGCACGCAGGGCATCGGTGTGGTTCTCGCCGACACCGACCGCTCGGCGAAATCCGTGGTGGAAGCCTTCCGCGGTGCGGGCGTGAACATCCTGCTGCAGGAATTCATCAAAGAAGCCGGCGGCACCGACATCCGCGCCATCGTGGTGGGCGGCAAGGTGATCGCGGCCATGAAACGCACCGGGGCCGAGGGCGAGTTCCGCTCCAACCTGCACCGTGGCGGCTCCGCCAACCTTGTGAAACTCACCGCCGAGGAACGCGCCACCGCCGTGCGCGCCGCCAAGACGATGGGCCTGAACGCCTGCGGTGTGGACATGCTGCGCGCCAACCATGGCCCGGTGATCATGGAGGTGAACTCCTCGCCCGGCCTCGAAGGTGTGGAGAAAGCCACCGGCCTCGATATCGCGGGCAAGATGATCGAGTACCTCGAGAAGAACGCCAAGCCCGGCGCGACCCGCACCAAGGGCAAGGGCTGATGGCCAAGCGCGAAGGCTTCGCGATTGGCACCACCAACGTTGCGCCGGGCAGCCGGCGCACGGTGGACCTGCCCGTCAGCGTGCTGTCGGATCACACGCCCGTTTCCATGTCGGTGCATGTGGTGCACGGCAAGGTGGCGGGGCCGGTGCTGTTTGTCTCGGGCGGCATTCATGGCGACGAGGTCATCGGGGTGGAGATCATCCGCCGCGTGCTGGCCTCGCCCGCCCTGAAAACGCTGAAGGGCACGCTGCTGGCGGTGCCGATCGTGAACGCCTACGGGTTGATCAACCATTCCCGCTACCTGCCGGACCGCCGCGATCTCAACCGCTGCTTCCCCGGCAGCGAGGGCGGCTCGCTGGCCGCGCGGCTCGCGCACCGCTTCCTGACTTCGGTCGTGGCCCCCGCCGATATGGGGATCGATCTGCACTCCGCCGCCGTGCACCGGACGAACTACCCGCAGGTGCGGATTTCGCCGGATGACGCGCAGATGGAGGAGCTGGCGAAGGTTTTTGGCGCGCCGATCACCATCCGCTCGCCCCTGCGCGACGGCTCCTTGCGGCAGGCGGCCAAGGGCGTCGGCACGCCGGTGCTGCTCTATGAAGCGGGCGAAGGCCTGCGGTTTGACGAGTTTTCCGTGCGCGCGGGCGTGGCCGGCGTGATGCGGGTGATGCGCCAGATGGGGATGATCGCGGCGCGCGGGGTGTCCAAACCCAAAGCGCCGCCGCAGTTCTGCCCCTCCAGCAAATGGCTGCGCGCGCCCATGGGTGGGCTGCTGCGCATCTACAAGGGCGACGGCGCGCTGGTGCGCGAAGGCGATCTGCTGGCCACGGTGTCTGACCCGTTCGGCGAGGAGGAAACCGACATCCGCGCCACATTCGACGGGATCATCGTGGGCCGCGCGGTGATGCCCATCGTCAACGAGGGCGATGCGGTGTTCCACGTGGGCCGGGTGAAATCCATGGAACGCGCGGAAGGCGCGGTCGAGGATCTGGAAGCCCAGCTCGAGGATGATCCGATGTTCGACGAGGACGAGATCATCTGACGCGTTTCTGGTGTCAGGGCGTTGCGCCGCCGATCCGGTTCACGCCCTGCGCCCGAAGCGCTGCGATCAGCGCGTCGATGTCGACGTCCTGCACCGCGCATCCGTGGTGCAGGGCGAGCGCGGCTGCAGTTCCTGTGGCCTGACCCATCGCCATGCACTGGGGCATCCCCCGCACCGAGGCGAAGGCCACCGGATCCGCCGACAGGATGCGGCCCGCAAACATCAGGTTGTCGATATGCTCCGGCAGCAGGCTGCGAAAGGGGATCGTGTAGTAGCCGCCCGCCGTCAGCGCCGCCTCATTCGTCATGTCTCCTTCGGCGCGCATCACGTCGTCCACGGGATTGTCGCAGCTGACGATCCCGTCAGGGAATTTGACGGCGGCCGCCAGATCGGTGCCTGTGAGTTGGTAGACGCCCCGCAATTTGCGCGTTTCACGGACGCCGACCGTGGGCGAGAGCATCGCCATATGCGCGCCTTCAAAGCCCGGCACATCGCTGCGCAGGAAACGCGCCAGCGCCACACAGCGGCGGCGGCCTTCCTGCGTTGCGGCGGCCACCGCGACGGGATCAGTGCCATCCACCCCGCGCACATGCACGGAGTTGCAGAACACGCTTCCGGCATGGAAGCCCTTCATGAGGTAGAGCTGGGACAGATCGGGATGCAGCCTGCCATCGGCCACGCCGGCGGATGCATAGCGGGTGAAATAGGGATCGGGATCGACGAAAGCGGCGTCCCAGTCCACCCCGATCATGTGGAAGGAGATCGTGACCGCCATCATATTGCCTGAGGCGTCGCCCAGGCTGAACGGCACCCCCGCCTTGGCCGAGATGTCCCCGTCTCCAGAGCAATCGATCACGATGCGCGGGCGCACGGTGAATGTGCCATTGCGATCATGGCAAAGCACCTCGGTAATATGGCCTGCGTCCATGATCGGGGTGCCGGCTGTCGCGTTGAGGCGCAGGCGGACGCCGGATTCTTCCAACATTTCGAACATCGTGAAGGTTGCGATGTCGTGGTCATAGAGGATTTCGGGGCCGAAATTGGCGAGGTTGCAGGGCCGTTTGACGGCGGCGGGCGGGCGCATTGCGGCAAGCCGCTCCGTTACCTCCTCGATCAACCCGCCGATGATCTCGTCAACCGGATAGGCACCGCCCCAGGGCATCCCCGGGCAAAAGGCCATCACGCCGCCAATCTTCGAACTTGCCTCCAGAAGCAGGACGCTCAGCCCACTGCGTCCGGCGGCAACGGCAGCGCCGAAGCCTGCGGTGCCCCCGCCGATCACGAGGACGTCGGTATCTTCGATGCGTGCGCTCATATCCTGCCCCTCGTCAGCTTCCTGCGGAGAGGCTATCCCATGCCCGTCTGTTGGCAAAGCGGTCCTCCCCCTGCCGGTTGACACCGCGCGGCGCTGGGCGGATGGAGCGGGGGTGATTGGACGAAAGGGGGCGCTATGGCGAGCCAGATACGTGTGTTTCAGGCGGGGGATGCAGAGGCGCTGTCCGACATCTGCATCCGCACCGGTGCCGCCGGAGAGGATGCGCGCGCTGTCGAAGAAGCGCCGGAACTTTTGCCCGCGATCTTTCTCGACCCCTATCTGGCCTTCGCGCCTCAGTTCGCCTTCGTGTTGGAGGATGCGCTGGGCCCCTGCGGCTATACGGTGGGGGTGGCTGATACCGGGGCCTTCGAGGCCTGGCAGGCGGAGCACTGGTGGCCTTCCTTGCGCGCGGGTTGCGTTGACCCCGGTGCAGACCCTGCTGCCTGGGGGCGCAGCGATTGGCTGCGCAACTGGGTGCACCGCCCACCGCAGGCCCCGGCATCGCTTTCGCGCTGGCCTGCCCATGGGCACATCGACCTGCTGCCCCGCGCCCAAGGCAAAGGCGTCGCCGCGCCCCTGATGCTGCAGTTGATGCAGACCCTTGCGCAGGCCGGGGCCGGGGGCATCCACCTTGGCGTCGCCGCGCAGAATGCCCGTGCGCTGCGCTTCTACGGTAAGCTCGGCTTCGCCCCTGTGCCCGGTTTGGACAACGCTGAGGCCTGCTTCGTTGCGCGGGATCTGGCGGCCCAACCTGACGTTGAAATTGGTGATTGATTCCGCCGCCTCACCTCGTGACAGCTTCTTGTGAATAAATACCAATATGGCAAAAAGAAATACCAATAGGTCGCGGGGATGTCTCTTGCGGCCAAGTTGACGTTGAATTATTTTCTTTCAAAACAGTGGTAAAGCGCCAATTCAGGCAGCGCCGGAAACCTCCCGCTTGCGTGATTGCACAAATTAGATACCTTTGTAATGCCAATTAGATCCAAGGGAGGACCCGATCCGTGACTGCACATACTGGCAAACTCGTTCTGGCAGGGCTTATGGCGAGCTTCGCCGTAGAGGCCGCGGCCCAGGACCTGACCCTCTACTCCTGGCGTGAGCAGGAGATCCCGCTCTGGGAGCACATCTCGCAAAACAACCTCATCGACGGTGTGACGATCAACTTCGTCCGCATCCCCGCCGACAACTACGACAACAAGCTGCGCATCGACCTGCAAGACGGTGGCCCGGACCTCTTCCAAGGTCGCGCCGGTGCTGCCTGGCTGAAAAGCTTCGTTGATGCGGGCATCGTTGCGCCGCTGGACGGCTCGATCGATCTCTCCGGTCTGGCTGCGGCCACACTCTCGGCCGGTCAGGGCGCTGATGGCACCCAGTACGGCGTGCCTTTCGCGGTGCAGATGGAAAGCATCCTCTACAACAAGGGCGTTTTTGCTGCCAACGGGATCGAAGAGCCCAAAACGCTGGACGAGCTGAAAGCCGCAGCCGACACGCTCAAGGCCGCTGGCGTCACCCCCTTCAGCTTCGGCGGCCGCTCCGGCTGGTGGCTGAACCAGGTGGTGGGCGAAGTGATGACCGCCGGCCTGATGGACGACGCCACCGCCCAAGGCCTGATCGACGGCTCCGTCTGTTTCACCGATGAGGCCTTCGTGGAAACGCTGGCCACCGTGAAGGGCTGGATGGACGCTGGCCTGATGAACGCCGCACCGCTGGCCGACGACTATGGCGCGATGCGCACGGCCGTTGCGCTGGGCGAAGCCGCGATGATGATCGACGGCGCATGGTCCTCGGGCCCCTCCTCGCCGATGTATGAGATCGACCCGACCCTCGAAATCGGCTTCATGCCGGTGCCGGGCAAGAACGGCAAGGTCTACGCCTTCGGTGACGGCTCCTACCTCGCCAACGCGAACTCCGAGCACGCCGAAGCGGTGAACAAGGTTCTGGCCTTCACCACCACCAAGGAGTTCGCCGAGCTCTTTGCCGGCATGGTGGGTGAGCTGCCCGTCTACGGCGGCGACTACGCCATCGAAGATCCACGCCTCGCCGAGATCGCGGGCCTCGTGGCCAACAACTCCGCCTCCGCCACGCCCTTCTTCGCCTACGCGCTGAACTCCGGTGAGCCGAGCTACGGCCAGCTGGTGGCCGATGGCTACCAAGAGCTGCTGAACGGCTCCATCTCGCCGGAAGATCTGGCTGCCAAGATCCAGGCAGGCCTGAACTCCTGGGGCTATGTCGGCGCGGCAAACTGCCAGTAAGCGCTGAGCTGTGATGTGAAACGGGCGGGCCTCATTGGCCCGCCCGATCTTTAAAGGGTGATGGGGATCACATGGCGAAGATGAGCTACAACCGGAAGGCCAACCTGCAGAGGATCGCCCTTCTGACGCCGGGCCTGCTGCTGTTCGGGATCTTCAACTTCCTGCCCCTCGTGGCGCTTCTGGGCTTGAGCCTTGTAAACTGGCCGGGCATCGGGGACGCGGATTTCGTCGGGTTTGAGAACTTCCGCAAGCTCGCGCGGGAGCCCTATTACCGCGATCAATTCGTCAATGCGCTGGTGCAGAACGTCTGGATGTTCGTGCTCATCATCGGCGCGATGCTTCTGCTCGGCTCGGCGCTGGCGCTGCTGCTGTCCTTTGGCACCACGGGGCGCGGGGCCTACCGCGCGATCTACTTCCTGCCCTATCCGCTGGCAGGCGCTGCCGTGGCCTTCCTGCTCGACCTGATGGTGCAGCCGCGCGGGGCGATCAACACCTTCTTCGTGAAAACCATGGGTTGGTGGGACGCCCCCATCGGCTTTCTGGGCGATACCGATCTCGCGCTGCCTACGCTGGCGATGTTCTACGCCTGGCACCGGATGAGCTTTGCCATCGTGCTGATCCTCTCGGCTATCGTCGGCGTGCGGGTGATCCTGCTCGAGGCCGCCATGCTCGACGGCGCTTCGCGCTGGCGGATGCTGAAGGCGGTTGTTTTCCCCGTGCTTGCGCCCGCCTTCGTGCTGATCACCGTGATCGTCATGGTGGATGTGTTCAACAACGCCGATTACACGCTGCTGCTGATGGGGCCTGAGGCCGGGCCGCTGCGCTCCACCGATGTGCTGGGCACCTTCCTCTTCCGCACCTCCTTCGGCGGTTCCGCCACCAGCGTGAACGTGAATTTCGGCATGGCCGCCGCCATCGGCCTTGTCACCGCGCTGCTGATCCTGCCCGCCGCGCTCTTCCTCGCGCTCAAGAACCTGCGGAAGGACTGACCGATGCACAAGATTTTCAGCCTGTCGCGCAAGGAACAGCTCGCCGTTCAGTTCATCCTGATCGCCTGGGCCTGCGTGGTGCTGATCCCGCTCGGCGTGGCAGTGATCAACTCGCTCAAACCCAACCTCGGCGAAGTCTACCGCGCGCCGCTCTCGCTGCCTTCCGAATGGACGTGGTCCAACTATGCCGAGGCCTGGGTGGGCGCGAATTTCGGCGGCTACTTCCTGAACTCCGCGATCATCTCGGTGAGCGTGGTGATCATCGTCTGCTTCTGTGCCTCCACCACGGCTTTCGTGCTGGTGCGGATGCCGTTCAAGGGCTCGGCGCTGCTGTTTGCCTGCTTCATGATCGGCGTCATCATCCCGATCCGCCTCGCGCTCGCACCGCTCTTTACCATCGTGAAGGGGCTTGGCCTGCTTGATACGCTCACCGGGCTGATCCTCGTGCAATCGGCCTCGATGATGCCCGTGGCTGTCTTCATCCTGACGGCTTTCCTGAAAGCCGTGCCCAGCGAGTTGGAAGACGCCGCCCGCATGGACGGCGCGCTGCCGTTCCAGATTTACTGGCGCGTTGTGCTGCCCCTGATCCGGCCCGCGCTCGCCACTGTGGCGCTTCTGAGTTTCGTGCAGGCATGGAACGAATACTTCCTGCCGCTGATTTTCCTGCAGAGCCGCGAGCTTTACCCGCTCACCCTCGGCATCGCCGAATTCCGCGCCCAGTTTTCCGTGCAATGGCACCTGATGTTCGCCGGCATCCTCATCATGCTGGCCCCCACCGTTATCGCCTTCCTGCTCGCCTCCCGCCAATTCATCGAGGGGCTGACGCAGGGCGGTGTCAAGGAGTAGCCCCATGTCTTCGCTCGACATCAAACACCTCAGCAAATCCTACGGCCCTGTGCAGGTGCTGCACGACATCAATCTGTCGATCCCGGAAAACGCCTTCGTTGTGTTCGTCGGCCCCTCGGGCTGCGGCAAGTCCACCTTGCTGCGCTCCATCGCCGGGCTGGAAGAGATCGACAGCGGCGAGATCATCCTTGAGGGGCGCGACGTGGCCAAGGAAGCGCCGGTGGACCGCGATTTCGCCATGGTGTTCCAGTCCTACGCGCTTTACCCGCAGATGAGCGTACGCGACAACATCGGCTTCGCGCTTTCGGTGGCCGGGCGGCCCAAGGCCGAGATCCACCAGAAGGTGGACGAGGTGGCGCAGATGCTGCGGCTCACCGAATATCTGGACCGCAAACCGGCGGATCTGTCGGGTGGGCAGCGCCAGCGGGTGGCCATCGGCCGTGCGATCTTGCGCAGCCCCAAGGCTTTCCTCTTTGACGAGCCGCTTTCCAACCTCGACGCCGAACTGCGGGTGGACATGCGCCTGCAGATCGCCGAGCTGCGCCGGCAGATGTCGGCCACCTTCATCTACGTGACCCACGATCAGGTGGAAGCCATGACTCTGGCCGATCAGATCGTGGTGCTGCGCGCCGGGCGGATCGAGCAGGTCGGCAGCCCGATGGAGCTGTACCACAATCCGGCCAACAGCTTCGTGGCGAGCTTCATCGGCTCGCCCAAGATGAACCTGCTGTCGGTTGCCGATCTGGGGCTTGCGGGCGAAAGCGCCGCCACGCTGGGCGTGCGGCCGGAGCATCTGAGCATCGGTGCGGAAGGTGCGCTGGAAGGCAGCATCGCCGCGATCGAGGATCTCGGCCCGGTCTCCTACGCCTATGTGGATGTGAAGGGCGCGCGGGTGACGGTGCAACTGCCACCCGCCCACGGTTTTGCTTTGGGAGAGGCTGTGAAGATCGGCTGGACGGAAGACGCGCTGCACCGTTTTGATGCCGAGGGGCAGCGGATCTAGGCGAAAGGGTCAGGAGCGCGCCCGGCCCCGAGGGTGGGCGCGTCTTCGCAACCGGGGCGGCTGTGCCTCAGGATACGCAGCCGCGCGCGCAACGGATGGGCAAAAGCGCGCCCGCCCTGGGGGGCGGGGCCGGGCGCGCTCCGGATCGCAAGCGATCCGGCAGGTTTTCTTTGTTGGCTGGAGCAAGGCGCGTGACACTTACCCTCATCCCCAAATGGCGCGCGGGCGCCGGCAACGGGCGGCTCGATCTGGATCTCGGCACGAACGCCCTGCCCGAGGGCACGCGGCTCTGCCTTACTTCGCAACTCTATCCGCTCTCCGGCGACGACATCCGGGGTGGCACACTCACTGTGGCCGATGGCTCCTACCTTGAGGTCACGCTGGATCCGGGCGCGACATGCGTTTCGGTGGGCGATCTCTTCTTCATCCCGCGCCACGCGGGCGAGGGCCCGGCCAGCGCGTGGCTGGCGCTGCCTGACGGCACGGTTCAACCGCTCACCTGCCAGCCCATGCGCCGCGACCCGGAGCTGGGCGTGGCCCCGTTGCCCAAGCCCGAACCGCAAGCTTTTGACGGCCCCCGCTGCACGCCCTGGCCCAACGGGATGCAACTGGCGGGCCTGCAGGCCCGGCCCAAGGTCAACCTATCTGCCGCCGGTGCGGCGCTTGATCGGCTGAACTGGGTGCTCAAGACAATCGGCAAGGACGCCGGACCGCTGAATGAGGCCGACGGCCTTCCCCTCCTGCCGCGCCTCGATGAGGCCCTGCCGCCTGAAGCCTACCGCCTTGAGATCGGCGCGGAGGCGATCACGCTGTCTCATGGCAAAGATGGCCTGTTCCCGGCGCTCATCACGCTGGCGCAGATGCTGGAGGGCTGCGGCCATGGCTTCGGCTTCCCGGCCACGGGCTCCGTGATCGAGGACGCCCCGGCCTACCCGTGGCGCGGGATGCATCTGGATTGCGCACGGCATTTCTTCGCCGTCGAAGATGTCGAGCGCCTGCTGGCCCATATGGCCTGGCTCAAGCTCAACCGTTTTCACTGGCACTTGACCGATGATGAAGCCTGGCGGCCCGAGATCCGCTCGCTTCCGCAGCTCACCGGGATCGGGGCGCAGCGCGGCTTCGGCCTGCCGCTCACCGCGCAGCTTGGCGATGGGCCGGACGGCCACAGCGGGCACTACAGCACGGCGGATATGGCCCGCGTTGTGGCCACGGCGGCGGGGCTCCGCATCGAGGTGATGCCGGAGATCGATCTGCCCGGCCACAACACCGCGCTCCTGCGCGCCATGCCGGAACTGGTGGACGCACAGGAAGCCCCGCGCAGCTACAGTTCGGTGCAGAACTTTGCCAACAACAGCCTCAACCCGGCCATGCCCGGCGCGGTGGAAACGGTGGAGACAATCCTCGCAGACCTGCTCGCCATCTTCCCGGCGGCTGAGATCCACCTTGGCGGCGACGAACTGCCCTCTGCCGCCTGGGCCACCTCGCCCGTGGCGCAAGCCGCCGCCGGGGAGGCTCCAGTGCTGGATCTGCAGAAAAGCTTCTTCCCCCACCTGCAAGGCAAGCTAGCCCAACAGGGCCGCCGCATCGCGCTCTGGGATGAGCAGGGCCGCGTGCAGAGTGCTGCACCGGAGGGGGCGCTGATTTTCTGCTGGCAGGATGTGGAGGTCGCCTCGCTGCTCGCGGAGCGCGGCTATCGGCTCGTGCTCTGTCCGGCGCAGGCCACCTATCTGGACATCGCCGAAAGCCCTCATTGGGAGGCGGCGGGCAGCGGCTGGGCAGGCCACGCGAGCCTCGCCGACAGCTATGCCTTCGCCCCGGAATCCGCCGTTCCCGCGCATCACTTGAGGCTGATCGAAGGCGTTCAGGCCTGCCTCTGGACGGAGCAGGTCCGCAGCTGGGCCGATCTGGAAGCCCTCACCTTCCCGCGTCTTGCCGCCGTGGCCGAAACCGGCTGGACGCAAGCCGCACATAAGGATTTCACCCGCTTCATGGCCCTGCAGGCCTAGGCCTGACGACCCAAATGCAGGCCCTCATGCGCGCCGCCTCCTACACGAAGCGGCGTTTTCCATGGGGAATGTTTGGGCAACAAAAAAGGCGCCGCGCGGCGCCTTGTTTGTATTGGTCGGAGTGAGAGGATTCGAACCTCCGACCCCTGCCTCCCGAAGACAGTGCTCTACCAGGCTGAGCTACACTCCGACCGTGAGGGCGGGAATTATAGCCAAGCTTGGGCTTTGGCAACCCCGAGTCGCGCAGATTCTTGGCGCGGGGATGAAAAAAGTCAGGGGGTGCCGCCGGGGGTGTCCTTTGCCTTCGGGGCCTCGGTTTCGGGCGCTGCTGTGGGGGCGTCTTGAGACGCCTCAGCAGGCCGCCTCGCGCCGCGCAGGCTGGCCGGGAGATAGGCCCCGACGCGCAGCGGGTTGCCTGTGCCCGTGCGGGAGCGCGAGCGCAGCACCGGCGTGGTTTTCGAGGTTTTGCCCCGGCTTTCACGGAACAGGATGTAGAGGCCCGACAGGATGATCACGCCCGCGCCAAGGGCGGTGGGGCCGTCGAGAGTTTCGTTGAAGAAGATCAGCCCGTAGACGGTGGCCCAGATGATCTGGGAATATTGCATCGGCGCGACGATCACCGCCTCGCTGTGGCGATAGGCCATGATCAGGCAGAAGGTCGCTAGCAGCGCCATGGCCGAGATCAGCGCCACGCCACCGAAATCCTGCAGCGGCATCGGCACGTAGACGAAGGGCAGGACGCAGCCGAGCACGATGAAGTTCGCCAGCATCGGATAGAGCAGCAGCACCGCGCTGCGTTCCTCCTGCCCGATCTTGCGCACGATCACCGAGTTCAGCGCGCCGCCCACGGCGCACATAAGCGCGCCGAGGTGGCCAAGCTCCAGCGCGGTGGAGCCCGGACGCAGCACGATCAACACGCCGCACAGCCCGACGATCACCGCGCCCCAGCGATGGATGCCCACGCTTTCGCCAAGGATCGGGATCGCCAGCACCGTGATCAGCAGCGGAGCGGCGAAGATGATGGCATAGACCTGTGCCAGCGGCAGCACCGAGAAGGCGTAGAAAGCCCCAAGCCCTGAGGCCATCGAGGCCACGGTGCGCGTGAGCATCCACCACGGGTGCACCGGGCGCAGCGTGCCCTTGTCGGGATCGCCGATCAGCATCAGCACCAGCAGCGGAAAGCCCAGAAGGCCCGAAAAGAACAGGATCTGGAACGGCGTATAGGTGCCGCCGAGAAACTTCACGATCACGTCGTGGGTGGAGAATATTCCGTAGGCGGCGAGGGCGAAAAGCGCCCCGGTGACATTCCCGCCGGGCAGGGCTTTTGTCATGACGTGATCTCGAAAAAGGGTCGGAGTTGGGCCGACCATAAAGGTTGTGGCCGGGCCGTAAAGACAGGCTGACGCAAAAAGCGGGCCGCTGAGGGCCCGCTTTCAAGCTTTTACAGGCAGGTGCCGCCTTACAGGCTGGCGTCCAGCGCCTTGATGATCGCGTCGCCCATTTCGGAGGTGGAGACGGGCTGCTCGCCGTCGGCTTGCAGCAGATCGGCGGTGCGCACGCCATCGGCCAGCACCTTCTCTACGGCAGCTTCAAGGCGGGTGGCCTCATCACCCTGATCGAAGGAGTAGCGCAGCGCCATGGCGAAGCTCAGAACGCAGGCGATCGGGTTGGCCTTGCCTTGGCCCGCAATGTCGGGGGCGGAGCCATGCACCGGCTCGTAAAGCGCTTTCGGGCGGCCATTGGCCATCGGTGCGCCGAGCGAGGCCGAGGGCAGCATGCCGAGCGAACCGGTGAGCATCGCAGCGGCATCCGACAGCAGATCGCCGAAGAGGTTATCGGTCACGATCACGTCGAACTGCTTGGGCCAGCGGCAGAGCTGCATGGCGCCAGCGTCGGCGTACATGTGGGACAGCTCCACGTCGGCGTATTCGGCCTGATGGATCTCGGTGACCACGTCGCGCCACAGGATGCCGCTTTCCATCACGTTGGCCTTCTCCATGGAGCAGACCTTGTTGCCGCGGCGGCGGGCCAGTTCAAAGGCGGAGCGCGCCACCCGGGCGATCTCGCTCTCGGTGTAGCGCTGGGTGTTGATGCCGACGCGCTCGTTGCCTTCGTTGATGATGCCGCGCGGCTCACCGAAGTAGATGCCGCTCGTCAGTTCACGCACGATGACGATGTCGAGTCCGGCCACCACGTCGCGCTTGAGCGAGGAGAAATCGGCGAGTGCGTCGAAACACTGGGCGGGGCGCAGGTTGGAGAAGAGGTCCATCTCCTTGCGCAGGCGCAGCAGGCCGCGCTCGGGTTTCACCGAGAAATCCAGAACGTCGTATTTCGGGCCACCCACGGCGCCGAGCAGGACAGCGTCCACTTCCTGCGCCTTCTCCATGGTTTCGTCGGTCAGCGGGGTGCCGTGGGCGTCGTAGGCCGCACCGCCCACCAGATCCTCGGAGACGTCGAAGGCGAGGCCGCGGTTGGCGCCGAACCAGTCGATGACCTTGCGGACCTCGGCCATGACCTCGGGGCCGATACCGTCGCCGGGAAGGATCAGAAGGGAAGGATTGCTCATCAGGAGGCCTCGTCTCGCAAGTAAATGTCGGGAAACGGCCTACCCCTTGAAATAAAGGGGGTCAAGCGGTGCGATGGACGTTGCGGCATCTCGGAAGCATTTCACCAGCCCCTTTCGCCCGGCGGCACGCTGGGCAGCCCCCGCCCGCCCCCAAGGCGGGGGCTTTCAGCCCCCACCTACGGGCTGGGGCCGCCCGGCTCTGTCATGCATTCTCACCCGCGCTCCACCACCTCTGTCAGGCCCTCGCTGAGCAGGTCATACACCCGCCGCACGCGCGGGCTGTGGCGCAGACTTTGCGGCACCGAGAGCCAGACGGGCAGGGGTGGGATCGTGACCTCCGGCAGAACCGCGCGGATCTCGGGGCATTGGCGCGCCACAAAGGTCTGTCCGGCGCCAATGCCGAGGCCCGCGCGCACCAGTTGCCAGTAAGCGGGCTGGTTGTCGCAGCGGATGCCGAAGAAGCTGCGGTCCACTTCGACGCCAAAACTGCGCATGCCACGCAGGATCAGGTCGGAGCGGTCATAGCCCACCCAATCGTGCTGCAGGGCTTCATCGAGGTTTGCAGGCATCCCCCGCCGTGCGATGTAGTTTTCGGCCGCATAAAGCCCGAGGGCGATGTCACCCAGATGGCGCGTGGCGATGTCGAGTTGCGTGGGCCGATACATCCGCACCGCGATGTCGGCCTCGTGAAACAGCAGGTTCTCGCTCTTGTCGGAGGCCAGCAGCTCCAGCTCGATTTCCGGCGCTTGTTGGCGGATCATGGCGAGGATCGGCGGCAGCACATGTTGCGCCATCATCACTGAGGCGGTGATCCGAACCGTGCCCGCAGGCTCCGCCGCCTGCCCGCTGGCGACCATGCCCAGCTGCGCGGCGGCCTCGGCCATGGCGCGGGCTGGCGCAAGCAGGGCCTCGGCCTCCGCGGTGAGCGACAGCCCGCGCGCCTGCCGGGCGAAGAGCGTGAGCGACAGCGTGGTTTCCAGCTGGCGGATGTGACGGCCCAGCGTGGGCTGGCTCAGGCCCAACTGCCGCGCGGCCGCCGACAGCGAGCCGGTGTCAGCCACGGCAAGGAAGCTCTGCCAGAGGGTCCAATCGGGAGGGGTGCTGTTATCCATTCACAATTGAATAGCATATCGCCGATTTCGGGCAATAGGTGAACGCCTTTCTTGAACGTATGTCAGAGGCAAGGCGATATTCGCAGGAGACACCCCATGACGAAAACGGTTCTTATCCTTGGCGGGCGCGGCAAGATCGGCCGCCATGCCACTGAAGCCTTCTGGAACGCGGGCTGGTGCGTGCGCCAGTTCGACCGTGAGACGGACGATCTGATCGAAGCGGCGAAAGGCTGCGACGTGATCGTCAACGGCTTCAACCCGCCCGCCTACCACGATTGGGACACCCTGCTGCCGCGTCTCACCGCACAGGTGATCGCAGCGGCGCAGGCGAGCGGGGCCACGGTGATCCTGCCGGGCAATGTCTATAACTTCGGAGATCAGCCCGGCCCCTGGTCGGAAACCACGCCGCAAGAGCCCTGTGCCCGCAAAGGCGAGATCCGCAAAAGCATCGAGGCCTCCTACCGCGCCGCCGCCGCGCGGGGTGTGCAGACGATCGTATTGCGGGCGGGGGATTTCATCGACCCGGCTCATGAGGGCACGCTCATGGCGCTGGTGATCATGAAGGATCTGGCGAAAGGGCGGCTCACCACGCTGGGCGATCCGGGCGTCACGCGCGCTTATTGCTACCTGCCGGATTGGGCGCGGGTGGCCGTGCTGCTGGCGGAGAAGCGCGAAAGCCTTGCGCCGTTCGAGGATGTGCCTTTCGAGGGCCATGCCTTCTCGATGCTCGCCTTGAAAGCGGAACTGGAGCGCCAGTTGGATCGCCCGCTGAAATTGGCGCGCTTTCCGTGGTGGTACATGACGGTTGCCAGCCCGTTCTGGGAGCTGGCCCGCGAGATGCGCGAAATGCGCTACCTGTTTGAAACGGACCACGCGCTGGATGGCACGAAGCTTGCCCGCCTGCTGCCAGCCTTCGAGCCGACGCCGCTCCCCGAGGTGATGGCGGCGGAGATCCCGGAGGGGGTGAAACGCGCGGCGCCTTCGGCGTCCTACGGCCAGTCGATGTCCACCCAGACCAGCGCGTGACGGCTGGCGGTGGCGGCGGTTTCTGCCGCTTCCGTGCCGGGCGCGGGCCAATGGGTGCCTGCGGCCTGTACGGTGAGGCCGCGCGCGGGCAGCACGTAGTCCACCCGCAGGTTGCCGGGGCCGCGCCCGCTGTCGGGCCAGTCCACGGTGTCCTGCGCTGGCGGGCCTTGATGGGCGGCGTTCAAGCCGCCTTGCGCTTTTGAATCCAGCCGCGCGCCGCCGCTTTCCGGGGCGGGATCCTGCAGGGCAGGGTGGGTGAGTAGCCAGCCGATGCCGCCTTTGCGGCCTTCGCCATCGAAAGGATCGGCATTGGCGTTGCCGAGCAGCACGAGGGCTTCTGGCGGGCTGTTGTCCAAGACCTCCCCCCAAAGCCGGATCTCATCATGGTTGCGCCGCCCGTTGCGATCTTCGGGGCCGTCAAACACGGGCGGCGCGGCGTGGAAGGCGAGAAGCGTGAGCGGCCCTCCGGGCAGGTCCAGTGGCACGATCCAGTGGCCGGAGCTAGAGAGCGGCTGATCCGCCACCTTCTGCGCCACATCTGCCCGCAGGTTGCCGGGCAGGGCGGACCACATCACGCCAGACAGATCCCGCGCACCCGGCAGAAAAGGAAAGCGCGAGAGCACGGCCATGCCGCCATTGCCGGGAAACTGCCCGAAACCGATGGAATCTTCCGGCTCGCCCAGGCGGCCATCGCCGTCCAGATCGAGGCCGGACGGCATCCCGCGCGGGCTGGGGCCGGTGTAGACATGCGGCAAGGCCAGCCCGGCCTCTGCGAGCCGCTGGGCTAAGGCTTGCGCTGCCAGCGAGTCCGGGTCCTGATCGAAATCCGTGAGCAGCAGCACGTCGGGCCGCGTGGCCAGCAGCACGGCAAGCGTGGCCTCTATCTGCGGATCCTTGCGGGAGAGGATATCGCGCAGCAGCAGGCCGGGGCCGCGGCGGGTCAGCTCGGAAGAATAGGTTGCGATGCGCAGGGGCTCTGCCTGTGTGACCTGTGCGGTTGCACCAAGGACGACGAGGAAAAGAGCGCCTAGGCGGCCTGCAAGGCGCGTTCGGCGGCGCGGGAGAGGGCGGAGCGCTTTTCTTCGATCATATAGGCGATCCGCGCCATCGCGATGCCACGCATGAAGAGGGAAGCGGGAAGGAAGGCCCATAGCGCTACGATCCAGATCAGCGTCTGCGGCGACTCAAAGGAGAGCGGCGCGAAAACGCCCGCCGCATAATGCACCGCAACCGGGATCAAGAATGGCAACGTGAAGCCTAAGGAAACGTTAACGCGGCCATCCCGCAGCAGCCGCTTCACCACATCGCCCCCGGCGGTGGGGTCAAAGGTGGGCAGGTTGATCCAGACGTTGAACTGCCCGGCCTGCGCGGGCCAGTTCCACAGGCGCAGGATGATCAGGAAAATCGCCAGCGTCACCAGCGACACAAGGTAGGACATGCCCACAGCCGCCGCCAGCAGGTGCAGCGCTTCGGGGGGTGTGTCCAGCGGCGCGGCCTGCGTAACGAGCCGCACCGGGCTGAAGGGGAAATCCATCGCGTGGCTGACGACCGTGCCGATCGCCGTCACCAGCTCTGTCATGGGCGTGGCGGTATAGGCCCCGCGCACGATCATGGTGAGCATGAACACCGTGACGAACAGCGAGAGCATCCGGATGCGGTTGAAGGGGGGAGCGTCGCGGAACTCGATCAGCGAGGGGCTGACGACGGCATATTCGACGAAGGTGAGAAGGGCGGCGAAAATGGCAACGAGCGCAACCACCTGATTGGAGTCCGCCGAGGTGTTGCCCAGCAGCAGGGACGGCGTCGCGATGACGATCCCCACAAGCGCTGCGCGCACCAGCGCACCTGTCAGCTGCATGATCACTGCCGTTTTACCCTCAACCTGGACGGGACGATCTTGGCGCCGTTCCCTTGTTCCAAACTGTGCCGCTCTTGGTGTTCGGCGGCTGCCTCATTCTTGCCTTAATCCTGCATCGCATTCACGTCCGCGGGCAAGGTGTTGTTAATGATCACCTTTAGGATTTGCCATATTCGCCCCATCACTGGTGCGCGTTTGCATCATTCAAACGCAAACACGGTCAGCAACAAAGGCTGACCGTGCTTATTGTTTCCGCAATGAAAACGACCCATGCGCGAGTCGTTAACCTTGTCTTTCGCGTTCAGACCCAGGGGCGCTGGGCGCTGGCGGCGGCCTCGAAGGTGTCGATGGACGCGGCCTTCTCCAGCGTCAGGCCGATGTCGTCGAGCCCGTTCAGAAGGCAGTGCTTCTTGAAGGCATCCACCTCGAATTTGATCACATCGCCTTCCGACGTGGTGATCTCCTGCGCCTCAAGATCCACCGTCATGCGGGCATTTTCGCCCTTCTCGGCGTCCTTCATCAGGATGTCCACCTGCTCCTGCGGCAGCACGATCGGCAGCATGCCGTTCTTGAAGCAGTTGTTGAAGAAGATGTCGGCGAAGGAGGTGGAGACCACGACCTTGATGCCGAAATCCGCCAGCGCCCAGGGCGCGTGCTCGCGCGAGGAGCCGCAGCCGAAGTTGTCGCCCGCGATCAGGATCTGGCTCTTGCGGTAGGCCGGCTGGTTGAGCACGAAATCGGGGATCTCGTTGCCCTGCCGGTCAAAGCGCATCTCGTCAAAGGCGTGCACACCAAGGCCCGAGCGTTTGATCGTCTTCAGGAAGACCTTCGGGATGATCATGTCGGTGTCGATGTTGACGAGCGGCATGGGGGCCGCGATGCCGGTGAAGGTTTCGAATTTTTCCATCGCTTGGCTCCTTACATCATCTCGCGGACGTCGGTCAGCTTGCCGGTGAGGGCAGCCGCCGCGGCCATGGCCGGGGACACGAGATGCGTGCGCCCCTTGTAGCCCTGACGGCCTTCGAAGTTGCGGTTGGAGGTGGCGGCGCAGCGCTCGCCTTCCGAGAGCTGATCCGGGTTCATGGCAAGGCACATGGAGCAGCCCGCGAGCCGCCATTCAAAGCCCGCGTCCTGGAAGATCTGGGCGAGCCCTTCTTCCTCGGCCTGCGCCCGGACGAGGCCCGAGCCCGGCACGACCATGGCGCGTTTCACCTTGATCTTCTTGCCTTTCAGGATCTCGGCCGCAGCGCGCAGATCCTCGATCCGGCCGTTGGTGCAGGAGCCGATGAACACGGTGTCGATCTCGATGTCCGTCAGCTTCTGGCCCGGTGTGAGGCCCATGTAATCGAGCGCGCGTTTCGCGGCCTCGACCTTGCCACCCTTGAAATCCTCAGGCGAGGGCACGACACCGGTGATCGGCAGCACGTCCTCGGGCGAGGTGCCCCAGGTGACGACGGGCTGGATGTCCTCGCCGCGCAGGGTGACGACCTTGTCGAAATGCGCGCCTTCGTCGGTGAAGAGGGTCTGCCACCACGCCAGCGCGGCTTCCCACTGCGCGCCTTTCGGGGCGTGCGGGCGGCCTTTGACGTATTCGTAGGTGACCTCATCGGGCGCGATCAGGCCGGCGCGGGCGCCGCCTTCGATGGCCATGTTGCAGACCGTCATCCGGCCTTCCATCGACAGATCGCGGATCGCTTCGCCGCAATATTCGATCACATGGCCGGTGCCGCCGGCGGTGCCGGTTGCGCCGATCACGGCGAGGGTGATGTCCTTGGCGGTGACGCCCGGCTTCAGCTTGCCGGTGATCTCCACCTTCATGTTTTTGGATTTCTTCTGGATCAGCGTCTGGGTGGCCAGAACGTGCTCCACTTCCGAGGTGCCGATGCCGTGGGCCAGCGCGCCGAAAGCGCCGTGGGTGGCGGTGTGGCTGTCGCCGCAAACCACCGTCATGCCCGGCAGCGTCCAGCCCTGTTCGGGGCCGACGATGTGCACGATGCCCTGACGCACGTCAGAGACCGGATAGTAGTGGATGCCGAAATCCTTGGCGTTCTTGTCGAGCGCCTCGACCTGAATGCGGCTTTCCTCGTTGTCGATGCCTTTTTCGCGATCCAGCGTGGTAGGCACGTTGTGATCGGGCACGGCGATGGTTTTCTCCGGCGCGCGGACCTGGCGGCCCGCCATGCGCAGGCCTTCGAATGCCTGCGGGCTCGTCACCTCATGCACGAGGTGGCGATCGATATACAGAAGGCAGGTGCCGTCCTCGGCCTCATCGGCAACGTGGGCATCCCAGATCTTGTCATAGAGTGTTTTGGGCGCGGTCATGGTTATCCTCTCCCGCTAAAGGTTCGTCGTGGCGTGATGGTTCGGCTGCGCGTAAGCGAGCGACCGGCTCATAGGCCGGTGACGATGGACAAAGCCAGACCGTGGAAGCGCCAGGGCAGGCGCGCGTGGTCATCTATGTCGAAAATACGAGTCATCGGCGTTGGGATACAGGCTTCCCGCCGCATCGGCAAGTGACTCCGGGCTATACAAGCGGCGCGGCTTGATCCAATGATCGCCCTATGGAGCAGGAACTACAGCAACTCACGGCGGAATTCTGGCGCTATACGGATGAGGCCGAGGGCTTCCTGCGCTCAATGCTCCTGCCGTCGCGCCTGCGCCAACTTGTGATCCTGATCGCGCTGGCCTGTGCGGCTTGGGGGGCCAAGGCCGTGATCGCACCGCGCGTCTATGCGTGGATCCGAGGCCTTGAGGGGCGCAGCAAGGCGCAGTTGCGCAACCTCGTGGAGTTGCACCGCAGGATCTGGGGCTACAGCTATGTGGCGCTGATCTGGCTCTCCGTCTTCGTGATGAACAACCTCTTGGGGATGTTCCCCTCGCACACCTACATCCTGCGGATTGCCGGATCGGTGGGGCTGGCGTGGATTTTCGTGAGCCTGATCACCCGCTTCGTGCGCAACCCGCTGATGGGCCGCATCCTGAAGTGGGTCGCCTGGACCTACACCGCGCTCTATTTCACCGGCCTTCTGGAACCGGTTGCGGGCGTGATGGATGCCATCGCCATAGAAATCAACGATTTCCGCCTCTCGGTGCTAATCGTCTTCAAGGCGCTCGTGGTGACGGGGGCGCTGGTATTCCTGGCCCGCTCGCTTTCCAATTTCATCACGCGCTGGGCCGCCAAGAACGAAAACATCTCGCCCACGCTCGGGGTGCTGATCGCCAAGCTCACGCAGGCGTTCCTTTATGTCTCTGCCGTCTTCTTCGGCCTGCGCGCCATCGGGTTCGACCTGACGGGCCTCACCGTGCTCTCCGGTGCCATCGGCCTTGGCCTAGGTTTTGGCTTGCAGAAGATCGTCTCCAACATCGTGTCGGGCGTTATCATCCTAATGGACAAATCGGTGAAGCCCGGTGACGTGATCTCGCTTGGCGATACCTTCGGCTGGATCGACTCGCTGGGCGCGCGCTACGTCTCGGTGGTGACACGGGACGGGCGGGAATATCTGATCCCCAACGAGGACCTGATCACCAACCAGGTGGTGAACTGGAGCCACTCAAACGAGCTTGTCCGCCTCGATATCCACTTCGGCACCGCCTATGGCGACGATCCGCACCACGTGCGCCGCACCGCCATCGACGCCGCGCTTTCGGTGAACCGGGTGCTGCCGGACAAGCAGCCCGTCTGCCACATCACCGGCTTTGGCGACAGCAGCGTGGACTATGTGCTGCGGTTCTGGATCTCCGATGCCACCAGCGGCCTCACCAACGTACGCGGCGATGTCTATCTGGCGCTCTGGGATGCCTTCAAGGCGGCCGGGATCAGCATTCCCTTCCCGCAGCGCGAGGTGCGGATACTGGGCGAAGAAGCGCCGAAGCCCGAGCGCCCGCGCGGAGCGCCGATGCCGCCCGATCTGGACGGCGATTGACCGCCGGCGGCGGGGCCGGATGGTGGCGTTAACACATTCAGCCTTCCTTCACGCGCCATGCTGCGCCAAGGTGGCGCCACTGATTGCTGTTTCCCGATCCAAGGTCTTTGTCATGTTGCCTGCATCCCCTTTCTCCGCCCTGAAACCCGCGCTTGCCTGCCTTGCGCTGGCCACCCTCGTGGCCTGCACGCCGCCGCCGCCGGCCGGGGTGAAGCTGCTGGAGGACACGGACCCGCTCACCGTTGATCCGGCCACCATCGCCGTGCGCATCCACCTGCCCGAGGGCGTGGGCCTGCAAAAAGGCGGCGCGGTGCTTTCGGTGGGGGCCACGAATGGCACCACGCAGCTGAAAGAGGATTTCAAGCTGCAGACGGTGAAGCGTGGCGACGATCTACTGGACTTCTCGCTCACAGAGAAAGATGCCGCGCGCTTCCGCGAATTGCAGGCGCAGGCGCGCACGTGGAAGGCCGAAAGCCCCGATACCGCGAAGGGCAGCCTTTCGGTCGATGTGAAGGGCTGCGCCATCGACGGGCCGGTCTCGCCCACCGTCACCACCGCCATCGACATCAGCCTCGACAGCGGCGCAACCTTCCTGCCCCTGCTGCCGCGCACCCCCCTGTGGGAGATCACCGATGCGGTGAACGTGGCGCAACTGCAGCCTTGCAGAGGCTAGAACGAAACGTCATAGCGGCATTGTGGCCTGCGCGGCGGGGGCATGGATTGAGATTTGCCCCCGTGAGTGTTACCTTTGAGCCATGCCCAGCGCCGGGGCCTTGTCGGCGCGTTGCAAGGAGGACGATGTCCTGTCTCACGCTGCAGACGCAATCGATGGCACGATTGCACCGGAAACCGCGATGACGGCGGTTCAAACGGATTGGTCGAGCGAAACGCTGCTCGACGCCATTCTCTCTTCGCTTCAGGATGACAAGGCCGAGGATGTCACGCAGATCAACCTGCGCGGCAAGTCCGAGATGGCGGATTACATGGTGATCTGCTCGGGCCGCTCGTCGCGGCAGGTTGCCTCGATCTCCGAGAAGCTGACCGAGCGCCTGAAAACCGAATTCGGCATCCACTCCAAGGTGGAAGGTGCCGATGCGGGGGATTGGGTGCTGATCGACACGGGCGATGTGATCGTGCATGTCTTCCGTCCGGAAGTGCGCGAGTTCTACCAGCTCGAAAAGATGTGGCTCACAGCCGGCGCGACGCCTGCGAAAGCCTAGATGCGCGTTCATATCTGTGCCGTGGGCCGCCTACGGGCCGGTCCCGAGCGCGAGTTGATCGACGACTACCTGACCCGGTTCGACAGGACCGGGCGCGCACTGGGCCTTGGGCCCGCCACCCTCACCGAAGTCGAAGACAAGAAGGGCGGCGGCATGGCTGCCGAGGCCGCGCTCTTGGAGCGCGCCCTGCCCAAGGGCGCGGTGATCTGCGCGATGGATGAGCGTGGCCGGGTGATGACCTCACCCGATTTCGCCATCCAGCTAGGCCAGTGGCGCGACATGGGGCGCGGGGATGTGGCCTTCCTGATCGGCGGGGCTGACGGGCTGGCGCCCGAGTTGCGGGCACAAGCCGATTTCAAGCTTTCCTTCGGCAAGATGGTCTGGCCGCATATGCTGGCCCGCGTGATGCTCACCGAGCAGCTCTACCGGGCGGCCTCCATTCTTGCGGGCAGCCCCTACCACCGCGTTTAAAGCCTCCAGAAACTTAAATAACCTGAGCTGTATAGAACAGTGGGCGTTCACCGGGCCGAGGGAACGGCCCGGTGAACGCATGCCGCATGTGGGGTTCCACGTCTCACTCTGGGGAAACCAAAAGGCAGGTACTCCGGCACAGGCGGCAAGCTGGTGTCATTGGGCCAGATAGACCGCGATTGCGGCTTCTGCTCCTTCCGCCCAGATCAGCGACAACCAGCGCGTAAACGCCTCGGCAAACCCTTCGTGTTCATGCAGATCGCCGTAGAAGCGTTCCATGCTCAGCCAGACCAGCGGCGCGCTGCGGGCTTTCGCGGCGCAAGTGGTCAGCTCGTCCCAGAAGGGGTCGTTGGCGGCAATGCGGCTGCCGTCCTCCCGCGTGCCTTCGCACATACGCGCCCAGAAGGCCTCCACCAGTGCGAGCCCCTCCACCGGCGCGCCCTTGGCAAGGGCGTCCTGCACCGTGGGTAGGATGAAGCCCGGATGGCGCGAGGCGCCATCAAAGGCCACACGGCGGGTGGTGTCCACGATGCGCGGGTTTGCGAAGCGGCGCGCGATCAGGTCGATATAGGCTTGCGGCGTCATCCCCGGCACGTCCGCCACATGGGGCGCGATTTCCTCGCGCTCAACCTTCAGGAAGAAGGGCTGCACGGCGGCATGGGCCATGCAGTCGGCGATGGTCGCGAGCCCGAGGATCTCCCCGACATTGGCAAGGATCTGGTGGCCGCCGTTGAGCTGACGGATCTTCATCGCCTCAAAGGCGTGCACATCATCGGTGAAGGTCGCCCCCACGCGGCCCCAATCGGGCCGCCCGGCGCAGAAGTCATCTTCGATCACCCACTGGCGGAAGGTCTCATGGGTCACCGGCACGGCATCGGCGACGCCCATCTCCCGCGCCAGAGCCAGTTCGCCGGGGCCAGTGGCGGGCACGATGCAATCCACCATGGAATTCGGGAAGCTGCAGTGCGCCTCGATCCACGCGGCCAGATCCGGGTCCGACAGCTGCGCGAGCGACAGAACGGTTTGCTTCAGGATCGTGCCGTTGCCCTGCAGGTTGTCACAGCTTTGGCAGGTGAAGGGGCCAGCGCTTGCAGCACGGCGCAGCTTGAGCGCGGCGATCATCGCGCCGAAAGCCGTGCGTGGGCGGGCCGGATGCGCCGCATCATGCTGGATGTCGGGGTGATCGGTGGCAAAGCCGCCGGTGGCCGGATCGATGTAATAGCCGCCTTCCGTCACCGTGAGCGAGACGATGCGGATCGCCGGATCGGCCATGGCGGCAATCAACGGCGCGTTGCCCTCCTCGATGGGCAGGTAGCCGATCATCGCGCCCGTGACTTCCGCCGAGGAGCCTGCCGGGTCCAGCGCGATCAGCGTCGAGAGGCAATCCTGCGCCAGAAGCTTTTCGCGCATCTGCGCATCATAGGGGCGCACGCCTGCGCCGAGGATGGCCCAATCCTGCGCCAGACCGTCCTGCATCAGCCGGTGCAGATACCACGCCTGATGGGCGCGGTGGAAATTGCCAAGCCCAATATGGACGATGCCCGGAGTGAGCGCCTTGCGGTCGTAGCGGGGGCGTTCAATGCCCTCGGGCAGCCTGCCGAACGTGGCATTGCTCAGGGGCAGCGGGGCAGGGGCTTTCGCGGTGTCATCTGGCTTTGCCATCGTCAGCTCATCCATTGTCCGCCGTCCACGTTGTAGCATTGTGCCACGATGTATTCGGCCTCTTCGCTGGCGAGGAAGACGGCCATCCCCGTCAGATCCTCGGCGCGGCCCATGCGCCCGTAAGGCACGCCCGCCGCGACTTCCTTCTTCTTCTGGCCCGGTGCCTTGCCTTCGTGCTTGGCGAAAAAGGCGTCCACGCCGTCCCAGTGCTCGCCATCCACCACGCCGGGGGCGATGGCGTTGACGTTGATTCCGTGCTGGATCAGGTTCAGCCCCGCCGATTGGGTGAGGCTGATCACGGCAGCTTTCGTGGCGCAGTAGACGGCCACCAGCGGCTCGCCCCGGCGGCCCGCCTGGCTGGCCATGTTGATGATCCGGCCCCGGATGCCGCGTTCGATCATGTGGCACGCCACGGCCTGCATCGTGAAGAGCGTGCCGGCGACGTTGATCTGAAATACGCGGTCATAATCGGCGCGCTCGATCTCGACGACGGGCGCGGCGGTGAAGAGGGCGGCGTTGTTGATCAGGATGTCGATCTGGCCGAAGCGCGCCACCGTCGCGGCGATGGCCGCGTCGATGCTCTCCTGCCGGGTGACGTCCATCTCCACCGCAAAGGCGTTTTCGCCCAGCTCCGCGGCTGTTTCCTGCGCGCGGGCGATGTTGATGTCGGCGATGGCCACCTGCGCCCCTTCGCGCAGATAGGCCTGCGCAAACGCCGCCCCGATGCCGCGCGCGGCACCGGTGATCAGCGCGGTTTTTCCGTCCAGCCGTTTCATGCGATCCTCAGGCCCTGCGCGTCAAAGCGGTGGATCACATCGGCGCGCGGGGTCAGGTGCACGCGGTCGCCGTGGCGGAAGCCCACCTCGCCATCGGCGCGCACGGTGATCGTGTCGGCGAGGCCGGTCTGGTGGATGTGGAAGAACGTATCGGAGCCGAGGTGCTCGGAGACGCCAACCACGCCGCTCCACGGCCCTTCGCTCGCGCTCACGGCGATATGCTCGGGCCGCACGCCGATGGTGTGGGCGTCGTGCTTGGCAGCCTCGGGCCCTTCGATGAAGTTCATCTTGGGCGAGCCGATGAAGCCGGCCACGAAAAGGTTGCGCGGTTCGCGGTAGAGCTCCAGCGGGCTGCCGACCTGCTCGATATTGCCCGCGCGCAGCACGACAATCTTGTCGGCCATCGTCATGGCTTCCACCTGATCGTGGGTCACGTAGATCATAGTGGTTTTCAGGCGTTCGTGCAGTTCGCTGATCTCCAGCCGCATGCCCACGCGCAGGGCGGCGTCGAGGTTGGAGAGAGGCTCATCGAAGAGGAAGGCCGCCGGTTCGCGCACGATGGCACGGCCGATGGCGACCCGCTGGCGCTGCCCGCCCGAAAGCTGGCCCGGGCGGCGGTCCAGATAATCGGTGAGGTTCAGCACCGAGGCCGCCCCTTCCACGCGTTTGTCGATCTCGGCCTGATCGAGCTTCGCCATCCGCAGCGGGAAGGCGATGTTCTTGCGCACGCTCATATGCGGGTAGAGCGCGTAGGACTGGAACACCATGGCAAGCCCGCGCTTGGCCGGGGGCACGTCCGTGGCATCGGTGCCGTCGATCTCGATATGGCCGGTGGTGATGTCCTCAAGGCCGGCGATCAGGCGCAGCAGGGTGGATTTCCCGCAGCCCGAGGGGCCGACAAACACCGTGAACTCGCCATCCTGAATGGTCAGATCCAGCGGGGGAATGACCTCGACATCGCCAAACTTCTTGGTGACTTGTTTGAGTTGGATACGTCCCATGGGTCGGGTTCCTTATTTCACTGCGCCGAAGGTCAGGCCGCGGACAAGTTGTTTCTGGCTGAACCAGCCAAGGATGAGGATCGGCGCGATGGCCATGGTGGAGGCCGCGCTCAGCTTGGCGAAGAACAGGCCTTCGGGGCTGGAATAGCTGGCGATGAAGGCGGTGAGCGGCGCGGCGTTGACCGAGGTGAGATTGAGCGTCCAGAAGGCTTCGTTCCACGCGAGGATGAAGTTCAGCAGCAGCGTGGAGGCGATGCCGGGCACGGCCATGGGCGTGAGGATGTAAAGAAGCTCTTCCTTCAGCGTGGCCCCGTCCATCCGCGCGGCTTCAAGGATTTCGCCGGGGATTTCGCGGAAGTAGGTGTAGAGCATCCAGACGATGATCGGCAGGTTGATCAGCATCAGGATGATCACCATGGCGAAGCGGTTGTCCAGAACGCCCAGCTGGATGCAGAGCAGGTAGATCGGGTAGAGCACGCCCACTGCGGGCAGCATCTTGGTGGAGAGCATCCACATCAGGATGTCCTTGGTGCGCTTGGAGGGCACGAAGGCCATGGACCATGCCGCAGGCACTGCGATGATGATGCCCAGCACGGTGGAGCCGCCGGCGATGATCACCGAGTTCCACAGGAAGCGCATGTAGTCGGAGCGCTCTTGCACGATGGCGTAGTTTTCCAGCGTCCAGTCGAAGTTCAGAAAGATCGGCGGGCTTGCGATGGCCTGCGCCTCGGTTTTGAAGCTCGTCAGGATCGTCCAGAGGATCGGGAAGAAGATCAGCAAGCCGATGGCCCAGGCGAGGGCTGTGTTGAGGATCTTGCGGTTGGGGGTCACGGAGCGTGCCATGGTCAGTTTCTCCTCACGCGTCCAGGTTCTTGCCGACGATGCGCATCAGGAAGAGCGCGATGATATTGGCAAGGATGATGGCGTAGACGCCGCCTGCAGAGCCGAGGCCCACGTTCTGGCTTTCCAGCACGCGCTGGAAGATCAGGTAGGTGAGCGTCCGGGTGCCGAAGGCGCCGCCGGTGGTGACGAAGATCTCGGCGAAGATCGCCAGCAGGAAGATCGTCTGGATCAGGATCACGATGGTGATGGCGCGGCTCAGGTGCGGCAGGACGATGTGGTAGAAGCGCTTGAGCGGCGGGGCGCCGTCCATCTCGGCGGCTTCGAGCTGTTCGCTGTCCAGCGACTGGATCGCCGTGAGCAGGATCAGCGTGGCGAAGGGCAGCCACTGCCACGAGACGATCATGATGATCGAGCCGAGCGAGGCATCCGAGAGCCAGGAAACCGGCTCGGCCCCGAAGAAGCGCCAGAGGTGCGCAAACAGGCCGTTCACGGGATCCATGAACATGTTCTTCCACACCAGCGCGGAGACGGTGGGCATGACGAAGAAGGGGGCAATCACGAGGATGCGGACAACGCCTTGCCCCCACATCGGCTGGTCCAGCAGCATTGCGAGCAGGATGCCGAGGATCACCGTGATCAGCAACACGCCGCCGACGATCACAAGCGTTGTCTGTACGGCAGGCCAGAAGGCGCTGGAGGTGACAAAGCGGACGTAGTTGTCAAACCCCACCCAGCCAAGATCGCCGCCGCGCAGCGGAAGGTATTTCTTGAAGGAGAAATACAAGGTCATCGTGAGGGGCACGAGCATCCAGACGAGCAGGACGAAGACGGCCGGTGCCATCATGATCCGTGCTGCTGACCGGGAGTGTTGCGTTGCCATTGGGGACATCTCCTCTGTTGACGCTCGTCAAGCGTCCCAGAAACCCTTCGGAAATTTCAAGGAAAAGGTGGGGTGGTGAAGTGGGGCGCGGGGTGGAGGGCCCGCGCCCCTTCAGGGAGGAAGCCTTAGTAGCCTGCAGCTTCCATCGCTTCGGTCGTGATGGCCTGAGCTTTCTCAAGCGCTTCTTCGACGGTCTGCTGACCGGCGTAGGCGGCGGAGAATTCCTGGCTTACTTCCGTGGCGATACCGGCGAACTCCGGGATGGCGGCGAATTGGATGCCGACATAGGGAACCGGATCAACCGTGGGGTTGTTCGGATCCGCAGACAGGATGGAGTCCAGCGTCATTTTCGCGAAGGGCACTTCCTGGTATTCAGGCGTTTCGTAGAGCGAGGTGCGAGCACCCGGCGGTACGTTCGCCCAGCCTTCGTTTTCAGCAACCAGCGCGATGTAGTCCTTGGACGTGGCCCACTCGATGAACTGCTTGGCTTCAGCTTCTTTCTGGGTGCCGGCCGGAACGGCCAGTGCCCAGGCCCAGAGCCAGTTGGAGCGCTTGCCAAGGCCGGTGTCCGGCGCAAGGGCAAAGCCCACGCTGTCGGCGACGGTCGAGTCCTTGCCGGTCACGAAGGACGCCGCAACAGTGGCGTCGATCCACATGCCGCATTTGCCTTGGTTGAACAGCGAGAGGTTCTCGTTGAAGCCGTTGGTGGCGTAACCAGCGGGGCCGGATTCATCCATCATGCCCTTGTAGAAGTTCAGGGTGTTGGCCCAGGCTTCGGTGTCGAACTGTGCTTTCCAGTCCTCGTCGAACCAGCGCGCGCCGAAGGAGTTGGACATTGCGGTGATGAAAGCGCCGCCTTCACCCCAACCGGCTTTGCCGCGCAGGCAGATGCCGTTGATGTCGGCGTCGCGGTCCGTCATGGCGGCGGCGGCTTCGCGGATGAACTCCCACGTCGGCGCTTCCGGCATTTCGAGCCCGGCCTTCTCCATCAGATCGGTGCGATACATGATCATGGAGCTTTCGCCGTAGAAGGGCGCGGCATAGAGCGTGCCCTCGTGCGACAGGCCGCCGGCCATGGCGGGCAGGATGTCGCCCACGTCGTACTCGTCAGACAGATCGTCCAGCGCAACAAGCCAGCCATTGGCGCCCCAGATCGGGGTTTCGTACATGCCGATGGTCATGATGTCGAACTGGCCACCCTTGGTGGTGATGTCCGTGGTCACACGCTGGCGCAGGACGTTTTCTTCGAGCGTTACCCACTCGACGTCGATGCCCGTCGCTTCGGTGAATTTGTCGGTGTAGCCCTGCATGCGGATCATGTCGCCGTTGTTGACGGTGGCGATGGTGATCGTTTCAGCGGTGGCAGCACCACCCGACACGAGCGCGAGTGCGGTAGCCGCACGAAGTGCGTTCTTAAGGTTCATTGGGTCCTCCCGTAAACAATTTACCCGACGACAAGCATCGGAAAATTCTTTTCGCGCGTCAACAAAAATTTTACGCGCGATAATTTTTGGAGAAATCAGGCAGAGGCGCGCAGGATAAGTCTTGCTGGATAAAGGGTTTCTGTCCGGTTCGCGAATTTGCCCCCGGCCTCAATCAGCTCGAACAACGTCTCCACCGAGCGATTCGAGACGGCCTCATAGTCATGTGCTGCAGTTGTCAGAGGCGGGCAGGTGAATCGCGCGAAAGGGTGATCGTCCATCGAAGCCACACGCAGATCGCAATCCGCCCCGATGCCCACGCGCAGGTTCTTTTCGTAGCAGGCCGAGAGAAAACCGATGGCCAGCCGGTCGTTGCTGCACAGGACGGTGTCGGTGGGCAGTTCGTCGCGTTCGAGCATGGTCAGGCAGCCCTGCCGCCCGATTTCCTCAAAGGCCCAGCCTTCGCCGCCGACGCTGATGACATGGGGGCTGAGGCCGAGTTTTTCCATCCGGGTCAGGTAAGCGATGCGGCGTTTGTTGGCGTTGGGGTTGGCCGGGTGGCGCATCTCGAAGAAGCTCGGCGCGGTGCCACTGCGGCTCAGGTATTCTACCGTCTGATCCACGAAACTCGCATTGTCGGAGCCGATGAAGGCCGCGCCCATACCTTCGATGTTTGAGTCGAAAATCACCGTGGGCACCGCTTTGCAGAAGCGCTCGATCTCGCCTTTGATCGACGCGCGGCCCAGTGGCGCAAGCAACACGCCAGCCGGTTTGAGCGAACGCAGCCCGTCCAGGATCTCCACCTCCAGTTCGGGGATGCCGTGAGAGGAATAGAGCGTGGGGCGGTAGCCCGCATCGATGCAGCGTTGTTCGATGTTGCGGGCGATCTCGGCAAAGAACGGGTCCGCCAGATAGGGCACGACGATGCCGATGTTCTTGGTCAGCCGCCGGTTCTGGTTCATCGCGTAGACGTTGGGGCGGTACTCGTAGCGCTCCAACGCTTCTTCGATACGCGCACGGGTGGAGGCCCGCACGCTCTCCGGATCATGGAAATACTTCGACACCGTGGGCCGCGAGATGCCGCTCACCGCCGCGAATTCCTCCATGTTTCGGATCTTCTTCTGTGTCATCTTTCCCCGCTTTTCGGCCCTTGCCCGTGGCCCATGGCCGATTGGTCTCGGCAAAGAGGGTTTCTTACCGCGTGGAAAAAATCAATAACTTTACGTAAAATTTTGGCCGCGAATTAATCCTTCAGCCACCTGCGGCGCGGGCGGCGAGGCGGCGGGAGAGCGCGTCGAAGATCAGGTAAAGCACCACGGACATGGCACAAAGCGCCAGTACCGCGGCGAACATCAGGTCCGTTTTGGCACGGCCATTGGCCAGCAGCATGAGGTAGCCGAGCCCGCGCGAGGCCCCCACCCATTCGCCGATCACCGCGCCGATGGGGGCGTAGACGGCGGCGAGTTTCAACCCGGTGCCGAGGTTGGGCAGGGCCGCCGGAATGCGAATGCGCAGCAACACCTGCCGGGGCTTGGCCTGCATGGCGTGGGCCAGATCGAGGTAGCCCTTCGGTGTGGTCAGCAGCCCGTCAAGGAAGGAGGAGGTGACAGGGAAATAGATGATCAGCACTGCCATGGCGATCTTGCTCCAGAGCCCGTAGCCGAGCCAGAGCGTGAGCACCGGGGCAAGGGCAAACACCGGGATTGCCTGTGAGAACACGAGGATCGGCCCCAGAAGCTGCCGCGCGCGGGGCGAGAGCGCCAGATGCAGCGCGGTGGCAATGCCCAGAGCGGTGCCGATGGCCATGCCCAAGAGCACCTCGCCCAGTGTCACCAGCGCGTGCTCTCCGATCAGGGCACGGCTGTCCCAGAACACTTTGAAAACGCGAAACGGCGAGGGCAGGATGAAATGGGGCAGGCCCGTCAGCCAGACGATGGCTTGCCAGATCACGATCAACAACGCGAAGGAGGCAAGCGCGTGGTGCACTCTCATGCGGGGGCTCCTTCGCGCAGGAAGGCGTGCAGGCGGCCCTGCAGGGCCAGCGTGTCCGGGTGATCCACCGGGCGCGGGACGGGCGCTTGCGGCACGTCGAAGCTGCGGGTGCTGCCCGGCGCCATCACATGGATGCTGTCACCCAGCCGGGCGGCCTCACCGGGATCGTGGGTGACGAGCAGCACGGTCCGGTCTGCGAGCTGTGCGGCGGCCAGATCCTGCATGTCGGCGCGGGTGCGGGCATCAAGCGCGGAAAAGGGCTCATCCAGCAGGATGATGGGGCGATCCTCCATCAGCGTGCGGGCCAGCGCCACGCGCTGCCGCTGCCCGCCCGAAAGCGCGGCGGGGCGTTTCTCAATGTGATCGCCAAGGCCCACGCGGGTCAGCAGATCCCGCGCGCGGGCCAGATCGGGGGCGTCGCCCCTGAGCCGCGCGCCGATGGCGACGTTTTCGGGCGGCGATAGCCACGGCAGCAGCAGATCGCTCTGCGCCATATAGGCGATGCGATCCTCCAGCGGCGCGCCATCGCTGGCGGTGATCGTACCTTGGAAATCCACATGCGCCGCCAGCCCGGCGATCAGGCGCAGCACGGTGGTTTTGCCAACGCCCGAGGCCCCCAGAAGGCAGGTCCAGCGCCCCGGTGCCATCTCCAGCGTGAGCCCTGAGAAGAGCGGAACGCCCTCCACCGAGGCGGCACCAGAGAAGCTTATGCCGGGGGCCATGCTCATGCGGGGGAGAGGCCCATCTGCCAGAAATCGACCTCAAGCCGCGTGGCCACGGCGAAGCGCTGCGACAGCCGCGTCCAGCGCGGGGTTTGTGTGTAGCCTTCGCCCAAGCGATGCACGAGCGCGCCGTCGATCAAAGCGCCCACGTCACGGCAGATCTGCTGATACTCCTCGCCCGCATAGGTGCCGATCCATTCGGCATAGGCCTCGCTCGTGGCCTCGGTGCCAAGCCGCGCGCCGATCTCGCCGTAGCCCATCACACAAGGAGCCAGAGCGGCCACGAGATCGAGGAAGTCGCCCGAATAGCCCGCCTCCAGCACATAGCGCGTGTAGGCGAGGTTGGCGGGGGTTTCCTCGGTGGCGAACAGCTCCGCCTCGCTGATCCCGGCCTTGGCGCAGGTTTCCACATGCAGCTGCATCTCGTGGTTCACCAGCCCGTTCACCGTGGCCGCCGCCGCCTTCATTTCCGAAAGCGTATCGGCCTTGGCCACGGCCAGCGCCCAAGCGCGGGAGAAATGCACGAGGAAAACGTAATCCTGCCGCAGGTAATGCAGGAAGGCCGCCTGCGGCAGGGTTCCGTCTTTCAGCCCTTCCACGAAAGCGTGGCGGGTATAGGCCCGCCACGCCTCCGGGCAATCCGCGCGCCAAAGCGCGAAGGCTTTGCCGTAGTCGCTCATTGCGCCGTCACGTCGATCGCGATGGTGGAGACGGGGTTCACCGACGGCACAAGGCCGAACTCGTGCAGGAAGGTCTCGAAGGCGGCGTAGCGGCCAGCGTCAAAGGCGGCCGGGCGCAGGGCGAAGCGGGGCAGTGTATCAACCCAGGCCTTGGCGTTCAGCTCGTCCTGCAACTCCTTGGAGGTGCCTGCAAAGATCTCCCAGCTCTTTTCCGGGTGGTTCACGATGAACTGCGTGGCCTTCTCGGTTGCCGCGAGGAAGCGGGCGATCTTTTCCTTGTCGAGGCTTTCGGTGTTGGCGACGTAGATCAGCTCGTCATAAGTCGGCAGACCCTCTTCCTCGATGTAGAAGCAGCGCCCTTCCACGCCTTCGATCTCCATCTGGTTCAGCTCGAAGTTGCGAAACGCGCCAATCACCGCATCCACTTGCCCGCTCATCAGCGAAGGCGAAAGGGACCAATTGACGTTCACCAGTTCGATGTCGTCCAGCGTCAACCCATTGGGCTGAAGGATCGCGCCCAGCACGGCCTCTTCCACACCGGCCACGGAGAAACCAACCTTGCCGCCCTTCAGATCGGCGATGGATTTGATCGGACCGTCTTGCAGCACCAGCAGGCAGTTCAGCGGCGTGGCAACTAGTGTGCCGACGCGGGTGAGCGGTAAGCCCTCGTGGATCTGCAGGTGCAGCTGCGGCTGGTAGGAGACGGCCAGATCGGCCTTGCCGGCGGCCACCAGTTTCGGCGGATCAGAAGGATCGGCGGGCGGGATGATCTCCACCTCGAGGCCCTGCTCGGCAAAATAGCCGTTCTCCTGCGCGATGATGATCGGGCCGTGGTCGGGGTTAATGAACCAGTCGAGGATCAGGGTCATCTTGTCTTGCGCCATGGCCGGAGTGGCCAGCAGCATGGCGGCAAGGGTGAGCGCCTTTTTCATCGGGTGTCCTTTCATGTGGCGGTGTCTCCCATGGCGACGAGGGCAATCTCGCCGCTCCAGTAATCGTTGAGGGCAGCGGCCGCGCGCCAGGAGCGCAGGCCGGTGCGGCAGACCATGACAGCGCGCTGGCCCTCGGCGGGGTTCAAGCGGGCTGTGGCGAAATCTTCGGGCGTGAGCCGCTGCGCGTTGGGGGTGACGCAGGGGGCCTCATCGGCGCCGCGCAGTTCGACCACGAAATCCTCCGCCGCGATGTCGCGGTGGCTGATGAAGGGGAACTGGCCCGCATCGGGCTCCGGCGCGCCGTCAAAGCGGAAGGTGGCGGTGCGGAAGGCAATCGCATCATAGCGCAGCATCTGGCCCAGAGGCTTGCCAAGGCCCAGGAGGTGGTTGAGCGCCATCTGCGCCTGCAACGTGCCCAGCGTGCCGACGACGGGGCCCAGCACGCCATTGGTGGCGCAGCTCCCGGCTACGGCAGGCAGATCGGGGAAAACCGCCCGCAAAGATGGCGCGCCGCCGCAGCAGCCCGCCGCATAGCCTTCGGTGCCCAGCACGGAGGCCGTGAACAGCGGGATCCCGGCGGCCAGACAGGCATCCGACAGCGTGTAGCTGGCGGCAAACGTATCGGCGCAATCGAGCACCACGTCGCAACCGTGGATCAGCCCGCCCACGTTGTCAGGGTTGAGCGCGGCGAAGACGGGCTCAACCGTCACCTCGCCGTTCAGCGCCTCCAGCCGCGCGGCGGCGGCGCGGGCCTTGGAGCGGCCCACGTCGGCTTCGGTGAAGAGCACCTGTCGGTGCAGGTTGCTTTCGTCCACGCGGTCCGGGTCAACGAGTGTGATATGGCCAAGCCCCGCGCCCACCAGATAGGGCAGCGCCGCCGCGCCGAGCCCGCCCGCACCCACAACGAGGGCATGGGCCCCGGACAGGCGCTGCTGCCCCCCGGGCCCGACCTCGGGCAGGATCATCTGGCGGGCGTAGCGGCTCATCCGCAGGCCTCCAGCCAGGCGCGGATGCGGGCTTCGGGATCATCGTTCAGGGTGATGTCCGTCACCGCCGAGACCACATCGGCCCCAGCTGCAAACACGCCGGGCGCGCGTTCCACGCTCATGCCGCCGATGCCAACGAGGGGGATATCGCCGATGCGCTTCTTCCATTCGGTGACGCGCGGCAACCCCTGCTCGTGCCATTTCATCTTCTTCAGGATCGTCGGGTAGACGGGGCCGAGCGCGATGTAATCGGGCGCCAGCGCCAGCGCGCGCTCCAGTTCCTCTTCATCGTGGGTGGAGATGCCCAGCCGGATGCCGGCTTTCTTGATCGCGGCAATGTCGGCCGTGTCCAGATCCTCCTGCCCGAGGTGCAGGAAGTCGCAGCCTTCTTCGATGGCCATCTGCCAGTAATCGTTCACCACCAGAGTCGCGCCATGTTCCCCGCAGAGCCCCTTGGCCGCTCGGATTTCGGCGCGCACGTAGCCGGGCATCTGATCCTTGATGCGCAGTTGCACGAGTTTCACGCCGAGGGGCAGGGCGCGCAGGAGCCATTCGGAGGAGTCGAAAATCGGGTAGAAGCGGGGGAGCGTCATTCGAGGAAGGCCTTTCCGATCACGGGGGTGGAGGGCGCGGCCATGTCGCGCGGCTCGATCGGGTCGGCCTCATAGGCGGCCTGCCCGGCGAGCACGGCGCGGGAAAAGGCCTTGGCCATCATCGCCGGATCGCCCGCCTTGGCGACGGCGGTGTTCAGGAGCACGGCGTCAAAGCCCAGCTCCATCGCGCGGGCGGCATGGGACGGCAGGCCGATCCCGGCATCCACCACCAGGGGCACGTCCGGAAAATGCGCGCGCATGGAGCGCAAGGCGTATTCATTGGCGAGCCCGAGGCCCGAGCCGATGGGCGCGCCCCAGGGCATCAGCACCTCGCAGCCCGCGTGCAGCAGCTTTTCGGCCACCACCAGATCCTCTGTGGTGTAGGGGAAGACCTGAAAGCCCTCTTCGCTCAGCACCCGCGCAGCCTCGACCAGCGCGAAGACATCGGGCTGCAGCGTATCGGTATGGCCGATCACTTCGAGCTTGATCCACGGCGTGTCAAAGACCTCCCGCGCCATATGGGCGGTGGTGATGGCCTCTTTCGCGGAGTGGCACCCGGC
This sequence comes from Pseudoruegeria sp. SHC-113, assembly GCF_025376885.1. Taxonomy (NCBI): domain Bacteria; kingdom Pseudomonadati; phylum Pseudomonadota; class Alphaproteobacteria; order Rhodobacterales; family Roseobacteraceae; genus Pseudoruegeria; species Pseudoruegeria sp. SHC-113. The sequence continues at coordinate 87,524 of NZ_JAHUBR010000004.1, forward strand.
GGTGTTGGGCAGCACCGGCACGCCGAGATCGGCGATCATCGCCCAGAAATCCTGCCCGGCGCGATCCGCCCCGCTTTCGCGCCGCAGCGAGACGGTGGCCACGCCCGCGCCGGAGCAACGGAAGGCCTCGGCCAGAATGGCCGGAGAGGGATATTGCGCCGTGCCCAGCATCAGCGGGTTGGCAAGCGGGGTGCCGTAAAACTCGCGCATCATTCAGCCCCCCTGCATCGGGGCGAGCACCTCGATGCGGTCGCCGGCGTCCAAAGCATGGTCGGCACGGGCGGGGGCTGCCACGAAAGCCTCGTTTACGGCTGTGGCCACCTTGGCCTCGGCGAGGCCGATTTCGGCCAGCAGCTCGGCCAGCGTTGTGGCCTCTGTCTCGCGGCGTTCGCCGTTAAGCGTAATCTTCATCCATCACCTCCGGGCGCGCGCCCGTTTCAAGCATGTCGGCCACCATCCGTGCCAGCGCAGGCGCGAGCAGGAAGCCGTGGCGGTAAAGCCCGTTTGCATAGATCGTATCGCTGCGGCGGCGGATGCGCGGCAGGTTGTCGGGGAAAGCGGGGCGCGCATCGACGCCGATTTCCAATACCTCCGCCTCGCCGAAGGCCGGGTGCAGCGCGTAGGCGGCACTCAGCATTTCCAGAAGCGAGCGCGCGGTGATCCGGCCACGCTCGCCCGCCTCGATCATCGTTGCGCCGAGCATGTAGACGCCATCGCCGCGCGGCACGATGTAAAGTGGGATGCGCGGGTGCAGCAGGCGCACGGGGCGCGAAAGCTGCACATCGGGGCAGCGCAGGATCAGCATCTCGCCCTTCACGCCGCGCAGGTCGGTGAGCGCGTCGCGCGCCGAAAGGCCCCGGCAATCTATTGTGGTGGCGGCCTCGGCCTGCGGCTGCACTGCGATGCCCTTGGCGGCGAGGTTGCCCGACAGCGTTTCGAGCGCGGCGCGGGGGCTCAGGTGGGCTTCCTGTGGGAAGTAGAGCGCGGCGCGGAAGCGGCCGGCGAGGTCCGGTTCCAGCGCGTCGATCTGGGCCGCGTCCAGCCGTTCGAAATTTTCCGTGCGGCGGGCGAAACGGTCCAGCTCCTTCAGATCGCGCCCCAGCGCCACCACGAGCGAGCCTTGCGTCTCCACAAGCCCGGTGTGCTGCTGCCACCAGCCGATGGACTGCGCGCCGAGCCGCACCACGGGCTCTTCCGCGCTTTCGCCTTCGCACCACGGCGCAAGCATGCCGCCCGCCCACCAGCTGCAGGCATGGGGGCCGGGGCTAGGCTCCTTGTCCACCAGCGCGAAATCGATCCCGCGCGCGGCCAGTTCCGTGGCCATGCAGAGCCCGGCGATGCCGGCGCCAAGGATGCGCAGCTCAGCCATAGACGGGCCATTGGGCGTGGAAATGATGCACCGGGCCGTGGCCGGACCCGATCTGCAGATCGTCTGCCGCAGCAATTGCGGCCTGCAGGTAGCCGTGGGCGGCCACGACGGCGGCGGTAAGATCGGCCCCTTTCGCCAGTTCGGCGGCGATGGAGGAGGAGAGCGTGCAGCCGGTGCCGTGGGTGTTCTGGGTTTCCGCGCGCGGGGCCGTGAGCACCAGCGGCGGGGCGTCCTCGGTGATCAGCAGATCCTCGCAGACCGCGCCTTTCGCATGGCCGCCCTTCATCAGAACGGCCTCCGCCCCGAGCGCCAGCAGCGCTTCGCCCTGCGCGGCCATCGCGGCGCGGCTTTCGGCCTCGGACTGGCCCAGAAGCCGCGCGGCCTCGGGCAGGTTGGGGGTGAGTACGGTGGCCATGGGAAGGAGCCGTTCGATCAGCGCGGCCACGGCATCCTCCTGCAGCAGGCTGTCGCCGGATTTCGCCACCATCACCGGATCGAGCACGATGGGGCCTTTGAAGCCCTTCAGCCCGTCCGCAACGGTGGCGATGATCTCGGGCGTGGCGAGCATGCCGATCTTCACCGCATCCACTGCGAGATCCGAGAGCACCGCCTCGATCTGGGCGGAGATCACCGGCAGGTCGATCCCCTGCACGGCCGTCACGGCGCGGGTGTTCTGGGCGGTGACGGCGGTGATCACGGAAGCCCCGTACACCCCAAGCGCGCTCATGGCTTTCAGATCGGCCTGAATCCCGGCACCGCCGCCGCTGTCGGAGCCGGCAATCGTCAGGGCAATCGGTGTCATCAGGCGCGCCTTTCAGCTTGCCCGGGCGTCACCTGCGGTTTGATGGAAAGGGGGCGGCTTGCGCGTTCTCCGTTCCCTCCGCCGGCATTGCCCGGATCAGGTTCTATGGGTTGATGCCCCGCATCTCTCAGCCCTCCAGCGAAGGCACCCCAACGGTTTCTTGCCCGGTGAGATAGCGCAGCCATCAGGCACAATCAATTCGGAAATAGCCGGGCGCGGATTTCGCCGCGATACAAACTTCTGGCCCGAACCCGGTGCGGATTGCATAGTGGGGCCATGACAAGCGGAGGAGGCGAGTCATGCATTTGTTGAAGAAATTGGGGCTTTTCCTGGCGGCTTTGGCGCTGAGCGCAGGAGCGTCCCTCGCCCAGACGGAGGCCACGGAAGCTACAGAAGCCACGGCGGAAGAGGCGCTCTTGAGCGGCGCGGAACTGGACACGCTCATGGCCCCGGTGGCGCTCTATCCCGATACGCTGCTGATCCAGATCCTTGTCGCGTCAACCTATCCGCTGGATGTGGTGAAGGGCGACAGGTTCGTGCAGGCCAGCGCGCTGGAAGGCGAGGCGCTAGAAGAAGCGATTGACGCGGAAGGCTGGGATGCCAGCGTCGGCGTGCTGGCGAAAGCCTTCCCGGATGTGCTGGGCAAAATGGCGGAACATGTGGATTGGACCGAGGCCGTGGGCACTGCGATGATGGCGCAGACGGAGGACGTTCAGGCCTCCATCCAGCGGCTGCGCGATCAGGCGATCCAGACGGGCGCACTTGTCAGCACCGACGAACAAACGGTTGAGACGGTGGACGACGAGGTGGTGATCACCCCGGCCGATCCGGAAGTTGTCTATGTGCCTCAATATGATGCCAACACGGTGTATGACTCCTCTGTCGGGGATGCGCTGCTGACCGGGGCGCTCATTTTCGGCGGCGCAATCCTGATCGACGAGATCTTCGATGATGATGACGATTGGAACGACTACTGGGGCTGCCGCAACTGCGGCGGCTGGGGTGGCGGTCCGATCATCCGGGATCCGGACATCGACATTGATATCGACGGCGATGTGAACATCGGAAACGGCAATCGCCCGGATTTCGGCTGGGAGCCGGACGACGACCGCGCACAGGAGGCGCGTGACAAGATCGCCGAGAAACGCGGCAAGGAGGGCGCGACGACGCTGCCCATCGATCGTGGCCCCAACCGCGGCGACGACCTGCGCAAGGAGCTTTCGGAAAAAGCCGGCGTGAAAGACATCACCCAGCGCGAGGGGGCCTCTGCCGAGCAGCTGCGGTCCGCTGCCGGGGCGGCTGGTGCAGGGGCTGCAGCCGGAGCCCTTGCAGGCAAGGCTGCAGGGAAGGCTCAGGGCAAGGCTCCGGGCGACATCAAGGCCCGGACGGGAGAGGGCGCTGTCTCCCGCCCGAAGGCGGCTGTGCAGAAGCCGGCCCAGATCAAGAAGCCCACACAGGTGAAGAAACCGTCTGGCGGTGCGATCAAACCGAAGGCCGGTGGGGCGAGCAAGGCGAAGGTCTCGAAGGCAAGGGGCGCAAAAAGCGCTGGCAAGAGGAGGAGATGACGATGCGAGGTTTTCTGACGATCTTTGCCACCGCTGCGATGCCACTCGCGGCACAGGCCGATGCCCCGCGCAGCTTTGACTCGCATGGCGCAGCGGCCGAGGCTCTCGCCTCCGCGTTGCGCTCTGGCGATGTGCAAACCGTGCTCTCTGTCTTTGGCGATGGCGCCGAGGCGTTGCTGCTTGACGTGGATGAGGCGCAGCGCGCGGAGAACTGGCAAGCGTTTCTTGACGCCTATGACGCCGAACACGCGTTCCGGCTGCAACCGGACGGGCTCGCCTTTCTCGTTGTCGGTGAGGAGGACTGGCCCTTCCCTGTGCCCATCGTGCGTCGGGTTGATGGCGGCTATCAGTTTGATCTGGACGCCGGCGCGGAGGAAATCCTGTTGCGCCGTGTCGGCGAGAACGAGTTGGCGATCATCGACACGATGCGGGCCTATGTGGATGCGCAGGCGGAATACCGGGCGCGTGATCCCGATGGCGATGGGATCCATGCCTTCGCCAGCCATCTGATTTCAGAGGAGGGCGCGAAGGACGGGTTGTATTGGGATGGCCCAGACAGCGTGGTGGGCGATGCTTTCGCGCGCGCCAGTGCGCAAGGGTTCCTGACCTACAATGGCGATCAGGATGCGGTGCCTTTCTCTGGCTACTTTTTCCACATGCTCTCAGGTCAGGGGGAGAGTGCCCCCGGCGGGGCGATGAGCTACGTGGTGAATGATCATCAACTCGCCGGCCACGCGCTGATTGCCGTGCCCGCGATCTACGGCGTCACAGGGATCATGAGCTTCATGGTTTCGGAAAACGGCGCGGTGCTGGAGGCCGATCTGGGGGACGATTCCATTGAGGAGGGGCTGGCTCTGGAACTTTATGACCCCGGTGAGACATGGGTGCCGGTTGAGCCCTAAGCCGCGGAAGATCCCGGCAAAAACGAAAACCCCGGCCTTTGGGCCGGGGTTTTTTCTAAGCGCCTTTGAGGATGCTTCAGAAATCCACGGTGACGCCGGGCAGGTTCAGCTCTTTCATCAGGTCGCGCACTTCCTGACGGGCGGCGACGTTGGAGATGTTGAGCTGCTGCACGCCGATGTCGCGCAGATCGAGAAGCGTGAGGCCGCGCGGGAAGAGCTCGCGGAAGATCACCCGCTCGCCAAAGCCCGAAGCCACGCGGAAGCCGATCCGCTTGGAGAGGTTCTCCAGCGCTTCGCCCACTTTCTTCTTGTTGTGCATCTGCTGGGCCGCGAGCCGGTTGCGCACCACGATCCAGTCGATCGGCGGCAGCCCGGCCTGCGCGCGCAGCTGGCGCGCGTTCCACACCATCTCGGAATAGACGGACGGCCCGAGGATCTTGTTGCTGTCCGGATCGACCTTCGCCAGCAGGTCGAAATCGATGAAACTGTCGTTCATCGGGGTGACGAGCGTGTCGGCGAGCGAATGGGCCACCTGAGAAAGCCGGGTGTGCGAGCCTGGGCAGTCGATCAGGATGAAATCGCTGCCCGGTTCCAGCGCGGCGACGGCGGCAGAAAGGCGGTGATCGTAGATGTTTTCACCCGGCGCGAGGCTGTCGCGGTCCACTTCCGGCAGATCGGCGTATTCCGGTGTGGCCAGATCCAGCCCGTGCTTGGCGGCATAGGCGCGGCGGTTCTCGACAAAGCTGCCGAAGCTGCGCTGGCGCAGGTCGAGATCGAGCACGCCAACGAAATGCCCCATCCGGCACAGCGCGGTTGCAATATGCATGGAGGTCGTGGATTTGCCCGACCCGCCCTTTTCGTTGCCGACGACGATGATATGCGCCACGTCTGTCCCCTTTAATCCTTGGCCAATGCCGCTCTAGGCATCGGCATCGCCACTATATGTTGCGCGATGAGCGGTGAAAAGCACGATAGGCAAGAAGGATGCCGAAATGTGGCTCTAACGCCCGCCTTTGGCGCTCCGGCCCCGCAGATGGCGCAGCATTGCGGCCCAATTCGGGGCCTGATTGGGGCGGATCAGAGGTGTTTTTCCATGCGCAGGCGGCGGGCGAAGCCGTCCGGGTCGGCAAGATAGCCTGCCTCCTGCCAGCCGTGGGCGGCATAGAAGGCGCTGGCAGCGGTGTTCCCGGCGTGGATTTCCAGCCGCGCGGTGGCGTGGCCGGCCTGCGCGATGGCGGTTTCCGCCGCGCCCAGAAGCGCGGCCCCGAGGCCCCTGCGCTGGGCAGGCGGATCCACGATCAACAAGTGCAGCAGATCGTCGAGCACCACTGAGAAGCCTGTTGCGGCACCGCCTGTGACGGCCACCATGGCGTGGCCCATGCCGCGCGCGATCTCGCGGTCCGCCGCGCCGGACTCAAGGTAGTAATCCACCGCCTTGTCGCCGAGAAAGCCGCGATAGCCCGCGTCCATCGCGCGGCAGGCAATGGCTTGCAGGGCGGCGGCCTCTTCCGGGAGCGCAGCGCGGATTGTCACGTCGGTTGTGGCTTGGGCGGATTGATCTGCAGACATAGGGCCTCCGTTGTGGTGTTATCCTAGGGGAAAGCCGCGCAATCACCAACTGGAAGGATGACCCATGATCGACCCGACGCAGTGGGATATGGCGGGCAGCTTGCCCGAAGGGCTCTCGCCGCCGCTGCAGGCGCTGTGGTGGCTGCGCAAGGGCGGCTTTGCCGTGGGGCCGGAGTGGGAGCGCGCCCACGCGATCTGCCAGAGCCACGAGGGCGACCCGGCCCATGATCTGGCCCATGCGGTGGCGCATCTGGTGGAAGGCGATCTGTTCAACGCCGATTACTGGTTCCGCCGCGCCGGCCACGCGCGCCGGTCCGATCGGGCGGAGGCCGAATGGGACTGGGTGGCCGCGGAACTGGCGGCACAGGCCAGCTAGCCGACGAAGGCGCTCTGATCCAGCGCTTCCTTGACCACTTCCATCACCGCGAAAGAATTCGTCTGCAGCACGCCGGGCAGCAGATTGATCTTGTCGCCCAGCACGCTGCGGAAGTGCCCCATGTCGCGGGTGCGCACGGTGAGCAGGTAGTCAAATGAGCCCGCGATCATCACGCAGCTTTCGATCTCGGGGATGTTCTTCACCGCGCGGTTGAAGGCATTGAGCGAGCCGTCCCCGGTGGCCGAGAGCGAAACCTGCACCACCGTCAGATGCCCGTGGCCCAATTGCTCCAGATCCAGCAGCGCCGCGTAGCCCCGGATGTGGCCGCTCTTTTCCAGCCGCCGGACGCGTTCGGAGCAGGGCGTATTGGTGAGGTTGACGCGCTGGGCGAGTTCCACGATGGAGAGCCGTCCGTTCTCGGAAAGCGCCCGCAGGATGCTGCGATCAATTTTGTCTAGATCTCTTCCCATTAGGCTTTTTCCCTGAAAAATTGCGCCATTTCCCGAATTTTTACCGAAAATACCACCATTTTAGCGCCCTTACCTAGGGAAAATCACTGATAGTTTCCTTTACGGGAAGGCAACACCCGAATGCGGTGCATGGGCCACGATTACAGGGGGTGGCCCCTGAACCGCGCTATCTGGACCAAGATAAGAGGGACAAGAAATGACAGTAAAACTGGTCGTCGGCCTCGATGGCACGGCGGATGGAGAGCGTGAGCTTTCCTTCGCCCGCGATCTGGCCTCGAAACTGGAGGGCTGCGAGTTGATCGTGGCTTTCGTGATCGAATGGTCGCCGTTCTCCTTCCAGACACCGGAGGAAAACGCGCAGCGGCACAAGCGCCGTGAGGAGGAAATCAAGATCGCGCGGGAACGTGTGGTGGATCCGGCCGTGGCCTCGCTGACAGCAGCGGGCTTCGCGGCAACGGGGGTGGTGCGCCATGGCGATGTGGCCGAGGTGCTGAACGCCATCGCCGTGGACAAGGGCGCCACCCAGATCATCGTGGGCCGGGCCTCTGCCCGCAGCCTTGCCACCCGCGTGTTCGGGAGTGCCACGCAGAAGCTCGTGATGCTGGCCGACGTGCCGGTCACCGTGGTCTGAGGGAGGGAATGACCATGCAGAAATACCTGATCCCCGCCGCGGCGGGCAGCCTGTTTGCGGCCCCGCTGGCCGCGCAGGAGGCAATGAGCCTCGATGCCAAGGTCAACGCGGCCTTCGCCGCCGCCACCGGGCCCTTCGTGAGCCTGATCTTCGCCCCCATTCCGGGCACGAGCTTTCCGTGGATCGTGATGTGGCTGGTGATTGCGGCTTCCGTGTTCACGCTCTACTTCGGCTTCGTGCAGTTCCGCTACTTCCGCCACTCGGTGCAACTGGTGAAGGGCGATTATGCCGACCCGAACGATGCCGGTGAAGTGAGCCACTTCCAGGCGCTCGCCACCGCACTTTCGGGCACTGTCGGCCTTGGCAACATCGCCGGCGTGGCCGTGGCCGTGGGCATCGGCGGCCCGGGCGCGACCTTCTGGATGATCCTCGCGGGCCTTCTGGGCATGGCGTCGAAATTCACCGAATGTACGCTCGGCGTGAAATACCGCAATGAATACCCCGACGGTTCCGTCTCCGGTGGCCCGATGTACTACATCTCCAAGGGCTTCAAGGAGCAGGGCCTGCCGGGCGGCAAGATCCTTGCGGTGCTGTTCTCGATTTTCTGTATCCTCGGCGCGCTTGGCGGCGGCAACATGTTCCAGGCCAACCAGGCCCACGCGCAGATCTCCGGCATTGTCGGCGATTATCCGGGCTGGATCACGGGGCTTGTCTTCGCGGCCATCGTCTTTGCGGTGATCGTGGGCGGGATCAAATCCATCGCCAAGGTGACGGAAAAGGTCGTGCCCTTCATGGGCATCCTCTATGTCGGTGCGGCGCTGATCATCCTGATCGTGAACTACGACAAGATCGGCTGGGCCTTCGGCCAGATCTTTGCAGGGGCCTTCACCGGACTCGGCGTGGCCGGCGGCATGGTCGGTGCGCTGATCCAGGGCTTCAAGCGGGCGGCCTTCTCCAACGAGGCCGGCGTGGGCTCTGCCGCCATCGCCCACTCAGCGGTGCGTACCAACGAGCCGATCACCGAAGGCTTCGTTTCCCTGCTGGAGCCGCTGATCGACACCGTGATCATCTGCACCATGACAGCCCTCGTGATCACGATCTCGGGGCAGTTGATGATGGATGCGGAAACCGGGCGCTTCCTGCTCGACGGGGGGCATATCGCCACCGTGGACGGCAACACCGGCGTCGCGCTCACCTCGGCAGCCTTCGGGGCCTCCATCGGCTGGTTCCCCTATGTGCTGGCCGTGGCCGTGGTGCTCTTTGCCTTCTCGACGATGATCTCCTGGTCCTACTACGGCCTCAAGGCCTGGACCTACCTTTTCGGCGAAGGCAAGACGACGGAGCTGATCTTCAAGTTGATCTTCTGCGTCTTCGTGGTGATCGGCGCAGCCGCAAGCCTTGGCCCGGTGATCGACTTCTCCGACGCGGCGATCTTCGCCATGGCGGTGGTCAACATCATCGCGCTCTACTTCCTGATGAAGGTGGTGCGGGCCGAGCTTGGTTCTTATACGGCGCGGCTGAAGAGCGGGGAAATCCGCAAGTTCGCTAAGTAGTATCGCCAATGAAAACCCCTGCCGCGTAGCGCGCGGCAGGGCTAAAAAGGGGGCGCACCGGGTCATATGGCCGGGTGCGCCTTTTTTGCGAGACGAACGCCTTTCCCGGTGGCACCATACCCCACGGCAGCCAACAGGGAGAAGCGCCATGGGCTATGACAGGCAACTCGTGTCCAACGGGAATCCGATGGAGGAAATCGTCGGCTTCAGCCGCGCGGTGAAAGTGGGCCCTTACATTGCGGTGGGCGGCACCGCGCCGGTGGATGCGGAGGGCAAAACAGTAGGGGTGGGAGACGTTTTCGCCCAGACAACGCGCTGTTTCGAGATCATCGAGGCCGCGCTCGCGCAGGCCGGGGCCGGGCTGGGGGACATCGTGCGCACGCGGGTGATCCTCACCGACATCGACAACTGGAAGCCCGCCATCGAGGCGCGCAAGGCCTACTGCCGGGAGGCGCGGCCCGTGGATACGATCATGGCAATCACCCGCTTCGTGAACCCGGAATGGCTGGTGGAGATCGAGGTGGATGCTGTGATTGGTGGCTGGGAGGGCTGAGCGCCTCAGGGAAAACCAGAAACGAACCCCGAGGTTTTTGCCCGGCGCCACGCCAGTGGTGGAGTGCAAGCGTCCGCACGGGTGGGCGCGGAACGCGCCCGCCATGGGGCGGGCGGACGCGTCGCCACCGCTTACGCGGCGGCGGAAAAAGTGCAGGGGCCTTGAGGCTTTGTATCCACCAAAGAAAAACGCCGCCCCGGTGAGGGCGGCGTTTTCCGTAAATCCGAAGGGGCAGGGCTTAGAAGCCGAGGCCTTCGTATTTCTTCTTGAACTTGGACACGCGGCCGCCGGTGTCCATCAGTTTGGAGGTGCCGCCGGTCCAGGCCGGGTGCACGGAAGGATCGATGTCCAGCGCGATCTGGTCGCCTTCCTTGCCCCAGGTGGAGCGCATCTGGATGACGGAGCCGTCGGTCAGCTTGACGTCGATGAAGTGGTAATCGGGGTGCAGATCTTTTTTCATGACCTGTGTCCTTACGCGTCTGCGCCGGTGGCCGCAGCCTTCGGCTTGTAGTTGGTGACTTCTGCGATACGGGCGGATTTGCCGCGACGGGAGCGCAGGTAGTACAGCTTGGCGCGGCGCACTTTACCACGACGCACAACTTCGATGCTGTCGATGTTGGTGGAGTAGAGCGGGAACACACGTTCCACGCCTTCGCCGAAGGAAATCTTGCGGACGGTGAAGGAACCGGCGATGCCGGAGCCGTTCTTGCGGGAAATGCAGACGCCTTCGTACATCTGCACACGGGTGCGGGAACCTTCCGTCACCTTGAAGCCGACGCGCACGGTGTCACCGGCTTTGAAATCGGGAATGGATTTCCCGAGGGAGGCGATTTGTTCCGCCTCGAGCTGTGCGATCAGATCCATCTGACCTTCTCCATATCTGCTCGTGGTTTTTCCACGAAGTTGGTGCCGCCTCAGAGCTCTGTATCTTCACCGGGTCCGCTTTCGCGCCCGCCAGAGGTAAGTCTGCGTTTCTTTGGTGCCTCGCTGTGGCTGCCTCGCCCGGCTGAAGAAAGCGGGTGTGCTATGCACAACGAGCCCGGACGACTCATGCGAGCCCCGGACGGGCGGTGTTTAGGGCAGGTTGGCCTTGGGTGCAAGGGGTTTGCGGGCAAAGCTGGGGCTGCTGCGGCCTCAGCCCTTGCTGTGCTTTTCCCAGAGATCGGGGCGGCGCTCCTTGGTGAGCGCCTCGCTCATGGCGCGCCGCCAGTCTGCGATCTTGCCGTGATGGCCGCTCATCAGCACCTCGGGGATGGCACGGCCCTGCCATTCGGCGGGGCGGGTGTATTGCGGGTGTTCGAGCAAGCCGTTGGAATGGCTCTCTTCCTCGGTGCTTTCCTCGTTGCCCAGCACGCCGGGCAGCAGGCGCACGGTGGCATCGAGCAGCGCCTGCGCGGCGATTTCACCACCGGTGAGTACGAAATCCCCGAGCGAGACCTCTTCCACCTCGAAATGCTCCAGCACGCGCTCGTCCACGCCTTCAAAGCGGCCGCAGAGCAGGGTGATCCCGGCCCCGGCGGCAAAGCGGCGGGCCATTGCCTGATCAAAGCGCCGCCCGCGCGGGCTGAGGTAAACCACCGGCCAGAGCGCGCGATCCTGCGGCGTGCCGCGCGCGGCTACGGCGAGCGCATTGCCCACCACATCGGGGCGCAGCACCATGCCCGCGCCGCCGCCGGCGGGGGTGTCATCGACGTTCTTGTGCTTGCCGGTGCCGAAATCGCGCAGGGCAATCGTGTCGAGCGCCCATTTGCCCTCTTTCAGCGCGCGACCCGTCAGTGATTGGCCGAGCACGCCGGGGAAGGCTTCAGGAAACAGCGTCACGATCTTGGCCCGAAAGGCGGCGTTGAGGTTCAGGTGCTCTTCCATCAGGTCGCGCGGCTTGCGCACCGTGGCGAGCGAGGCCTTGATCGACAGCCGCCCGTGGGAGCGGTTGGGGGCATCACTCATCGTCAAACAGCCCCTCGGGCGGATCGGCGATGATGCGCCCCCTTTCCAGATCCACGGTGGGCACCACGGCCAGCGTGAAGGGCAGCAGCACGCTCTCGGCCACGCCCGCCGGTTTGAGTTCCAGCAGATCGGACGCGCCGTGGTTGAGCACGTTGATCACCTTGCCAAGCTCCGTGCCGCCGGTATCAAGCACGGTGAGGCCGATCAGATCGGTGTGGTAGTATTCGTCGTCCGGCAGATCGGGCAGGGCGTCACGATCGGCGTAGAGCTGCACGCCCTTCAGCGCATCGGCCTCTTCCTTGGTGGCAACGCCGCCCAGCCGCGCGGCAAAGCCGTTCTTCACGGGGCGGGTGATGGTGACGGTGAAGCGCTGGCTGCCGTCCTCGGTGCTCAAGGGGCCGTATTCGGCGATGTCCGAAGGCTCGGCGCAGAAGCTTTTTAGCCGCACCTCGCCCTGCACGCCAAAGGCGCCCGCAATCGCGCCTACGCAGATTTTCTGATCGCTCATGGCCTGTGTTTCCTGCCTGCAGATCTATCGTGTTTCAATCGCCAGCGTGGCCGCGCGGCTTTCCCAGCCTGCGGCCTCCAGCTCGGGCTGCTCGCCCTCGTCTTCCGGCCAGCCGATGCAAAGATAGCCGACCAGCGCCCAGCTGTCAGGCACCGCGAGATCGCGGGCCAGCTGCGCCGGGTCAAGGATCGAGACCCAGCCCACGCCCAACCCCTCGGCCCGCGCAGCGAGCCAGAACTGGGTGATCGCGCTCACAACCGAATAGCGGCGCATCTCGGGCATGGTGCCCGCGCCGAGCCCTGCGCCCTTCTCGGTGGCCTCGTCGCAAAAGACCGCGATCTGCACCGGCGCATCGCGCATGCCCGAAAGCTTGAGGCCCGCGTAAAGCTGCGCTTTCTCGCCCCCGTATCCCGCGAGCGCTTCGCTGTTGGCGGCCTCGAAATTGGCCAGCGTGGCGGCGCGCGCGGTGGCCGATTGCACCCGGATGATCCGCCACGGCTCGCTCAAACCGACAGAGGGCGCCAGCGCGAAGGTTGCCAGGCAACGATCGAGCAAAGCGCCCTCCACGGGATCAGTGCGGAAGCGGCGGACATCCCGCCGCCACCGCATGAGCTGGTCGAACTCCGCGCGGAAGCGTTCAGAGAACTGCGCCATCCGGGGCAACCGGTGTGATCCGATTACTCGGAAGCAGCTTCTTCGGAAGCTTCGGCAGCAGCAGCGGCCTTGGCGGCTTTCTCTTCAGCGCGCTCAACGGCTTTCTTGCCCGGCTTGGCTTTCTTCGGGTTGGAGCGCTCTGTCTTGGCGACAACACCGGCAGCTTCCAGCATGCGGGCCACACGGTCGGTCGGCTGGGCGCCTTTGTCGAGCCAGGCCTGGATTTTCTCGATGTCCAGTTTCACGCGCTCTTCGCTGTCTTTCGGCAGCAGCGGGTTGTAGACGCCGAGTTTCTCGATGAAACGGCCATCGCGCGGCATGCGGCTGTCAGCAGCCACAACGCGGTAGAAGGGGCGTTTCTTGGAGCCACCACGGGCCAGACGGATCTTCATTGCCATTGTTCAATCTCCTTTGAATGGCGGGTGAGGCGGGGGCCTCAGGTAGGGTTAATCCTGGTGCTTCATGTGGTGCTGAATTACCTCAGCGATGATGAAGTTCAGGAAGGCTTTGGCGAATTCCGGGTCGAGGTCGGCCTCGGTTGCCAGGGCTTCGAGCCGCTCGATCTGCTTGGCCTCGCGGGCCGGATCGGAGGGCGGAAGATCGTGTTCGGCCTTGAGTTTTCCCACGGCCTGCGTGTGTTTGAAGCGCTCGCCCAGCGTGTAGACGAGGATGGCATCGAGCCGGTCGATGCTTTCGCGGTGCCCTTTCAGCAGGGTGGCGGCGCGGGCGACGGGATCAGACATTTCGGCCTCGTTTTCTAGGGACTGGCTCATGCGTAGGCCTCCGGGCTGCCGTCGGCATCATCGGGGTTGTAGCGATAGGTGCAGGTGCCGCTTTCGCGCTGCTCAACCAGTACGCCGCCCAGCCGTTCGGCCAGCGCGCGGGCGCGCGTGTTGGCGGCTTCGATGTAGCTCACCACCGGATCGGCGCCGAGCGTGAAGAGGTGTTCGAGAGCGGCTCGTGCGGCTTCAAAGGCGTAGCCCTTGCCCTCGGCTTGCGCAGAAAGCAGGAAGCCCAGTTCCAGCGCCTCATCGCCCGGCTCGCAGCCAGCGAAGATGAAGCCGATGGTCTCGCCCGTGCGGGTGATCGTGAACACGCCATCGCCGCGCAGCAGCCAACCGGCGCAGTAGTTGGCGAAATCTTCCCAGGCCTCGGCCTCGCTCATCGGGCCGCCGAAATAGACAGAGCGCTGGCTGGCCACAAGCTCGGCGAACAGCGCGAAATCGGGCAGGCTCGGCGCGCGCAGCGCAAGGCGCGGCGTCTGCAGCACAGGCAGGGCGGCTTGTGCGGCCTGCGCGAAAGCTTTGCCCGGCGTCGGCAGCGTGGCGGGGGCGATTGTTGCGGCCATCACGCAGCCCTCCGGTGCCGGTAGACAACGGTCTCCGCGGCCGTCTCGCCCTCGGGCAGCACGGCCTGCGGATCATGGGTCGCGCCCAGCCGATTGGCGAGCGCGATGGAGCGGGTGTTTTTCGGGTCGATATAGCTGACGAGCGTGTCGCAGCCTTCGAGGGTGTCAAAGGCCCAGTCGCGCGCGGCCTTGGCGGCGGCATAGGCGATGCCACGCCCTTCAAAGCCGTCAAACAGGATCCAGCCAATCTCGCGTTCGGGGAAGCGCGGCGGCTGCGTGACTGCAACCTGCCCGGCCAGCGCGCCGTCGGCGGTTTCGATGGACCAGCCGCCCTGACCCAGAAGTCCCCAGCTTCCGGCCTCGGATGCGAAACCATACCAGAGATGCGTGCGGTTGGCGGGGCCATCCACATAGGCGGCGCGGGGGGATTGGAAGAACTCCCACAGCGGCTCCAGATCGCTCATGCGATAGGGGCGCAGGCGGATGGAGCCTGTTTCGATGATCGGGGCGGAGGTCATACGAGCACCTCCTGCGCGCAGGGATGGCGGAAGACGAAACAGGGCGCGCCCTTGGGCGTGGCGGCTGTTTCATCCAGCTCCGCGCCCATGCGCTCGGCCAGCGCGATCGAGGCGCGGTTGGCGCGGTCGATATAGGAGACGAGCGATTTCAGCCCGGTGTTGGCATAGATCCAGCGGCGCAGGGCCAGTGCGGCCTCGCCGGCAAAGCCCTTGCCTTCATGGCCGTCAAACAGGAACCAGCCGAGCTGTGCGTCGGGGAACTCAAGGCCTTTGGTCACGGCGACCTGCCCAAGGCGGCGGCCCACACTGTCCTCGATGATCAGCCCGCCGAAGCCGAAAAGCGGCCAATGGGCGATGTCGTTGCAGAACCAGCTCCAGGCTTTCTCCTGCCCGTGGGGCCCACCCATATGCCGCGCGCGGTCCGACGCCAGAAACGCGGCGTAGTCGGAGAAATCCGACAGCCGAAACGGGCGCAGGGTCAGCCGCTCGGAGGTTATGGTGGGCGCGACGGTCACTTATTTCTTCTTCCCGAAGCCGGAGAGGCCGGGGGGCAGGCTGCCGCCACCTAGGCCGGGAAGCCCGCCGGGCATGCCACCAGGAAGGCCGCCTTTGCCCATGGCTTTCGCCGCCGCTTCCAGCGCCTTCGGGTCCATCTGCGAGGGGTCCACATCGGGCATGCCGCCCTTGCCCATCATGCCTTTCATGGCCTGTTTGAGCATGCCGCCTTTGCCCATCTTGCCCATCTTCTTCATCATGTCCGCCATCTGGCGCTGCATCTTCAGAAGCTTGTTCAGATCGGAGACATCCATGCCCGAACCGGCGGCGATGCGCTTCTTGCGGCTCGCCTGCAGGATCTGCGGGTTGGCGCGTTCCACCTTCGTCATGGACTGGATCATGGCGATCTGGCGGGTGATCGTCTTGTCGTCAAAGCCCGCGTCCTGCACCTGCTTGGCCATCTTGCCCATGCCGGGAAGCATGGACATCACGCCTTCCATGCCGCCCATCTGCTGCATCTGCTCCAGCTGGGTCTTCATGTCGTTCATGTTGAAACGCCCCTTCTGGAACCGCTTCATCATGCGCTCGGCCTGTTCGGCCTCCACGACTTCCTGTGCCTTCTCAACGAGCGCGACGATGTCGCCCATGCCGAGGATACGGCCCGCGATCCGGTCCGGCTCGAAGGTTTCGAGCGCGTCCATCTTCTCGCCGAGGCCGACGAATTTGATCGGCTTGCCGGTGACGGCGCGCATCGAAAGCGCGGCACCGCCACGGCCGTCGCCGTCCATCCGGGTCAGCACAACGCCGGAGATGCCGATCTTCTCATCGAAGTTCTCGGCCACGTTCACGGCGTCCTGACCGGTCAGGCCATCGACCACCAGCAGCGTTTCGCGCGGGGAGACAACGTTGCGCACGGCCTCCACTTCGCCCATCAGCGTGTCGTCGATGTGCAGGCGGCCGGCGGTGTCGAGCAGGTAGACGTCATAACCGCCCATCGTCGCTTGCTGCTTGGCGCGCTTGGCGATGTCCACGGCGCTCTGGCCCTTCACGATCGGCAGCGTGTCCACGCCGATCTGGGTGCCGAGCACGGCGAGCTGATCCATGGCGGCGGGGCGGTAGATGTCGAGCGAGGCCATCAGCACCCGCTTGCCGTTCTTCTCTTTCAGCCGCTTGGCGAGCTTGCCCGTCGTGGTTGTCTTACCGGAGCCCTGCAAGCCGACCATGAGGATCGGGGCGGGGGCGTTGTCGATCTTCAACTCGCCCGGCTCGGCGTTGTCACCGGCCAGAACATGGCGCAGCTCGTCATGGACGATCTTCACCACCTGCTGGCCCGGCGTCACCGATTTGGTGACGGACTGGCCGGTGGCCTTCTCCTGCACCGCCTTGACGAAATCGCGCGCCACGGGGAGGGAGACGTCGGCCTCGAGCAGCGCCACGCGCACTTCGCGCAGGGCGGTTTTCACGTCCTCGTCGGAGAGGGCGCCCTGTTTGGTCAGGCGGTCAAAGACGCCGGAAAGGCGTTCGCTCAGATTTTCAAACATGCCTCGGCCCTCCTAAAAGCCCTTCGCGCTGATCTTTGCCCCACCAGTTAAGGTGCGACGCTCCATATGCCAATGGCCCCCGTGGGCGCGACGCGCTGACGGGGGGCGATCCCTGAAACGACTCAAGGGACCGGAAGCTTGACCGACTTCCGGGGTTTGCGGGTTCGCTTACGGGCTTGGGGCGGGGGAGTCAAGGGAAGGGGCCGGTGCGTGGCCCCTTCCCGGTGCATATCAGCTATGATCGACGATCTGCAGGTGCTGGGCGAGGGCGCCGATTTCCCCCATCCAGCGCGCCACGAGCCGGGGATCGGCGGGCGCGGCGCTGACACCGGCGGGGATCTCGCGGGCCAGCACGGCCTCGATGGCCAGCGCCACGGGCACACTCACAAGCCGCGCCATGGCGGTGCCGCGCGCATCGCCCCAGGCGTCCATCACGTAGCTCTTGTGGTAGACGGGCACGCCGTCCTTCTCGGCCTTCAGCGCCACGCAAAGCACGACGCGGTCGGGCTCGCCTGCGTCATAGGCGTTCTCGGCCCAGAACTGATCGCTCATCTCTTTCAGGCGGGCGTCGCCTTCGGGGCCTTGCAGCGTTTCGATCTCGGAAAACACGCCGCCCCAGGCCTCGGCCCAGCCGTTCAGCCGCAGGGTGCCGCGCACGAATTCCTTCACCTGCCAGTCGGGCTCGAAACCGTAATCGGCCATGAAGGGCAGGGAATCGCGGTTGGGGTAGACTTCGAAGACTTCGGGTGTGGGCAGTGGCGCGGTGTAGCTGCTGATCGCATCCCACGGGCGGGCCACGTCCAGCGGCGCGAAATCGCGGATGGAGCGCGAGGGCGAGCGCAGCGCCTTCAGCACGCCAAGGGGCGACCAGCTGAACTTGTAGCGAAAGGCGTTGGCTTCCTTCGGCACACCGCCGCAGTAGGAGATGAAGGAGAGCGTGTTGCCCGCGTCAAAGGCAGCGCTGGCCCGGTAGTCGGCCACCAGCCAATGGGCCATGAGGTGATCGATGCCGGGATCAAGGCCGACCTCATTGACGAAGCGCAGGCCCTTCTCGCGGGCGGCATCGTCCAGCGCGCGCATCTCCGGGGCGATGTAGCTTGAGGACACGAAATGCGCGCCTTTCTCAAGGCAGAGCGTGGCGAGCGGCACGTGCTGATCGCCCGGCAGCATGGAGACAACGACGTCGCCCGGCTGCACCGCATCGGCGATGGCTTCCGGCGTGTAGGCGCGGATGTCTTGCGCCAGATCGCCCACAGCCGCCTGCGCTTTTTCCGTCGTGCGGTTCCAGACGGTTACGTCCTGCCCGGCTTCCAGAAGCCTGCGCAGGCCGGGGATGGCGGAAAGGCCGGTGCCGCACCAATGGATTGTCATGGCTGCCTCCTTCAGAGTGCTTTGATGTGGGTTTCAAATTCCGCCGCCGCGCGGTGCCAGACGCCTGCATCCAGCGCATCGAGCGTGAGGAGGGAGGGCAGAAGCTGGGCGGCGTAATCTTCGCTGGATTCGGCTGGGAGCAGCGAGGGCAGGTTGTCGATCGCCATCACGTCGAGCACCGGGTTCTCGGCCACGCGCAGCGCGGGCGCGGCCCAGCTGGTGGCGCGGTCATAGACGGGGATCGGGTTGTAATCGCTGTCCGGATCGCAGGCCACATCGCCCACGGCGGTGAGGCGGCGTTCGGCCAGCAATGCCTCACGTGGGACAAACACCGGCGTGCCGGGGCGGGCGAAGATGCAGTTCAGGAACAGATCATGAGCAAGGATTTCCGGGAAGGGCCCACCCGAGGCCGTCTCGGCCATGTCCCAGCGGGTTACGGAAACGCCCATGGCCTCCAGCAGATCGCTCGCGCCGGTGCCCACGCGCCCCAGCGCGCCGATGACGATGGCAGTGGGTTTGTCTGCGCCGGTGGCGGCAAGCTCCGCGCCCAGATCGGCGAGCAGGGCATCCTTGCTGGCGTAGACGCCCACGGGGCCGCAGATCTCGCCGCGCTGCTGGGCGGCCCAGCATTTCAGGGTCACAGCCGCGCCCGCATAGCCTGCCCAGTAGCCAAAGGCCGCCACGCGCCGCCCGGCTTCGTCCACAAGGTATTCCAGATCATAGAGCGTGCCGCCTCCGGCCTTGAAGCGCTCCAGTAGCGCCTTGCCGGAATGCTGGCCCTTGAAGGCATGGCCGAACATGATGTGGCGGTGGGGCAGGGGGGTGCCGTCCTCGGGCAGTTCCTTCAGGCCGAAGATGATCGCGTCGCGCGGGGCCTCGGGCCAGCTGTTTTCCGGCGCAATCTCGCAGCCCGCATCGATATAGGGCTGCAGCGGCAGCGCGCGCACGGAGCTTTCCTCGACCGTCACGCGAATACCCGCCGCGATCAGCGCCTTTGCACCGTCTGCTGTCAGGCCCACGCGTTCCTCATTCGGGCGTTGCTCGGCCCGGACCCAAAGATGCGTCATGTGATGATCCCCCGTTCCCGGATCCGCGCCACCGAGGGGCGCGCGGCGATGGTTTCGAAATGGCGGGCGAGCTTGGGGTAGGCGGTGATGTCCACGCTGTCCCCCGCAAGCCAGCGGCAGATGGTGTAGAGCCAGGTATCGGCCAGCGTGAAGCTCTCGCCCAGGGCGAAGGGGCCGCCGGTCAGCACATGGCCTTCCAGATAGGCGCAGCATTCGGCCATGGTCTGCGGCACCTTGGCCGTCATGTCCGCGAAGGAGCTGTCCTGATCGGCCCAGCGGTGGCCGCGCATCTTGTGGGCATGGGCCACATGCATCGTGTTGCCGAGGTAATGCATCAGCGCGCGTGTTTGGGCGGCGTGCCACGGATCGGTGGGCATCAACCCGGCCTCGGGCGCAAGCGCGGCGATATACTCAAGAATGGCCCCCGTCTCGGTGAGCAGCCCCTGATCCGTGGCCAGCGTCGGCACCCGGCCTTTCGGGTTCACCGCGTGGTAGGCCGGTTTCATCTGTGCACCGGTGGTGAAATCCACCAGCACCGGCTCGTAGGCGATCCCGGCTTCCTCCATCGCGATGGCCGAGGCCACGGCGACGGTTCCGGGGGCGTAGTAAAGCTGCATCATGGCTGCTCCTTATACGAAAGTGCGCGCATGGGCGCGCTCGGGCGCATCGAGATGCGGCGTGGCGTTGAACTGTGCCAGCATCATCTGGCCGTGAATGCGCTCGATCCGGTGCAGGGACGAGTTCATCACCTGAAGCATGATCTTGCCCGTCGCCGCCAGATCAAGCCCCAGTACGAGGCGCAGCGCCATGGAGATGACACCGCCCGAGGTGACAAGCAGCACGCGCCCGCCGTCCGCCGTATGGGCGTTGAGCGCCTCGGCCACGCGGGTCTCGAACGCGTTAAAGCTCTCGGCCACATCGGAAAGCGCACGGCGCTGCCAGTGATCCAGCAGCACCGGCACATGGGCGGCAAAGCCCGCGCCATCCTGCGGCATGGCGATGCCGTGCTCGGCCTGCATCTGCTGGGCGAGGCCGAAGTAATCAAATTCATCCAGCCGCGGATCGGTGGCGCGCAGATCCTGCCCCATCGCCGCCGCCGTCTGGTGGTGGCGGCGCAGGGTGCCGCAGACGGTATGGGAAAACGGTAGCGCCCCCTGCTGCAGCGCTTCGCCCAGCCAGCGGCCCTGCTCGATGCCAAGGGGTGAGAGGTTGTCGTAGCTTTCCGCATCCTGTGCGGTGCTGTTGGCCTGCCCATGCCGGACCAGAATCAACTCTGCCACACTGCCCTCCCTGCCTGTCTTGCGCGCCCGCCAGTGATAGTGGCTTGGGCGCGGAGGTAAACCCCGATCCGCCGCGCAAAGGGCCCCGATGCGCGCCACGCGGGAGGCGATCGGAAACGCCGGTGGCGCAAAAAGCGCAATTGCCGTCGCTGTTGATGCGCTGCGCGGCGGGGCGAAATGCTCTAGTTTGGGGCAAACAGCCGCGCCGATACAGGAAAGCACGCCATGTCCGATACCATCCGTTTCACGCTCGATGGCCGCGAAGTGCAGGCCTCGGAAGGCGAGAGCATCTGGGAGGTGGCCAAGCGCGAGGGCACGCTGATCCCGCATCTCTGCCACAAGGATGCGCCGGGCTACCGGTCTGATGGCAACTGCCGCGCCTGCATGGTGGAAATCGACGGCGAGCGCACACTGGCGGCCTCCTGCATCCGCGCGCCCTCTGATGGCATGGTGGTGCACACGGCCACGGCGCGCGCGGATAGCGCCCGCAAGATGGTGATGGAGATGCTGCTGGCCGATCAGCCCGAGCAGGCTGTGGCGCATGACAAATCCTCCCACCTCTGGGACATGGCCGCCGCACAGGGCGTCGCCGAAAGCCGCCTTCCGACGCTGGAGGCCGAGCGCATCCCTCTTCTGGACGACAGCCATGTGGCGATGAGCGTGAACCTTGATGCCTGCATCCAGTGCGGCCTCTGCGTGCGCGCCTGTCGCGAGGTTCAGGTGAACGACGTGATCGGCATGGCCGGGCGCGGCCATGATGCCTACCCGGTGTTTGACATGGGCGACGACATGGGCGCCTCGACCTGCGTGGCCTGCGGCGAATGCGTGCAGGCCTGCCCCACCGGCGCGCTGATGCCCAAAACGGTGCTGGACGCCGACCAGGTGGGCGATTCCGCCGATTATGATGCCGAGGTCGAAAGCGTCTGCCCCTTCTGCGGGGTCGGGTGTCAGGTCTCGCTCAAGGTGAAAGATGGCGCGATCAAATACGTGGAGGGCATCAACGGCCCCGCCAACGAAGGCCGCCTCTGCGTGAAGGGGCGCTTCGGGTTTGACTACATCCACCACCCGCACAGGCTCACCAAACCGCTGATCCGGCGTGAAGATGCGCCCGCCAAGGGGCTGAACGTCGATCCCGCCAACCCGCTCACCCATTTCCGCGAAGCCAGCTGGGAGGAGGCGCTGGACGCCGCCGCCGGAGGGCTTGCGCGCCTGAAGGCCGATCACGGTGGCAAATCCGTGGCTGGCTTCGGTTCGGCCAAATGCACCAACGAGGAAGCCTATCTCTTCCAAAAGCTGATCCGGCAGGGCTTTGGCCACAACAACGTCGATCACTGCACCCGGCTTTGCCATGCGTCTTCCGTGGCGGCGCTGCTGGAAAATGTCGGCTCAGGCGCGGTGACGGCCACCTTCAACGAGATCGAACACGCCGATGTGGCCATCGCCATCGGCTGCAACCCGGTGGAAAACCACCCCGTCGCGGCGACCTATTTCAAGCAATTCGCCAAGCGTGGCGGAAAGCTGATCGTGATGGATCCGCGCGGTGTCGGCCTGCGGCGGCACGCCAGCCACATGCTGCAGTTCCGCCCCGGAGCCGATGTGGCGATGCTGAACGCGATCATGCATGTGATCGTGGAAGAGGGACTTTACGATCAGCAATATATCGCGGCCTTCACCGAGAACTGGGAGGCCGAGAAGGCCCATCTGGCCGATTTCGCGCCCGAGAAGATGGCCGAGGTCTGCGGGATCGAGGCAGACGTGCTGCGCGACGTGGCCCGCACCTTTGCAGGCGCCAAGGCCGGGATGATCTTCTGGGGCATGGGGGTGAGCCAGCATATCCACGGCACGGATAATTCGCGCTGCCTGATTTCGCTGGCGCTGATGTGCGGCCATGTGGGCCGCCCCGGCACCGGGCTGCACCCGTTGCGCGGCCAGAACAACGTGCAGGGGGCCTCGGATGCAGGGCTGATCCCGATGTTCCTGCCCGACTACCAGACGGTAGCAGACGACGGCGTGCGCGCCGCCTTCACCGAGGTCTGGCAGTCCGGCGATTTCTCTTCCGAGAAAGGGCTCACCGTCACCGAGATCATGGACGACATCCACGCCGGCAACACGCGCGGGATGTATATCCTTGGCGAGAACCCGGCGATGAGCGATCCGGATGTGGATCACGCGCGGGATGCGCTTGCGAAGCTCGAACATCTCGTGGTGCAGGACATCTTCCTCACCGAAACCGCCAATTACGCCGACGTGATCCTGCCCGCCTCCGCCTTTGCCGAGAAAACCGGCACGGTGACGAACACCAACCGGCAGGTGCAGATGGGCCGCCCCGCCGTCACGCCGCCGGGGCAGGCGCGCGAGGATTGGTGGATCGAGGTGGAACTGGCCAAGCGGCTGGGCCTGCAATGGGCCTATAGCCACCCGCGCGAGATCTTTGCCGAAATGAAACAGAACATGCGCTCGCTGGCCAATATCACATGGGAGCGGCTGGAAGCCCAGAACGCGGTGACCTATCCCTCGCTTTCGCCCGAAGACCCGGGGCAGGCGATCGTTTTTGGGGACGGCTTCCCCCGCGCGGAAGGCCGTGCCCGCTTCACCCCGGCCGCTGTCATCGCGCCCGATGAAGCGCCGGACGCGGAGTATCCGATGATCCTCACAACAGGCCGCCAGCTCGAGCATTGGCACACGGGTTCCATGACGCGCCGCTCCAAGGTGCTCGATGCGGTGGAGCCCGAGGCCAACTGTTCGCTGCACCCGAAAACCCTGCGCCGCATGGGGCTTGCGCCCGGCGCCATGGTGCGGCTCACCACCCGGCGTGGCAGCGTCGAAGTCATGGCCCGCGCCGACCGCGCGGTTGCCGAGGATATGGTTTTCCTGCCCTTTGCCTATGTGGAGGCCGCGGCCAATATCCTCACCAACCCGGCGCTCGACCCTTACGGCAAGATCCCGGAGTTCAAGTTTTCTGCCGTTCGCGTGGAACCGGCAGGGCAGGAAACCGTGGCGGCGGAATAGGGGGCTCTGCCCCCGCCGCCTGCGGCGGCCCCCCGAGATATTTTCAGAACAAAGTGGGGCCCCTTCAGCTTGGCCCAAATATCCCGGAGCGCGAGGCAGAGCCTCGCATGAACGTCAGTTGAGATCGGCCAGGAGCCGCCCGTGCTCGCGGGTTTTGCGCGTGGCGTCGGCGAAGGTTTCTATGCCAACGGCTTCCATCATCGGCAGCAGCTTCAGGAAGACCTCCGCCGTGGCCAGCGCATCGCCATGGGCGGTGTGGCGCAGCTCGGGTGGGATGGTGACGCCGAGCCGGGCGGCGAGCGCGTCCAGCGAATGTTCGGCGGATTGTCCAAAGACGACGGCAGAGAGCAGCACGGTGTCGAGCACGGGGTGATCGAACATCTCGCCGAATTCTCCCTTGTCGCGGCGCAGCATGCCGATGTCGAACGGCGCGTTATGAGCCACCAGCACCGCCCCTTCGCAATAGCTGTGGAAGCTCTTCCCGGCGGTTGCGAGGGTGGGGGCGCCGGCCACGTCGGCATCTGTAATGTGGTGGATCTTCGTACTTTCGGGCGGGATTGAGCGTTCCGGGTCCACCAACGTGTTGAAGATCTCCTCTGGCACGATGCGGCCATTGACGACACGGACTGCCGCGATCTGCACGATGCGATCGCCTTTCAGCACCGAAAGCCCGGTGGTTTCGGTGTCAAACACCACGTAATGCAAGCTGCGCAACGGGCTTTGGGCGATGTCGGGCGGCGCAGGGCGCGTCATCAGGGCGAAATCATAGACGGCGGCGGAGCGGGCATAGGCCTGCGCGGCGGCTTCGGTTTCGGCGCGCGGCAGGGCGATGCGTAGGCGGTTGCGGCTGCCTGCCGCCCGTTCGGGCCAGCTTTCCGCGCCGTGCATGTCGAGCAGGCGGCGGCCTGTGATCGCCGGGAGGTTTTCGTCAAAGGGCGCGTCCAGCCAGTGCTCCAGTTCCGTCACCGCGAGCGGCGCGCCTTCCCACGTCAGATCGAGCGTGGCGCCGGGGCTGGCCTTGGACAGGCTCGCGGCAAGGCCCGTGCCGCGCCCTTCAGTGCGCAGGCGCTGCCCGAGGTTGCAGGCCAGCTGCACCAGCGCGTAGCCGTCGCAGGGCAGGCTCATCGGATCGGCGGTGGCTGTGAGGCCAAGGCCGGTTTCCAACCCGGCGCGGATGTCTTCGCCGTGGATCAAGGGCATCGGCCACCACGCGCCGGAGCGATCCTCCTGCGCGCGGCGGGCGATCAGCCCGTTGACCTGCGCCACCAAGGCTTCGGTCTCCTCGCGCATCGCCGTTTGCAGCGCCGTGCGTTCGGCCTCCTGCAGATCTTCGCCCAGCACGCTGAGGATCGTTTGCAGCCCTGCGGCGGGGCGGCGCATTTCTTCCAGCGCGCTGGCCAAAGCGGCGTCGCGTTCAAGGTGGCCGCGCAGGGCTTTCGTGACGTCGCGCAGCACTAGCACATAGCCGCCGCGCCCGCCGGCGGAGAAGAGCCGCATGCGGCCCGAGAGCGTCTGCCCGCTTTCGGAGACGCAGAGTAGATCGCTCGCCTCCCCCGGCGCGCCGGAGCGCAGCCTTGCGTAGGCGTGCAGGATCGGGCCGGCTTTCAGCGTGCGGAAGACGGAGCGGTCCAGCCCCGGCGCGTGATCGCGGAACAGGGCGGCGGCGTGGCCGTTGTAAAACGCGATCTGGTGATCGTCGGTGCAGAGGATGATCCCGGCTTCCACATCCGACAGGATGGCTTCGAGCTGGGCGCGGTTGTCCTCGATGGCGCGGGTTTCGCGGGCGACGGCCTCCTGCAGGGCGGTCTTGGTTTCCGAAAGCCCGGTGGCCACGGCGGCGGCGGCGGGGGCGAGATCGCCGAGGTATTTAGCGGCGTCCCCATCCAGCCCATGGGCCACATCGGCATGGGCGCGGCTGCGCATGTCGCTTGCCAGCCGCTCCACGGCCTTGGCGACATGTTCGTCAAACAGCAACCAGATGCCCGCGCTCATGCCGAGGATGACGAAACAGGCCACGAGGCCGGAGGTGATAAAGGCCGAAAGCGCGGCCGGATCGCCGAGCCGCGTGTAGCCCCAGGCCAGCGCGCCGATCACCGCCGCCGCGCCACCGAGGCCCACCAGCGCGAAGAAGAGGAAAATGCGCAGCCGGAGGGAGAGGCGCTCCATGGTTACGCCACCGGCTGGCCGGGCTGCGTGCCGCCGATCAGCGCGGCGACCTTCTCGGTCAGGTCTTTCATGGCGAAGGGTTTGGCGAGGAAATCATCGGCCCCGAGCGCGAGCCCCTTGCGGCGGTCCATTTCGGAGCCGCGGGCCGTCATGATCAGGATCTTCACATCGTCAAAGGCGTGATCATTGCGCACCGTCTGGCAGATCTCGTAGCCCGAGACTTCCGGCAGGGTGACATCGAGGATCACCAGATCGGGGTGCTGTTCGGTGATCGCGGCCACCGCCTTGCCGCCGTTGGCGACGCGGCTCATGGCATAGCCTTGCCGGCCCACCATGATCTCAAGCGCGGTCGCGATGTTGTCCTCGTCCTCCACGAGCAGTACCGATTTTGCCATGCGGACCTCCCGTCCCATATCTGCTGCGCGGGCCTTTAGGCCTTGCAGCTCAATGTCAAAAGCGCGTCTTCCTGTGCCAGGTCTTGCCAGCGCGCATCTGTAATCGCGCCGTTTTCGTCAAATTCGGCCCCCGCTACCAGCTCGGCCATGCGGCTGCCTGCGCAATCCACCAGAACGGGGACGCGGGCGAGCTGCTGCCAGCGGGTGTAGAGGTAGATGTCGGCCATCACCTGCCCCTCGACCTGATCGTTGCGGCGCAGGGTGGCCTGATCCACCGCCGAGAAGCGGTTCACGAAGGGTTTGGCGTAGGTCCAGGGGCGGTAGAAGGCGGAATGCTCATAGGTCTCGGCCACCTCGATGCCCTCGGGCAGGGTGAGCAGCGTGCGCGGATACCACGTGTATTCGCTCCAGATCGTGAAGCCGATCATCGCGGCACCGGCGGCCACGGGCGCAAGCCAGCGTGGCAGGCGGCCGCGCAGCATGTGGTTGAGCAGTAGGACGATCCCCGCCGCGCAGAAGCCGATTGCGATGGTGGAGATGAAATCGAAGAACATGGGCCTACCCGAGCATGGACCGGCCGTGGCCGATCGAGGATTGCATGGTGCGGATCACCACGAACGCATCGCGCAGGTGGGACCGCTCGAAATCGGAGAGCGCGGCCGGGGGCAGGAAGTTGTCGGGCTTGCCGCCCGCCTTGATCTGCCCGGCCTGATGCTCCAGCCGAGTCTGCGCGATCAGGTCGTAGGCATCAACCAGATCCCGCGCACCGGTTTTCGATAGCACGCCCGCCTCGCCCGCCGAAAGCAGGCGTTCGCGGGTGTTGGCGGCGGTCAGCTGGCCCTGCAGCGCATAGACGCGGCCCAGATCCACCACCGGCACCACGCCGTTGTGTTTCAGATCCAGCGTGTTCTTGTGCTCGCCGGAGCGGATCGTGGCAAAGCCGCGCAAGAGCCCGAGCGGGGGCGTATGCTTGAGCGAATTGCTGACCATATGGGCCACGAAAATCGAATTGCCCGCCGCCGCCTTCAGCGTGTCGGCCTGCAGGGTGTCAAACAGCGCCGCCGTCCCGCCGATGGGGCGCAGATCGAACATCACCGAGGCCAGCATCTGTGCTTTCGGATCGGGTTTGGCGATCCAGTTCTGGAAGTAGCGCGTCCAGGTGGCCAGCGGCTGGCACCATTGCGGATTGGTCGCCATCATGTCGCCGGGGCAGTAGTAGTAGCCCGCCGCGTCCAGCCCGTCGGAGACGAATTTGGCGAAGGCGGTGAAATAGGTGCGGTCCGCCTCGGTGAAAGCGTCATCAAGGATCAGGCAGTTGTCCTGATCCGAAACGCCGGTCTGTTCGCGCCGCCCTTGCGAGCCGCAGGCCAGCCAGAGGTAGGGCACGGGCGCGGGGCCGAGCTTTTCTTCGGCCAGCGCGAGCAGGCGGCGGGTGACGGCATCGCCGACGTCGGTGATCAGCCGCGTCACCACCTGATGCGGGTTGCCGGAGCCCACAAGCTGCACCAGCATCTGCGGGATGCGCGCGGTGACGGCGGCCAGATCGAAGGCGTCGCGGGCCTCGGCCACATCGGCCACCAGCACCGAAGAGGAGATTGCCTGAAAGCGGGTGAGATCTGTCTGCGTGACCATGCCGATCAGGCAGCCACGGTCCACCACGGGCAGGTGGCCCACGCCCATTTCGAGCATCGCGTGCAGCACGTCGGAGCCAAGCGCGCCGGGATCCAGCGTCACCGGGTCAGCCCGCATCACCTCGGAGACGGGCGCGCTGCCGGGGGTGCCATCGGCCACGGCCTTATAGGCGAGATCGCGGATCGTGAGGATGCCGACCATCTGGCCGCCCTCGCCGATCACCCCGAGGCTTGAGACACGATTGTCACGCATGATCCGCGCGGCTTCGGTGACGGAGGTCTTGGGCGTGCAGGTCAGCGGATCGCGCGCCATCAGATCGCCGATGCCGATGGTGCTCAGATCGCTGGGCGCGGCCACGGTGGCGCGGGAACGGTCAAAGAACCGCGCGAAGCTGGCTTGGGTTTTCAGCAGGTGCAGGAAGACGCGGGCAGGCACCAGCAGCAGCTGCGCGTCGCCTGCGGCCCGCGCCGTGGTGACGGCCTTGCCGTCGCGCAGAAGGCCGCGTTCCCCGAAGGAGTTGCGGCTGCCGAGGTGGGAAAGCTGGACGCCGTTTGCGTCCTCCACATCCACCTCGCCGGAAAAGACGATGTAGAGCCCTTCTAGCTTGTCGCCCTGTTTGTAGACGGTTTCGCCGGCGGCGACTGTCTTGCAAGCGCTGGCCTCGCTGACGCGTTCCAGATCGGCGGCGGGAAGGGTGTCGTAGGGGTGGATGCCGGCCAGGAAGGCCGCGATCTCGGGGGCTCGCATGGGCATGGCATCGACCTTTTGAAAAATCGGGTGTGGGGTGTGGCACGCCCAAAGCGGGAAGGGAGGGCGTGCCACGAGAGGGGCCGGCGCGGATCAGGGGGCCGCGCCGGCCGCAAGGTAGGCCCTAGTGATCCTGGGCCACACCGGCACCGCGCGGGATACGGACGCTGGCAACCAGGTCCTTGATCTCTTGCGGCGTTTCTTCGGTCGCGTTGGACACCACATAGGCGGTCACGAAGTTCAGCAGCGCGCCGATGGCCCCGAAGGAGGTCGACTTGACAGTGAACAGGAGCGGATCCGCATCCGTGAAGCTGTTGGTGCCCGGGATGAAGAACCAACCCTTGTGCAGGAAGATGTAGACCAGCGTCACCACGAGACCAACGAGCATACCGGCAACGGCACCCTTGTTGTTCACGCGCTGGCTGAAGATCCCCATCATCAGCGCCGGGAAGATCGACGCGGCGGCCAGACCGAAGGCAAGAGCCACGGTTTGCGCTGCGAAGCCCGGAGGATTGAGGCCCAGGTAGGTTGCGACACAGATTGCCACGGCCATTGCGATCCGGGCGGACAGAAGCTCGCCTTTTTCGCTGATGTTGGGCGTGAACTGGCCCTTCATCAGGTCGTGCGACACGGCCGAGGAGATCGCGAGCAGCAGGCCGGCGGCGGTGGAGAGCGCGGCGGCGAGGCCACCGGCGGCCACGAGGCCGATCACCCAGCCGGGCAGGTTTGCGATTTCCGGGTTGGCCAGCACGAGGATGTCGCGGTTGAAGTTGGTCAGTTCGTTGCCTTCCCAACCATTCGCGGCAGCCCGCTCAGCCAGAGCTTCGGACTTGTCGTTGTAGTACTGGATCTTGCCGTCGCCGTTCTTGTCTTCCCAGCCCAGCAGGCCGGTTTTCTGCCACGTCGCCATCCAGGCGTATTGCTCGTCGGTTTCGATCTGCTCGACAGAGACAGCCTCGCCGGAGGTGCCGTTGGGCCACATCATCTCGGAGATGTTGAGGCGGGCCATGGCGCCGACAGCCGGGGCGGTCAGGTAGAGCAGGGCGATGAAGACAAGCGCCCAGCCAGCGGACCAGCGTGCGTCAGACACTTTCGGCACGGTGAAGAAGCGCATGATCACGTGCGGAAGGCCGGCGGTGCCGATCATCAGCGAGAGCGTGAACAGGACCATGTTGAGCGTGTCGGCATGGTGCTCCGTGTAGGACGCGAAGCCAAGCTCCGTCACGATCTGGTCGAGCTTCGCCAGCAGCGGCTCGCCGGACGCGACGTGATCGCCAAACAGGCCAAGCGCCGGGATCGGGTTGCCCGTCAGTTGCAGCGAGATGAAGATCGCCGGGATGGTGTAGGCGGTGATCAGCACGACGTATTGCGCCACCTGGGTATAGGTCACACCCTTCATGCCGCCGAACACGGCGTAGGCGAACACAACGGCGGCACCGATCAGCAGGCCGGTGGTGTTGGACACTTCGAGGAAGCGGCCAAAGGCCACGCCAACGCCCGTCATCTGGCCGATCACGTAGGTCACCGAGGCGACGATCAGGCAGATCACGGCCACAAGGCGCGCGGTCGGGCTGTAGAAGCGGTCGCCGATGAACTCGGACACCGTGAACTTGCCGAACTTGCGCAGGTAGGGCGCGAGCAGCAGGGCCAGCAGCACGTAGCCGCCCGTCCAGCCCATCAGGAAGGTGGAGTTGTCATAGCCGGTGAAGGCGATGAGGCCCGCCATCGAGATGAAGGAGGCGGCCGACATCCAGTCCGCCGCCGTGGCCATGCCGTTGGTGACAGGGTGAACACCGCGGCCAGCGGCGTAGAATTCCGACGTGGAACCCGCGCGGGCCCAGATCGCGATGCCGATGTAGAGCGCGAAGGATGCGCCCACGAACAGCAGGTTGATGGTAAACTGATCCATGGGATTTACTCCTCCTCAACGCCGTGTTCGGCGTCGAGCTTGTTCATCTTCCAGGCGTAGAAGAAAATCAGCGCCAGGAAGACGAGGATCGAGCCCTGTTGGGCAAACCAGAAGCCAAGGTCTGTCCCGCCGACAGGAATGCCCGACAGCATCGGGCGCAGCAGGATGCCAAAGCCAAACGAAACCAGTGCCCAGATCACAAGACAAATCTTGATGATCCGGAGGTTCGCCGACCAATAGTCGTTATCGGATGGATTTTCCGCCATCACGTCTTCTCCCTCTATTGTGGTGATCGGCGCCCCTCTCCTTTGGGCACCTTTCTCCGGTTAGGCCGAAACGCCCGCGACGATCGTGCCAAGGGCTTCGGTGATGGCGTCGATCGACCCCATCGCATCCACCGACTTAAGCAGTCCCTTTTCGTCGTAATAGGCAATCAGCGGAGCCGTCTGGGCGTGGTAGGCGGCAAGCCGTTCACGCACCGTCTCGGCGTTATCGTCAGCGCGGCGCTTGAATTCCGTGCCTCCGCATTTGTCACAGACACCCGCTTTTGCCGGGGCCTTGAATGTATCGTGGTAGCCTTCCCCGCAGGCTGCGCAGGTGGAGCGGCCCGAGATGCGCTCGACCATGGCCTCGTCGTCCACCTCAAGCGAGATGACGCAATCGACCTTGGTGCCGGCTTCAGCCAGCAGCGCGCCAAGCGCGTCGGCCTGGCCGATGGTGCGGGGGAAGCCATCAAGGATGACTCCAGAGGTCACATCCGGCTCGCCCATGCGATCTTTCAGGATCGCCAGAACGATCTCGTCCGACACCAGCCCGCCCGCTTCCATCACGGCCTTGGCCTTGCGGCCCGCTTCGGTCCCGGCGGCCACCGCGGCGCGGAGGAGGTCGCCTGTGGACAGCTGCACGAGGCCGAAGCGGGATTCGAGGATCCGTGCCTGGGTGCCTTTGCCGGCCCCCGGGGGGCCAAGCAGGATGAGGGTCACGGGTGTTGCGGGCTGGGGCTGAACGCTGTCCATGATCAGGTGGCCTTGTT
This sequence comes from Pseudoruegeria sp. SHC-113, assembly GCF_025376885.1. Lineage (NCBI taxonomy): Bacteria > Pseudomonadati > Pseudomonadota > Alphaproteobacteria > Rhodobacterales > Roseobacteraceae > Pseudoruegeria > Pseudoruegeria sp. SHC-113. The sequence goes on from NZ_JAHUBR010000004.1 coordinate 118,934, forward strand.
CATGCGGTTTTCGATCAGATCATCCACCACGGCAGGCTCTGCCAGCGTGGAGGTATCGCCCAGAGCGCCGAAATCATCCTCGGCGATCTTGCGCAGGATGCGGCGCATGATCTTGCCGGAGCGGGTTTTCGGCAGGCCCGGTGCCCATTGGATCAGATCTGGCGAAGCGATGGGGCCGATCTCGGTGCGCACCCAGGTGCGCAGCTCCTTGCGCAGTTCCTCGGAAGGCTCGACGCCGTTCATCAGGGTCACGTAGCAGTAGATTCCCTGACCTTTCACGTCGTGCGGGTAGCCCACCACGGCGGCCTCGGCCACTTTGGCGTGCGCCACGAGCGCGCTTTCCACTTCGGCGGTGCCCATGCGGTGCCCGGAGACGTTGATCACGTCATCCACGCGCCCTGTGATCCAGTAATCGCCATCGGCGTCGCGGCGGCAGCCGTCACCGGCGAAGTAGTAGCCTTTGTAGTCGGAGAAATAGGTTTTCTGGAACCGCTCGTGATCGCCCCAGACGGTGCGCATCTGGCCGGGCCAGCTTTCCTTCAGCGCCAGCACGCCCTCGGCAGCGGTTTCGTGGATCTCTTCGCCGGTCTGGGCGTCCAGAACCACCGGGTGCACGCCGAAGAAGGGCTTCTGCGCGGAGCCGGGCTTGGTGGCATGGGCGCCGGGCTGCGGGGTCAGCATGTGGCCGCCGGTTTCGGTCTGCCACCATGTGTCCACGATCGGGCATTTGCCCTTGCCGACAACCTCGTTGTACCAGTTCCAGGCTTCCGGGTTGATTGGCTCGCCCACGGTGCCGAGCAGTTTCAGATCGCTCAGGTCGTATTTCTCGACGAACTCGGTGCCCTGACCCATCAGCGCGCGGATGGCGGTGGGGGCGGTGTAGAACTGGTTGACCTTGTGCTTCTCACAAACAGCCCAGAAGCGGCCTGCGTCCGGGTAGGTCGGTACGCCTTCGAACATCAGCGTGGTGCCGCCATTGGCTAGCGGGCCATAGACGATGTAGCTGTGGCCGGTGACCCAGCCCACATCGGCGGTGCACCAGTAGATGTCGCCCTCGTGGTAATCGAAGGTGTATTGATGCGTCATCGCCGCGTAGACGAGATAACCACCGGAGCAATGCACCACGCCCTTGGGCTGGCCGGTGGAGCCGGAGGTGTAGAGGATGAAGAGCGGATCCTCGGCGTTCATCTCGGCGGGCGCGCAGACGTCAGAAGCTTCCAGCGCCATCTCGTTGTAGTCGTAATCGCGATCCGCGATCCACGTCGTCTGCCCGCCGGTACGCTTCACCACGAGGCATTTCACCGTGTCTTTGCAGTGCAGTAGGGCGGCGTCGGCGTTGGATTTCAGCGGCGTCTTGCGGCCACCGCGCGGGGCTTCATCGGCGGTGATGAGAACCTTGGCGTCGCTGCCGTTGACACGGGCTGCCAAAGCATCGGGGCTGAAGCCTGCGAAGACGATCGAGTGGATCGCCCCGATCCGGGCGCAGGCCAGCATGGCATAGGCGGCTTCCGGGATCATCGGGAGGTAAATGACAACCCGGTCGCCTTTACGCACGCCCAGCTCTTCCAGGATGTTGGCCATCCGGCAGACGCTGGTGTGCAGCTGTTTGTAGGTGATGTGCTTGGCCTCTTCCTCCGGGGAGTCGGGCTCCCAGATGATGGCCGTCTGATCGCCTCGGGTGGCGAGGTGGCGGTCGATGCAGTTGGCGGCGACGTTAAGGGTGCCGTCCTCGAACCATTTGATGTCGACATTGCCGAACTCGAAGCTGGCGTTCTTCACCTTGGTGAAGGGTTTGATCCAGTCGATTCGCTTGCCGTGCTCTGCCCAGAAGGCGTCCGGATCGCTGATGGATGCTGCGTACATCGCATCGTATTTGGCGGCGTCGAGATGGGCGTTTGCAATGAAATCCGCGGAAGGCGCGTAAGTGGTTGGCGCAGAATCGGTCATGAGAATGATCCCCCCTGAAATGCTGTATCGCGGCTGCTCCAACCAGCGCGATTCCTCCGATGCTGTAAATCGTAAAGGATCAGCCAATACACTGAAAAGCTTTTATTTTTCTGTAAAACAATTTGACTATATCACGCGTATTTGGTCAACTTGTTGACAGAACTGCGATGCGTGGAATTTGCTGGGTTTTTTCCGGTATCGCGGCCTTCCGGAGGGGAAAACGCCTGCGACACAACGGCAAGGCGAGCGCGAGGTGGCGGCGTCGCGTTCGCGCTAACAACGGCGAGCCTGTGCCTCGAATCACATCCGAATCACTGAATTTGTTACGGGCGGCGGTGTCGCTTCCGAACCTTCCCGTGTCTTGCCTGTTCTAGCGCGCGCACGGCCTGCGCGCCCAAGCTTGCAGGCAGCAGCGCTAAGGCCGGGGGAGGGGCAGATGCAGCATATCCAGACAGAGGATCTACACGCCGTCCTGAAGGATGTTTCGCAGGCGCGCGGCCTGCCCAACGCGCATTACATCTCGCCCGAAGTCTTTGCGCAGGAGCGGCAGGCGGTGCTGTTTGAGAATTGGTCCGGCGTAGGGTTCGGCGCGGATGTGCCGGAGCCGGGCGACGTGATGCCGGTGGATTTCCTCGGCATGCCGCTCCTGTTGGCGCGGGACCGGCAGGGCGGCCTGCATGTCTATCAGAACACCTGCCGCCATCGCGGGATGATCCTTGTCGAAGAAAAGCGCAAGGTGGAGGGCGCGCTGCGCTGTCCTTATCACAGCTGGTGCTACGCACTCACCGGCGAGTTGCGCGCCACGCCGCACGTTGGCGGGCCGGGGCACAACACGCACCGGGAAGTGGATAAGGGCGATCTGGGCCTGATCCGCGTGCGCCACCACGTCTGGCGCGACATCGTCTTCGTCAATGTCTCCGGCACCGCCGCGCCTTTCGAGGAGGTGCACGCCGATCTGCTGCAGCGCTGGGCGGAGTTCGAGCACCCCGTTTATGCGGGTGGTCCCGAAAGCCGGTTCGAGTTGGATGTGGCGACGAACTGGAAGCTCGCGGTCGAAAATTACTGCGAAAGCTATCACCTGCCGTGGGTGCATCCGGGCCTTAACAGTTACTCGCGGCTGGAGGATCACTACCATATCGAAGCGCCGGGGGCCTATTCGGGGCAGGGCACGCTGGTTTATCGCCAGTTGAAACGTGAGGGACTTGCGCCCTTCCCGGACGTGCCGGGCCTGAGCGACACATGGGAGACAGCAGCGGAATATGTGGCGCTCTATCCGAACGTGCTTCTGGGCGTGCACCGTGATCACAGCTTCGCCATCCTGCTGCAGCCGATCTCCACCGAGCGCACCATCGAACATGTGGCGCTCTACTACACCGCGCCGGAGGTGCAGGGCAGCAGCTATCAGGCGTTGCGCGATGACAACGCGACGCTGTGGAAGGGCGTGTTCGAGGAAGATGTCTTCGTGGTAGAGGGCATGCAGCGCGGCCGCCACGGCGTGCTGTTTGACGGAGGCCGCTTCTCGCCCGCGATGGACGGGCCGACGCATCTGTTCCACCATTGGGTGGCCTCGCAGATCCTGAAGGGGCAAGAGGCGCAGGCGTGAGCGCCCTGCCTGAGGAGGCGGCGGATCTGGACGCGGCGCTGCTGGCGGCCCATGCGCGGCGCGATGCCGGGGCTCTGATCGGGCTCTACAAGCAGGCCGGGGAGGCTGCGCAAGGCGCGGATGCCGCTTGTTTCTACTTTACCCAGGCCTTCATCTTCGCGCTTGAAGCGGGCGATGCGCGCGCGCTTTCCTTGCAGGCGCGGCTCCATGCGCTGGGCCGTGAGGATGCGCCCCCGGCCTAATGCTTCAAGTCAGTGGGCGAAGCGCATCTGTTTGCAGGCGGTACGGCCAAAGCGGCGCGGGCTGGCGGAGGCGGGGAAGAAGTCGAGCAGGCTGGAAAGCTCCTCCGACGTGTAGCTGACTTCGAAATTCTCGCCGGGGTGAAAGCTCTCCATCGGCAGGCCACCGGCCATGACGATCTCGTGGCGGGCAAAGCCGATGTGATAGAGGCTCACGGCGGAGGCTGAGGCCGTCTGCACCACCGTCATATCATCGCAAAGGCCTGCCACGGGGCGCAGGGTGGCGAAATCGCCTTGGCCGCGCAGGATGCGGGCATAGGGGCCCAGAAGCATATCGCGCTCGGGAAGGACGCCGCCAAAAGCGCCGGGCAGAATGCGCAGTAGCGGCAGGGCAACGGGGCTTGCGGTTTGCGCCGGGGGCAGGGTGATGCGCCCGATCCAGCGCAGCGGCTGCGGGCCATTGTGCAGGGTGTCCACCTTGTCGCCCGGCTCCAGATCCTCGATCGCGCGCGGGCCCTCTGGCGTGGCCAATAGGGTGCCATGGGCAAAAGCGGCGAAGGCGGCGTCCAGATGGGGGCTCGCGGGGGCCACGCGCGAGAAGCGGTGGAGGCTTGGCATATCGTCGAGGGGGATCCCGAGGCAGGCCACGTCGTAGCGGCGCAATGCATGCACAGCCTCCGACGAAGGCCTGCCTGGGTGAGCGTTCCAGTTCCGAGAGCCGTTGCCGGCTCGTGCATCTTCCCCCGTGAGGCGGACGGGGTTGAGGGGGTAGGTCATGCGTTCAGCCTTTCGCCTGATCACATCTGCACCGGCCCCCACCGAAGAAGCAGAAGGACTATGCAAAGACGATGCGGGATCTGGCCGGGGATTGTCAAAATTCCGGCCATATTGATCCGCGGGCTGCGGGCAATGGCGAGGGGAGGGGCGCTTTGTTTCCATAAATCGGGATCGGTTGCCACATTTGGCGAAGGGAAGGGCGAATCGCGTGTGGCGGGGCCGGCCAAGGGGCGCGAAAACACGAAGGCCGCCCGGTGGGCGGCCTCGTCAGGGCGATAGGGCCAGGGATCAGGCCATCAGCTGGCGCAGGCTGCGGCGGCGGGGCTGCTCCTGCAAGCGGCGTTTCACGATGAAGGCCTCCCGGCGCGCGCCGCGTTCCCAGGGCATTTTATGCGTCAGGGTTTCGGCTTCAGCCTTGATGCCGTCGAGCATGCGTTTCTTCAGTTTCATGATACCCACTCCGTAACTTTTTGATGCACCGCCGTGTTGGCGTGTCTTGCCGTGTTGGAGCCAATATGGCGGGGCGGCGGGCCGATCGCGGGAAGATTCCAAGGAAAGTTTGAGGCAATTGCCATGCAGTGCCAGACCGGCCTAACCATGCGCTGCTAGCGCAAAACCCCTGGAAAACAGTTGTTTTGCAAACAATGCGGGGTTTGGTGCGGGGATTGTTTCGCCGCTTTGTGGCGGCAATGGGCAGGGGCTTGCCGCCTTCCTGCCCGAATTCGCCCCGTTAAAGGCGGATGACGCTGATCAACCGGCCGTAATCGGCTTCGCGCTGGTGCACGCTGCGACGGTAGGAATAGAAGCGCTGCGGATCGGAATAGGTGCAGTGGCCTGTCCATTCCGCCACGCCCACGCCCGCCGCGCGCAGCTTGTCCGCGCCGAGATGGGTGAGGTTGAAGAGGTAGCGGTCGCCCTCGCCGTTGCCGAAGTAGCGGGCGTTCTCAGGATCTTCGTCCATGAAACGCTCGAAGAACTCCGGGCCAACCTCATAGGCGCGCTGGCTGATCGAGGGCCCGATGCTGGCGCGGATCGCGCTGCGCTCGGCCCCGGCGGCTTCCATTGCGGCGACGGTGTTTTCCAGCACGCCGTCGATCGTGCCTTTCCAGCCCGCATGGGCCGCGCCGATTACGCCGTTCTCAGGATCCGCCAGCAGGACGGGCTGGCAATCGGCGGTGAGGATCGCAAGGGCGAGCCCCGGCGTTGCCGTGACGAGCGCATCGGCCTGGCCGCCGCCTTCGCCCGGCGCGGAGACAGTCAGCACGTCAGGGGAATGGATCTGGTGCACGAAGGTCATCGCCTCGGGCGCAACCTCCATCGCGTTGGCCACGCGGCTGCGGTTGATATGCACGATCTCGGCCTGATCCGAGGATCCCATGCCGCAGTTGAGCCCCTCGAAAATGCCCGACGAGGCCCCGCCCCGGCGGGTGAAGAAGCCATGGCGCACGGGGCCTAGGGCTTCGCTGGTGAGGATTTCTAGCGTCATCGTTCCACCCCCGGCGGCATCAAAGCCCCTTGCGGGACCATGGCCAGCACCTTGAAGAGCCTTCCCATCTCGTCCGGATGGGCGAGGCGCCGATGGGCAGCAACATGCGCCGTGAGCGCTTCGCCCGCAAGGCCCTTTGCCAAGGCCTGCGCCCGCGCTGTGAGGCCGAGCCGTTCAAGGAAGATGCCCTGCGGCGTCAGGCGGCTGATATCGGCCTTGCCTGCGGCGGCTTGTGCGAGGGTTTCGAAATCCACATGGGCCGTCAAATCGGCCTGCCCCGGCGCGGTGAGCGGATCGGTGGGGGCATGGCCGCGCAGGGCCTGCAGCGTGTCGCCCAGCGAGCGCCAGTCGCCGTAGTCCACGATCAGCGCCGCGCCGCCTGCGCGCGCGATCCGCTCCGCGATTTCTCCCGCGATGGCCCGGCCCGCGCTGCTGACCTCCACCAGATCGCCGGGCCGCGTGTCCTCCAACCGGCCATCGAGCACTGCAATGGGTGCGGGGCGGGAGAGGCCGAAGCTCAGGGTGCCATCTTCGCTGAGGCCGACGAGCCGTTCGCTCCAACCTTCTGCGGCGCGTTCGAACTGGCGGAGGGGGAGCGCGTCGAAAAATTCGTTCGCGATGAGGAAGATGGGGCCAAGTGGCACGTCGGCGAGGCTTTCGTGCCACTGCACGTCAAAGCCCTCAAGGGCCGTTCGCTGCGCGCCGCGCAGCACGGGCGAAGCCTCCACGAGGTGCAGCCGCATCGCCGCGTGAAACCCCGGCACGCCCTTCGTTGCGCGCAGCAGATCCGCCATCAGCGTACCGCGCCCGGGGCCAAGCTCCACGAGCAGGAAGGGGCTGGGCGCGCCCTGATCGAGCCACGCCTGCGCGAGGGAAAGCCCGCAGAGCTCGCCGAACATCTGACTGATTTCCGGTGCCGTGGTGAAATCGCCCCCCGCGCCGAAAGGATCACGCGTGCTGTAATAGCCGTGTTCGGGATGCATGAGGCATTCGGCCATATAGTCGGCAAGGCTGATCGGCCCGCCCGCTCGGATGCGATCAATCAAAATCTGCTTAAGCGCGCTCATGCCGGGCTCTGCCGCCGTGCCCAGAGGATCAGCAGCACGCCCGCCGCGATCATCGGAAGCGACAGCGCCTGACCCATACTGACACCCAGCGGGCCAAGATCGAGGATGCGGCCCAGCGGGTTCTCGGGCGTGATGAACTGCGCGTCGGCCTGCCGGAAGAACTCCACCACGTAGCGCGACAGCCCGTAGCCCAGTAGGAACACGCCGGTGATCGCCAGCGGCTGCTTCAGCCAGCCGCGCCGCAGGGCGAGATAGAGCATCACGCCGCCAAGGATCAGCCCCTCAAGCGCGGCCTCGTAAAGCTGCGAGGGATGGCGCGCGCAGAGCCCCACCACGCCGGGGCAATCCTGCGCCGCCTGTCCGGGGAAGATCACCGCCCAGGGCAGATCGCTCGGGCGGCCCCAGAGCTCGGCATTGATGAAATTGGCAATGCGCCCCAGCATCAGCCCCGGCGGCGCGGCCATGGCGATGGCATCAGACAGCGAGGGCACGAAAATTGCGTGTTTGCTGGCAAAGAGCCATGTGGCCACCACCACGCCGAGGAAGCCGCCATGAAAGGCCATGCCGCCCTGCCAGACCTTCAAGATGTCGGCCGGATTGGCGAGGTAATAGGCGGGTTGGTAGAACAGCACAAACCCGAGCCGCCCTCCAAGGATCACGCCAAGGATGATCCATGTCAGCAGCTCCTCCACCTGTTCCGGCTTCATTGGCGCGGCATCGCCGGGCCAGAGTGTGGGCCGTTTCATCAGTGCCACCACCAGCCGCCAGCCAAGGATCAGCCCGACGATATAGGCCATCGCATACCAGCGCAGCACGAAGGAAAACCCGCCGATTTCGATTGCGAAAATCTCGGGGCCAACATTGGGGAAGGAAAGAACTGCCTGCATGGGCCATCTGTGCCTGCGGCGAGAAGGGGAAGTCAACCGGGGACGACAACCTTGAGCTTTCGCCTCCGCGACGCCATATAGGGCCTAAGCAAAACGGTTAGGTGATCCATGCAGACGCGCAACAAGGTTCTCGACGATATTTCCCAGCTGATGTCCAACGCGATGGGCGTGGCCCAAGGCGCGCGGGCGGAAGCCGAAACCGCGATGAAGAGCATGATGGACCGCTGGCTGGCGGACCGCGATTTCGTGACGCGCGAGGAATTTGATGCCGTGCGCGCCATGGCCCAGAAGGCCCGCGAAGAGAATGAAGCGCTCAAAGCGCGGCTTGATGCGCTGGAAGCCAAGAAATAAGCCAGCCTTTCGGCACAGTCCCACCGATCAGGGCGCCCCTCGCGGGCGCCTTTTGTTTTTCGGGGTTTGACCAATTTGAACCCTGCTGAATTTTGTGCGCCGTTCAGAAGCATCCACAACTTATTGCGGTTATCCCCAAGTTTTGGCTTTACAGACGTGCCTCTCCCCCTGCACCATATCTAGTAAGGGGGAGCCACTATCCCCGCTCTTCCTTGTAACGACACCCAGCGTCTTGTGGGCTGCCACCCACATTAGGCGAACAAAGAAGAGGCCGGGCAATGTCACTATCCGAGCATTATTCTGAAGCAGAGGATCTGCACCCGATCGACATCGTCGAGACGCTTGCAGAACATCACGCATGGGAGTTTGACCGTGTAGGCGAAGACCAGATCGCCATGGCGGTGGAGGGGCAATGGCGCACCTATTCGATCACGCTGGCGTGGTCGGACTACGATGAAACCCTGCGCATGATCTGCACCTTCGAGATGGAGCCGCCGGAGGATCGCATCCCCGCGCTCTACGAAGCGCTCAACCACACCAACGATCGCTGCTGGGCCGGGGCTTTCACCTACTGGCACGAGCAGCGGCTGATGGTCTACCGCTATGGCCTTGTCATGGCGGGTGGGCAGATGCCGACGAGCGAGCAGATCGGCACGCTGATCGAGGCCGCTGTCTGCGCCTCCGAACGCTACTACCCGGCGTTCCAGCTCGTGGCCTGGGGCAATCGCACCCCGGAAGACGCGCTTCAGGTCGCCATTGCGGAGGCCTACGGTCGCGCCTAGTCTGCCGCCCGAACCGACAATACAATTCGGGTGAGGGCAATGGATCTAGGACAAATCAACACGCGTGGCCTGGTGCTGCTGGGCTGCGGGAAAATGGGGTCGGCGATGCTGGCCGGGTGGCTTGAGCGGGGCGTTGCGCCGCACGTCGTCTGGGTGATGGACCCGCGCCCCTCGGAATGGGTCAAGGAGCTGGCAACCCAGGGGCTTCATGTGAATGAGCCTTTGCCCGACGCCCCCGCCATCGTCCTGATCGCCGTGAAGCCGCAGATGATGGGCGATGCCCTGCCCAGCCTGCGCGCGATTGCGTCGAGTAGCACTGTTTTCCTTTCCGTGGCCGCAGGCACACCGATCCGCGCCTTTGAAGAAGCGCTGGGCGAAAGCCGCCGCATCATCCGCGCCATGCCCAACACCCCCGCCGCCGTGGGGCGCGGCATCACCGCGATCATTGGCAATGCCCACACCACTGCGGCCGACTTGGCCCTCGCCGAAGCGCTGCTGTCGGCTGTGGGGCAGGTCGTCCGCCTTGAAGAGGAAGGCCAGATGGACGCCGTCACGGCGGTATCGGGCTCTGGCCCGGCCTATGTGTTCCACCTGATCGAAACGCTCGCCGCCGCAGGTGAAGCGCAGGGGCTTTCGCCCGAGCTTGCCATGGCGCTCGCCAAGGCCACCGTGGGCGGGGCCGGGCAATTGGCCGAGGATGCCCCCGACAGCCCCACGCAGCTGCGCATCAATGTGACAAGCCCCGCCGGCACCACCGAAGCCGCATTGCGGGTGCTGATGGATGAGGGCCGGGGCTTTCCGGCGCTCCTGAAGGAGGCTGTCACCGCGGCGGCGGATCGCTCGCGGGAGTTGGGCCAATGAGCGATGCGATCAGCTTTGACGATTTCCTGAAAGTGGATGTGCGCGTCGGCACCGTGGTGCAGGCCGAGCCCTACCCGGAAGCCCGCAAGCCCGCGATCAAGCTCTGGGTGGATTTCGGCGGCGATCTGGGGGTGAAGAAGAGCTCCGCCCAGATCACGCGCCATTATGAGCCGGAGGAGTTGATCGGCAAGCAGGTGATGGCCGTTGTCAATTTCCCGCCCCGCCAGATCGGCAAGTTCATGAGCGAGATTCTGGTGCTTGGGGTACCGGATGAGGATGGTGAAGTCGTCCTGCTCACCCCCGACAAACCGGTGCCGCAGGGCGGGAGGCTGTTTTGATGCCAAACTTGCTGATCACGCGCCCGCTGCCCGAGCCCGTGCTGGAAGCGGCGCGCGCCGCCTATGAGGTGACGGTGCGCGACAGCAACGTGCCGATGAGTGTGGCCGACTGCGCCGAGGCGCTGCGCGGGTATGATGCGATCCTGCCCACCCTGCGGGATCAGTTCACCGCCGAGGCCTTCGCGGGCGAAGGCCTGCGCTGCAAGCTGCTGGCCAATTTCGGCGTGGGCTACAACCATATCGATGTGGCCGCCGCGCAGGCTGCCGGGATCTCGGTGACAAACACGCCGGGCGCGGTCACCGATGCGACCGCGGACATTGCCATGACGCTCATCCTGATGACGGCCCGCCGCGCCGGCGAGGGCGAGCGGATGCTGCGCGCGGGGCAGTGGGAGGGCTGGCACCCGACGCAGCTTCTGGGCCATCACGTGACGGGCAGCCGCCTTGGCGTGATCGGCATGGGCCGCATCGGCAAGGCCATCGCAAAGCGCTGCCATTTCGGTTTCGACATGGAAGTAGTGTTCTACAACCGCTCCGAAGTGCGCGATCCGGGCCTGCCCGCACGCCAGCTTGGCAGCATTGCCGAGGTGATGGGGGTGGCCGACGTGGTCGTGGTGGCGGTTCCGGCCAACCCGCAGACCCACCACCTGATCAACGCTGAGGCCTTCGCGGCGATGAAACCAACGGGGCTCTTCGTCAACATCGCGCGCGGCGACATCGTGGAGGAGGCCGCGCTCATCGCGGCGCTTCAGGCGGGGCAGATCGCGGGTGCGGGGCTGGATGTCTACGAGTTTGAGCCAGAGGTGCCGGAGGCGTTGAAAGCTCTGGAGAACGTCACGCTCCTGCCGCATCTGGGCACGGCGGCGCTGAACGTGCGCACCGAGATGGGGCTGATGGCAGTGGAGAACCTTTTGGCCCATGCGCGGGGGGAAAAGCTGCCGAACCGGGTGGGCTGACGTCTGTTACGAGAAAGACAGGCAGGCACCTGACAAGGGTGTTCTCGTTCAGGCCGCCTAAGCGTCGCTCTGATCACTCATGGCCTCGCGCCAATGGCGGCGGCAGAGCGAGACGTAGCTTTCATTGCCGCCGATCTGCACCTGCGCGCCTTCCTTCAGCGCCTTGCCGTCCGGCCCCATGCGCACCACCATCGTGGCCTTCTTTCCGCAATGGCAGATCGTGCGCACCTCGCGCATTTCATCGGCCAGTGCCAGCAGGGCGGCGGAGCCGGGAAACAGCTCGCCGCGGAAATCCACTCGCAAGCCGTAGCACATGATGGGCAGGCCCAGATCGTCCACCACGCGGGCCAGTTGCCAGACCTGGTCCGGCGTCAGGAACTGCGCCTCATCCACGAAAGCGCAGGCGCAGGGGCCCGCCGCGAGCCGTGCCTTGATCATGGAAAACAGATCGTCGGCCTCGTCAAACGTGTCGGCTGTCTTGCCGATGCCGATACGCGAGGCGATCCGCGCCTTGCCGTCGCGATCATCGATGCGCGCGGTCAGCAGGTACGTCTCCATCCCGCGCTCGGTGTAGTTATGCGCGGCTTGCAGCAGCAAGGTGGACTTGCCGGCGTTCATCGTCGAGTAGTGGAAGTAAAGCTTTGCCATGGCGGCAGTTATGCCGAAGCCGGGCAGGGGTGCAAGGCTTCCGCGCGGCGGTAGCGAAAGAAGACCCAACCGCTGGATTTCCGCCCGCAAAACGCAAGCGTGCAGCACGAGACAGCAGCGCCCGGCACGGATCGGCTTTCGCCTGGGGATGTTGATCCGCGCCTTGTGGACGCACGCGAGCCTCGCACTGCACAAACCGAGAGGGCTCAAGTCCCGGTCGGGCTGGGGGATCTGCACAATCCGTCCGGCCCCCTGCAAATAGCCGACGATGGGGACGCCGGTACTCACTAAATTCCCGTAACATCGGGACAATTAGAAGAATGACAAATTGTGCTTTGCTCATTAATGGGAAATTATATGTTCAGTTCCCCTCTGGTCGGGAACGCCGGCGGGGGAGCCGGGGGCAGGAAAGGGCAGAGATGGCGGATAACGGGGCATACCTGAAGAAACACACCGAGGCGCTGGTGAAGGAGGTCGGGATCGAGGCCGCCTGCAAGATCACCGGCAAGTCCAAGGCGACGCTCGGGCGCTACTATTCGGACTCCGACGAGCACCGGGATCGCTTCATGCCGATCGACGCGGTGGCGGCGCTGGAGGAAGAGGCGGCCTATCCCCATGTCACAGCGGCTCTTGCGGAACTGCGGGGCATCACGCTCTCCTACAACAACGAGCAGCGCAACGCGCCGGGCGGGGTGAACTCTGACGTGATCGCGCTGTCGCATCGCTTCGCCATGCTGATGGCCGAATACAATCAGGCCATCGAGGATAACGTGATCACCATCAACGAGGCCAAGCGGCTGATCCGGGAAACGGTTGCCCTTCAGCGCGTGCTGCTGGACATGAAGCTCCACCTCGAAGACGAAGCCACCTGAAATTTTGCGCTCTGCAAGATCAGCGATTGCGCCGGTTAATTGTATCGATTATTCTTGATATATGGATATTGAATCGTCAACCACCGCCTTCGCGGCGCTTTCGCAGGACACCCGTCTGCGCGTATTCCGGCTTTTGCTGCGGGCAGGGGCTGATGGCATGCTCGCCGGGGAGATCGGGCAGGCGTTGGGGACGCGCCAGAACACGATGTCCACGAACCTCGCCATTCTGGAACGGGCCGGGCTGATCCGCGGCACGCGCGAAGGGCGGGCGATTCGCTACACCGCGGATTTCGACGGGCTGCGCGGGATGCTCGCCTTCCTGATGCAGGATTGCTGCGGCGGCAATGCACTCCGCTGCCAGCCAGTGATCGACGGGCTTGTTGCCGCCATGGAGGGGCCAAAACCCATGCCAAACACACCTTACAACGTTCTGTTTCTTTGCACCGGGAATTCCGCCCGTTCGATCATGGCGGAGGCGATCCTCAACCGTGCCGGGAAAGGCCATTTCCGCGCCTATTCGGCGGGCTCCACCCCGGCAGGGCAGGTCCACCCGCAGGCGCTTCAGATCCTTGAGAAGCTCAACATTCCCACGGAAGGGCTGCATTCTAAGGCGTGGGACGTGTTCGCCGGACATGAGGCGCCGCAGATGGATTTCGTCTTCACTGTCTGTGACCACGCCGCAGCCGAGCCTTGCCCCGTCTGGCCCGGCCAGCCGATGAGCGCCCATTGGGGCGTGCCGGACCCGGTGCAGGCCAATGGTAGCCCGGCGGAACTGGGCGTGGCCTTTGCCGAGGCCTTCCGGATGCTCGAAAGCCGCATCAACGTGTTCACCAGCCTGCCCCTGGCCGGGCTGGACGCGCTCAGCCTCAAGAAACACCTCGACGACATTGGAAAGCCCTAAGTGACTGATCTGCCCCATATCGACCCCGCCTTGTTGCACCCGATCGACGCCGAAAGCCTTGTTGCGCCCGGGGATCCGCTGCATCCGCCACGGATCCTGCTGCTCTACGGCTCGCTGCGCGAGGTAAGCTATTCGCGCAAGGCGGCGGAAGAGGCGGCGCGTATCCTGCAGGCCTTCGGCTGCGAAACCCGGATTTTCGATCCGCGCGGCCTGCCGCTGCCGGATGCGGAGGGGCCGGAAAACGCGAAGGTCGCCGAGTTGCGCGAGCTGGCGATCTGGTCGGAAGGGATGGTGTGGTCCTCCCCGGAACGCCACGGCGCGATGACGGGCATCCTGAAGACCCAGATCGACTGGCTGCCCCTGAGCGCCGGGGCCGTGCGCCCGACTCAAGGAAAGACGCTGGCCGTTATGCAGGTCTCGGGCGGCTCGCAAAGCTTCAACGCGGTCAACCAGATGCGCATTTTGGGGCGCTGGATGCGGATGGTGACGATCCCCAACCAATCCTCGATCCCGAAGGCCTGGAACGAGTTCGAGGGCGACCGGATGAAATACTCCCCGCTTTACCTGCGCGTGGTGGACGTGATGGAAGAGCTGGTGAAATTCACCTACATGACGCGCGGCCGCTCGGCCTATCTGACGGACCGCTATTCAGAGCGGATCGAAACGGCTGCCGAGGTGCAGGCGCGCGGCGGGGCTTAGGCGGGCAGGCGATTGACGAAAGGTCGGAATGCTGGAAGAAGGCGGGCCAAGTTTTCCAAGTCCTCCATGAGCGAAAAGGCCCTCGTCATGTCCACAGCCAAACGCATCGTCCTCTCCAGCGATCACGCCGCCATCGAACTGCGCCAAGCCATTGCCAAGCACATTCAGGCGCAGGGCTACACTGTGCAGGACATTGGCCCTGTGTCTCCGGAAAGCACCCATTACCCCAAGCACGGCGAAGCCGCCGCGCGGGCTGTGGCTGCCGGTGAGGCCGATCTGGGCGTGATCCTCTGCGGCACCGGGCAGGGCATCATGATGGCTGCGAACAAGGTGAAGGGCGTGCGCTGCGGCGTCTGCAGCGACACCTTCTCCGCCAAAATGATCCGCGCGCATAACAACGCCAACATCCTCTCCATCGGCGCGCGCGTTGTGGGCGAAGGGCTGGCCTTGGAGATCGTGGATGCGTTTCTGGGGGCCGAATTTGAAGGCGGCCGCCACGGCACGCGCGTGGATATGATCACCGCGATTGAAGGCTGATTTTGTGAGATGAGGCCAGCCCCTGACCCTTGGGTGGGGGTGAAGCCCCCTCCCAGGGGGGAGGGTCGGGGGCTGGCCGGCGTTGCCGGCTTTAAATGGCCTGTGAGCGGAGCGCCCTAACCCTTGCGCTCCACGATCACCGAACCCACCGAATAGCCCGCACCGAAAGAGCAGATCAGCCCCACGTCGCCCGCTTTCAGATCCTCGGAGTATTTCGCGAAGGCAATGATGGACCCCGCCGAGGAGGTGTTGGCGTAATCCTGCAGGATGTTGGGCTGCTCGCCTTCTTCCGGCTCCCGGCCCAACACCTTCTTGCCGATGAAATCATTCATCGTCTTGTTGGCCTGATGCAGCCAGATGCGGCTCAGATCCTCCTGCGCGACGCCTTCTTCTTCCATGTGGCCCAGAATATGCGCCGAGACCATCGGCAGCACTTCCTTGAACACCTTGCGGCCGTTCTGCATGAACTGCATGTCGCGGCGGTCCGTAAGCCCATCGGGGCGGGCGCGGCGCAGGAAGCCGTTGTTGTTGCGGATGTTGTTGGAAAACTCGGTGGCGCAGCGGGTGGAGCGGATGGTGAAATGCGCGCCCTTGGCGTCTTCCTCGCGCTCCAGCAGCACGGCGGTGCAGACATCGCCGAAGATGAAATGGCAATCGCGGTCGCGCCACTCCAGATGGCCCGAGCAGATCTCCGGGTTCACCACGAGGGCGGAGCGGATCGAGCCCGCGCGGATCATGTCGGTGGCGGCCTGAATTCCGAAGGTGGCCGAAGAACACGCCACGTTCATGTCGAAGGCAAAGCCCTTGGTGCCCAGAAGCTGTTGGATCTCGATGGCGATGGCCGGATAGGCGCGCTCGTGGTTGGAGGCGGCGCAGATCACGGCGTCCACCTCATGGGCCTCGCGGCCCGCCTGCGCGAGCGCCTTGCGGCAGGCATCGACGCCCATCTCGGCCATGATACCGGGCTCGTCGTCGCTGCGCTGGCGCAGGGTGGGGTGCATGATCTCGGGATCGAGAATGCCCGCCTTGTCCATCACGTAGCGCTGCTCGATGCCTGAGGCTTTGAAAATGAATTCCGAGGACGACGGATCCTTGGCCTCCAGCGTGCCGGCGGCAATCTCCTCGGCATGCGCGGCGTTGTAGCGCTCGGCATAGGCGTTGAAGGTTTCCACCAGCTCGTCGTTGGTGATGACAAGCTCAGGCGTGAAAAGCCCGGTTCCGGTGATCGCGGCATGTGCCATGGGAGTGCCTCCGTGCGTGGTGCAGGACAATCCACACCAGTTGGCAGGCCGGGTCAAGCGCGCGGGGGCAGGGTGACCGGACGTAACGTGAGCGGTAACAGGGTTTTTGGACGCCGGCGCGGCCTCTTCAGCCCCGCACATCCCCCTTCTGCGCCAGAAACCACGCGTAGGTCTCGCGCAGGCCTTCTTCCAGCCCGATGCGCGCCTGCCAGCCCATGGCGGCAAGGCGGCTGACGTCCATCAGCTTGCGCGGGGTGCCGTCGGGTTTGGAGGTGTCGCAGGTGATCGCCCCCTGATAGCCCACCACATCGGCTACCATCCCGGCCAGTTCCCGGATCGAGACATCGGTGCCCGTGCCCACGTTGATATGCGACAGCATCGGTTCGGTGTTGGCGGCATAGGTGGCCGCGTCCAGATCCATCACGAAAAGCGAGGCCTGCGCCATGTCGTCCACATGCAGGAACTCGCGGCGCGGGGTGCCGGTGCCCCAGATCACAACTTCCGAAAGCCCATCGCGCTTGGCTTCGTAGAAGCGGCGGATCAGGGCGGGCATGACGTGGGAATGCTCAGGGTGGAAATTGTCGCCGGGGCCATAAAGATTGGTCGGCATGACGGAGCGGTAATCGGTGCCGTGCTGGCGGTTGTAGCTTTCACAGAGCTTGATCCCGGCGATCTTGGCGATGGCGTAGGGCTCGTTGGTGGGCTCCAGCGTGCCGGTCAGCAGCGCATCCTCGCGCATCGGCTGATCGGCCAGTTTCGGGTAGATGCAGGAAGAGCCGAGGAAGAGCAGCTTCTGCGCCCCGGCGGCAAAGGCACCCTGAATCACGTTGAGCTGGATCGAAAGGTTCTCCGCGATGAAATCCGCCGGGTAGCTGTTGTTGGCGAGGATGCCGCCCACTTTGGCCGCCGCCAGTACCACTGCATCGGGCTTTTCGGCTTTCAGATAGGCATGAACCGCCGCCTGATCGCGCAGGTCGAGCTGCGCGCGCCCGGCTGTGATGACCTCATGCGCGCCCGCGGCCTCAAGCTGGCGCAGGATCGCCCCGCCCACCATGCCGCGATGGCCTGCCACGAAAATCCGCATGCCGCCCTCCTCAGGTTTCGATCGAGACGGGCAGATCCATCCCGTGCTCGCGCAGCAGCCGGTGGCGGCGGGCGGTTTTCAGATCTTCCGTGACCATCTCGGCACACATCTCCTGAGCGGTGATCTGCGGCTCCCAGCCCAGCTGGCGCTTGGCCTTGGCAGGATCGCCCAGCAGGGTTTCTACCTCGGCCGGGCGGAAGTAGCGCGGATCGATGCGCAGGATCACGTCACCCGGTTTCACTGCTGGGGCCATGTCGCCCTCCACCTTCACGACTGTCGCGATCTCTTCCACCCCGGTGCCAGAGAACTGAAGCGTGATCCCCAGCGCCTGCGCCGTCCATGTCACGAATTCGCGCACGGAATACTGTTTGCCGGTGGCGATCACGTAATCCTCTGGCGTCTCCTGCTGCAGCATCATCCACTGCATGCGCACGTAATCCTTCGCGTGGCCCCAATCGCGCAGCGCATCAATGTTGCCCATGTGGAGGCAATCCTCCAGCCCTTGCGCGATATTGGCGAGGCCGCGCGTGATCTTGCGGGTGACGAAGGTTTCGCCCCGGCGCGGGCTTTCGTGGTTAAACAGGATGCCGTTGCAGGCATACATCCCGTAGGCCTCGCGGTAGTTCACGCAGATCCAGTAGGCATACATCTTGGCCACGGCGTAAGGCGAGCGCGGGTGGAAGGGCGTGGTTTCGGTTTGCGGGGTTTCCTGCACCAGCCCGTAAAGCTCCGATGTGGAGGCCTGATAGAAACGCGTCGTTTTTTCGAGTCCCAGAAAGCGCACCGCTTCCAGCAGGCGCAGGGTGCCGATGGCGTCCACGTCGGCGGTGTATTCCGGAGCCTCGAAGCTCACCGCCACATGGCTCTGCGCGCCGAGGTTGTAGATCTCGTCGGGGCGGGTTTCGCGGATGATGCGGGTGAGGTTGGAGGTGTCCGTCAGATCGCCGTAATGCAGGTGCAGCTGGCGGTTGCGGGCGTGGGGATCTTCGTAGATGTGATCGATCCGCGCGGTGTTGAACAGCGAGGCGCGGCGCTTGATGCCATGCACCTCGTAGCCTTTTTCCAGAAGAAATTCAGCCAGGTAGGAGCCATCCTGCCCGGTGATGCCTGTAATCAATGCGGTTTTGCTCAAAGGGGGCCTCTTCTTATTCAACAAATCTCCCCGAGCCTGCCGGGGGTGCGGGTCACTTACTCGGCGGCAGCGGCTGCGCCGGTGCCGCGGGCGATTTCGGTGGTGAAGGCGCTGCGCCAGGCGTCAAGCTGGGGCGCCCAGGCCTGCGCCGATTGCGCCTGCAGCGCCTCGGCCGCTTCGGCGCTCAGCGCTTCGGCCGTGAAGGGCGCGCGGAGGTCTTCCTGCTGTGCGGGCGAGGCAAGCCAGGCGCGTTCGGGAAACAGGTAGAAGGCATAGCGCGGATCTTTCAGGGGCATCATGTCCACGCCGGGCACCTGCAGTGGGTGAAAGAGGCCTGAGAGCGGGTAGTGGATCGTTGTGGCCTCGGAAAGCCAGGCGGCCATCCAGGAAAACGTGCTGATCGCGAGAATGATGTGCTTGGCGCGGCGGATGGTTTCGAAATCATGCAGCACGCTGCCGCCTTCCAGAAACAGCGCATCGGGAAAGGCGGCGCGCAACATATCGGAATACCAATCGCTGCCCATCTGCCCGACGAAAACCGGGCGCTTGCCGCTTGCCTCGACCACCTGCTTGTAAAAGCCGATGGGCAGCGGGCCGTAGTTCTTGTGGCGGCCCGGCACGAGGATGTCCTCCAGGCGCACATGCATGACGATGTCGTCCTCGCCCGTTTCGAAGGCCTCCACGTGGCTCGCGTCAAACAGGCTGTTGGCGAAGGCGCGGCTGGGTAGCGCCTCCATGTTGCCGCAGACGCTCTTGAGCATCAGCCTGTCGAGCCGGCCCTCGGCCATAGCGGTTTCGATCAGAGGGGTGTCGAAGCGCTGGATCTCGATCTTGGGGATCTGGCGGCGGCCCGGCGCGGGGCGCGCGCCTTTCAGGCCCCATTCGGGGATGTCATAGCCGCAGACCGTATACTCGGGGAATTTGCGCTGGAACTCCTTGGCCACGAGGTATTGCAGCATCCGGTTGGCCATGCGCGAGCCGTGGCGCACGATGATTTCCTTGGGGGGCTGCGCCATGGGTGCGCCTTTCTGCTTGCTCGAAATGGGCCGGGTTCGCGGCCGGTTTGCGCGCATACTCATGGCTGACGCGCAGCCGGGCAAGCGGCAAGGTGCGGCTTTGAGGCGATCGGGGTGCGATTGTGGGCTGGGCGATACAAACGCGCCCAAATGGGTTGGTTGCGGGCCTATTCCGCCGCCATCTGCATGCGGGCGCTGGCCCCCAGAAAGCGGTTGGCCGCTTCGCCGGCAAGATGGGTCAGCCGCCCTTCGCAGAGCGTCGCCTCGATCACGCGCGTCTCGGCGTTGACGATGGCAAGATCCGCGCGCTTGCCGTCCTCGATCACGCCGCGATCGTGCAACCCCATGATCTCGGCCGGGGTTTGGGAGATCATCGCCCATGCGGCGGGAAGGGATTTCAGGCCCTGATCGGCCAGCCGGAAGGCGGCCGCGGCCAGCGAGGGGTAGTGGTAGTCGGACACCAGCGCGTCGCAGAGGCCCAGCTCGATCAGGGTCTGCGCCGCGATATTGCCGCCTTGTGAGCCGCCGCGCACCACGTTGGGCGCGCCCATCAGCACTGGATCGCCCACAGCTTTGGCAAGGCCCGCCGCGGCGCGGGTAGTGGGAAATTCGCAGATCTTGGCCCCGATCATCGAGAAAGCCTCGCGGGTTTCGCCGTCCGGGTCGTCGTGGCTGCCGTAGATGATGCCGAGCGTGTCGAAGGCCTCGGCCAGACGGCAGAGGTAGCGCGGCACCTCGGCGCGCTGGCGGTGCGCGGCAAGCCGGGCTAACTGGGCCTGTGGGGTCTCGTGACGGTCACTGGCTTCCGCCTCCGGGAGGTGATTGTTGAACACCACATAGCCCACCCCATAGCGGCGCAGGGCGGCGAGCAGCCTGTCGAAGGTCTCAACGGTGTGGGTTTCGCAGCGGACCTGCACGCGCAGATCGGTGCCAGCCTCGGGCCCATAGGCCTCCAGCGCGGCCAGCAGGGCTTCGGCGGCGGCGGGGCCACGCAGGCCGCCTTCCCAGCTCCAGCTTTGCGCCATCCACGCTGTGGTCACGCCATTGGCGGCGGCGTCACGATCCGTGGCGCGCAGGGCGGGCAGGGCAGGGAACGGCGCGGTGGGGCGCGGCGCGATGTGGCGCTCGAAGGCATCGCCGTGTAGGTCGATGATGCCCGGCAGGATCAGGTAGCCCGACAGATCCACCTCTGGCAGCGGCCCCCGCGTGAGCCGGCCGTTCTGCACCGCGAGCGAACGCTGCTGAAGCGCGCCATCGCGCAGGAGCGTGGCGCCTGTCATGCGGAAGGGGGGAAGCGGACGTGTCATGGCGGGGCTCTGCTCGGCACCGGTTGTGGCTGTTGAGCTGACCCTAGACACGGAATGTTTCGTGCAGGTGACAAACCGGCGAAGAGGAGATGGCAGCCGCTGCCAGGCTTAGTCCCTGACTGTATTCTCCCATGCCTGCAGGCTGCGGCGTGTGCCTGGGGCCGCGCCGCCGCGCAGGCCATTCTCAAGAAAGCGGGTGATTTTGCAGCGCGGCTTCACGGCTGCAATAAGCCGCCCGGCGAGCATAACGGTGAAAAAGGCAATCGCGCCAAAGAGCATCCAGTGGGGCATGGGAGGTGTCCGCGGTGGGTTAAAACACTGCCCTTCGGTCTAACGCCGCTTCGCGGCAAGAAGATGACTTAAAGCGTGAAAGCTCGCCTTAATCGCGAAAACTTTCCCTAGCGGCAGCTTGGTCGTCATCCGGTCAGGGCGAAGCGCTCGATTTCGTGGAAACATCCGTCTTCAGCCTCGCCGAGGAGGGTCAGTTCGTCCACGATGAAAGGCACCGGCAGCAGCGGTGCGGTGATCGGGTCCAGCGCAAGGCGCACGGAGTCGGCATCCTCGGGGGGCAACGGGCCTGTGAGCGTCAGGTGGAAGCGAAACTCGTCCATCACGTAAGGATAGCCCCAGCGCTCCAGCAGAGCCTCCTGCGCCGGGCTGAGGCTGGCCTGACGGCGGCGCGCCAGTTCGGCCTCGCCGGGTGGGGCGCGGAAGCCATCGAACTCCGTGACGATCCGGGCGGCCAGATCGGCGAGCCCGGCCTGCTCTCCCTCCGGCACCAGCGCGAGGAACTTTCCGATGCGGGCCAGTTTCAGCGCATCGAGCCAGACGGGCGAATGATCGGCGGCAAACTCCGCCAGCGCTCCGCGCAGGTCTTCCTCGCGGGTGCCATCGGCAAGGCGGAACGGTGGTTTCAGCGTGCCGTGAAACCCGTACTTCCGGGGCTGTTCCGAGAGGCGCGCCACAGGGAGCGGCAGCCCCATCGTCGGCGGATGCGGCACAGCCGCGCCACGGCGGGGATCCCAGCCAAGCCATGCGGCCCCGAACTCCGCAAGCGGGCCGGGGGGCGGGGTGTAGTAGATGGCGTAGCGCGCGTATGCCATGGTCTGGGCCTTCCTGTGACTGCGACCGCCCCATGCCAAGCGCCCGTAACACCTGCATGACACAAGGCGCCCCGGTGGGCCAAGCCGCCAATCTGCGGCACGCTTTCCGGCAATGCTGAAAACGGTCGCGCTTCGCCCTTTTTTCGGGCAATCGGAGCGCCGGGGGCGTGGCGGGCGAGTCGCCACGGCCCCGGTGCCATTGAACGGCGGCTGCGTGCCGCCTTTCTTTGGACATGACGGCGGTTTTACGTGCGCCTCACGGGGCCTCTGTAAAATTCGTTACATTGAAGATGTTTATTGCGTGTGTCCCGATGAAAGTCCTGAGTGAGAAAATCCAGTTGAGCCCCCTTCAACGCCTTGCGGTCACCGCCGTTGGCCTTGCGGCCCTGACGGCCATGGCCGCCCAGACAACACCAACGGCAACAGCCGCCGTATGCGCCCCCGGCGGCCTCGTCACCGAGGCCTGCCCGCCTCCCTTCGCCCGCTGACCCGGCGGCGGGCCACGCCAGACGACAGGAGCCTTGATGAAGATCGGAATTGTCGGCACCGGCCTCGTTGGCTCCTCTGCGGCCTATGCCATCGCCCTTCTGGGCACCGCGTCTGAAATCGTTCTGGTCGATCACGCCCCCAAGCTTGCCCGCGCGCAGGCCGAGGACATCGCCCATGCCATGCCCTTCGCCGCGCCGGTGGTGGTGCGGGCGGGCGGCTATGGCGATCTGGCCGGTGCGGGCGTCGTGATCCTTGCTGCTGGCGTGAATCAGCAGCCCGGCGAGACCCGCCTGCAATTGCTCGACCGCAACGCCGAGGTGTTCCGCGCCATCGTGGGCGAGGTGCTTGCCGTCGCGCCCGAGGCGATCCTCGTGGTGGCGACGAACCCGGTGGACCTGATGACCTATGCGGCGCAGAAGCTCTCGGGCCTGCCGCCCGCGCGGGTGATCGGCTCCGGCACGATCCTCGATACGGCGCGGTTTCGCAGCCTGATCGGCAGCCATCTGGGCATCGCGCCGCAATCGGTGCACGCCTATGTGGTGGGCGAGCATGGCGACAGCGAGGTGGCGCTCTGGTCCGGGGCGCGGGCCGGGACGATCCCGGTCGCGGATTTCGCGCGGCAGGTCGGCGCGGATCTTGGGCCAGAAGCCCGGGAACGGATCTCAAACGCGGTGCGCGATGCCGCGTACACGATCATTGAAGGAAAAGGCGCCACGCATTACGGCATTGGCGCCGGGTTGGCCCGGATTGTGCGCGCTATCGCGCAGGACGAGCAGGTGGTGCTGAGCCTTTCGGCCGTCACGCCCGACGTGGGCGGGCAGGCGGAAGTGGCGATTTCCCTGCCGCGCGTGGTGGGGCGCGGCGGCATCCTGCGCACCCTGCGCCCCGGCATGGACGCTAGCGAAGAGGCCGCCCTTGCACGCAGCGCCGGGCTCATCGCTGATATGGCAGGGCGCATGGCGCTCTAGCGTTTAGAACTCTGTCCAGATGCCAAACACGAGGCCGGTGCGCGTTTGCCCGGTCAGTTCTTGCTGCAGGCCCAGTTCCAGCTGCACCGGGCCAACCGCACGCACGTAGGATGGGGCCAGCCGCAGGTAGGGATCGCTGCCGGGATACTGGCCGCTCTGCAGTTGCAGGATGAAAAGATCGCCGCGCGCCGAGGAAAAGCCGAGCGTGCCATCGAGCTTCACCGCCGTTTCCTGCGAATCGACCCAAACCTCGGCGAAGCTCTCAAGCCCGGCCCAGCCGTTCAGCCCCCGGAAGCTCAGCCCGCGCCCCCACGAAAGACCGGGGCGGACAATGGGCTCTGTATGCAGCTGGCCGTATTCGTCGTATTCGCCCTTCAGGCCAACCCCCAGTTCGAAGCCAAACCAATGCGCTCGCCAAGGCAGGGATTTGCGCAGGTAGAGCACGCCAGAGAAGCCGTAATCGTCCAGATTGCTGCCGCCATCATAGCCAAAGGTCAGTCGGTGAGGCAGGCCGCGTTCGCTGTAGACAGACAGATAGCCGGGCCTGTCGATCTCTTCCCGGTCGGCGAGCGTGTATTTCACCGAGGTAAACCGCGTGCCCTCCTCGCGCGGCCAGGCCCCGGCATCGGCGCGATGTGGCATTAGGAGCAGGGCAATCATCCAGACAAACCAGGGGAAACGGCGCATCGCGGGCTCCTTTCCCGACAGGGTGGAGGGCAATGGTTAATGCGTCGTTAACCCGCGTCCGGCGGCGGGATATTGCAGGCCTCTGCGCTGGCGGTGGGGCCGTTCTGAAGACAATGAAAAAAACGCACGCGCCCCCCTTGCGCCTTCCCGTGGCTTTGCGTAGAAGCGCCCCCACGCGGCAAGGCTGCTCCGTTCGTCTATCGGTTAGGACGCCAGGTTTTCAACCTGGAAAGAGGGGTTCGATTCCCCTACGGAGTACCACCCGCGCCTTTCCCCTCCATCGACTTGACCATCCGTATCTACGCGAATGCTTTGCGGGGCTACCATCAATCTCATGCGACGGCGCGGCTGGAAATCGCCAAGCCCGTTCGCTCGGCTTTGACAGAAGGCCAAGGTTTGGCGTCTACTGGGTGGCACACAAACGGAAAGGCTCACCATGATCAATCGTCGTAAAGCTCTGTTCCAGATCGCATGCGCCACCCTGGCGGCATCTGCGGCTTCCCTTGCCCATGCCGACAACAAGGGCAAGAAAGTCCCCCCTGGGCAGATCAAGCGCCAAGGCAACGGGGCCGCAAAAGCCATTCCACCCGGACAGGCCAAGAAATGGGTGCGTGGCGATGTGCTTCCGGCGGATCTGAAATACGACGATATCCTCGATCTCTCTGGTTGGAAGCTCAAGCCGCCGGGGGCCGGGAACAAATACATCAAGGTCGACAACGAGATCTACGAGATCGCCAAGGACACCGGAAAGGTTGTCGATGCGATCGGGATCGTGGGCGACTGGCTGAAATAGCGCTTGCCGGATCGCATGGGTGGCCTAGCCTTGGCCCATGGACACATCGCTTGATCTGACCCGCCGAGACGGCCTGCCTCCGGCCCTGCGCGTGCTGCTTGAGGACATCCCCCGCGAAAGCTGGGAGGCGCACCCCGCGTTTGGCGAATTGGTGCAATTCTGGCTGGAGCGGCACCTGATGTTTCGCCGCCTCACGCAAGCCATGCAGGCCGATGTGGAGGCGCTGATCGAGGGGCAAATGGGGTTTGACATCTACGCGCCCCGCCTGTCGCGCTATGGCGGGATGTTGTTGAACGAACTGCACGGCCACCACCAGATCGAAGACCACCATTACTTCCCGCGCCTCGCCAAGCTCGATGCCCGCATCGAACGCGGTTTCGAGCTGCTGGAACGCGATCACGAGGCGATGGACGGGCTGCTGCACGGCATGGCGAACGGGGCCAATGCGCTTCTGCAGGGCGGCGAGGCTGGGGTGTTCGCGGATCAACTGGCCGAGTTCACCCGTCTGCTGGACCGCCACCTTGTGGACGAAGAAGAGATCATCGTGCCGGTTATTCTGAAGAGCGGATTTCGCGGCTAGGCGGCCTGCATCGCCGCCACCATCGCGCGAACGTCCGCTTCCCGGGTTTCAAAGCGTCCGCCGGGTGGGTCGAAATCGGAGAAGGCCGGATCCCCCGCCACCTTGCCGCTGCAGGCCGCATGGGCCTCGGTTGCGCCGGTGGCCCGCAGGACGGAGGCGATGTTGTCAGCCGTCAGCCCGCAACCCGGCATCACGGAAATGCGCCCGGCGGCGCGGTGCACCATCTTGGCAATCAGCCCCACCCCGTCCGGGGCAAGCGGTTCTGCGCCAGAGGTGAGCACGCGGCTGAAGCCCAGTTCGATGGCCTGATCCAGCGCCGCGAGCGGATCCGGTACCACGTCGATCACCCGGTGCAGCGTCGTGCCCAGATCCCCGGCGGCGGCCTTGAGCGTCGCGAGCCGCGCCGCATCCAATGCGCCATCGGCCTGCTGCACGCCCAGCACCACCCCGGCAAGCCCCGCAGCGCGGGCGGCGGCGATATCGGCCAGCATGATCTCGGTTTCCGCTTCGGAGAAAAGAAACAGCCCCGCGCGCGGTCGGATCATCGCATAGACCGGCACAGGCAGGGCGGCGGCGGCCTGCATCAACCCCGCCGAGGGCGTCAGCCCACCTTCCGAGAGTGCGGAGCACAGCTCGATCCGCCCGGCCCCGCCTTTGAAGGCGGCATAGGCCCCGGCAAGGGTGTCAACGCAGATCTCAAGCATGGGGCGCACCGGACCCGCCACCACCAAGGCCAAGAAGCGTGTTGAGCTTCTGCAATAGCGTTTCCCGGATCGGTTTGATTTTCTGTCCCGATTCTTTGAGCCAATCCCGGAAGAAACGGTAGATGCCCTCCCGGTCTTCGTGCTGCGCCAGATCGCTTCGGTAGAGCGCATCGAGCGCCTCCAGATCCCCGGCGGCCAAGAGCTCTTCGATCTCCTCAATACGTTGCGCCAGCGCGTGTTCGGACATCACGAAGAGCAGCAGATCACCGGGGTCTTCTTTTTGCAGAAGGTCCGCGATGCGCCGGTAACGTTCTGGGATCGGACCGCCGCTGTCGGGCCGTTGCGCGGCTTTCCCTTCGAACCGGATCAGCGTGACTCCGCTTGCCTTGAAGAGCAACACGCCAATCAAGATGGCGATGATCAGAAGAAGGATGTTCGTCATAAGGGAGGAAGCAAGGGCATCTGTCATAAGAGGCAATCCACAACATGAAAATTGGCATGCAACAAACCTAGACGATCCCTTGCTGGTTCGGGGAACGAAATGCCCTTCGTCCGGCGGCACCACCGGGCTGCGTTGCTCTCTATCGGGCCGCTACCCCCGTTTCCGTTGCACATTCCCGCCCCGCTGCCCCGGCCGTCCAGCCGTGGAGCGCCCCCGGCCCTTCACGGCGGCCTCGCTGGCGGCTTCCACCGCGCTTTGGCGGGCGAGCGGATCATCCGAGACGGCCAGATCCACCGCCTCAAGCCGCTTGACTTCGTCGCGCAGGCGGGCGGCTTCCTCGAATTCGAGGTTCTCGGCGGCCTTGCGCATCTGCGCGCGCAAGCCATCTAGATGGGCCATCAGGTTCGCGCCATGCATCGGCTTCTCGATGGTGGCGGTG
The DNA here is from genome assembly GCF_025376885.1 of Pseudoruegeria sp. SHC-113. NCBI lineage: Bacteria > Pseudomonadati > Pseudomonadota > Alphaproteobacteria > Rhodobacterales > Roseobacteraceae > Pseudoruegeria > Pseudoruegeria sp. SHC-113. The sequence goes on from NZ_JAHUBR010000004.1 coordinate 145,870, forward strand.
ACGCGGTTCATGTCCACGTCGCCCTGATAGAGCCCGGCCAGCACGTCTTCGACGTTCTTCTTCACCGTCTGCGGGGTGATGCCGTGCTCAAGGTTGTAGGCCATCTGCTTTTCACGCCGGCGCTCGGTTTCGCGCAGGGCGCGTTCCATCGAGCCGGTGATGCGGTCGGCATACATGATGACCTTGCCGTCAGCGTTGCGCGCGGCGCGGCCGATGGTCTGGATCAGGGAGGTTTCGGAGCGCAGGAAGCCCTCTTTATCCGCATCCAGAATAGCCACCAGCCCGCACTCGGGGATGTCGAGCCCCTCGCGCAGCAGGTTGATGCCGACGAGCACGTCAAAGGCCCCGAGACGCAGGTCGCGCAGGATCTCGATGCGCTCCAGCGTGTCGATGTCGGAGTGCATGTAGCGCACCTTGATGCCCTGTTCGTGCAGGTATTCCGTCAGATCCTCGGCCATGCGCTTGGTGAGCACGGTGACGAGCGTGCGGAAGCCGCGCTCGGTGACGCGGCGGATCTCATCCAGCAGATCATCCACCTGCATTTCTACCGGTCGGATCTCCACCTCGGGGTCCAAGAGGCCCGTGGGGCGGATCACCTGTTCGGTGAAAACCCCGCCGGCCTGTTCCAATTCCCAGGCGGCCGGCGTGGCCGACACAAAGACGCTCTGCGGGCGCATCGCGTCCCATTCCTCGAACTTCAGCGGGCGGTTGTCCATGCAGGAGGGCAGGCGGAAGCCGTGTTCGGCCAGCGTGAACTTGCGGCGGTGATCGCCCCGGTACATGCCGCCTATCTGCGGCACCGACACGTGGCTTTCATCGGCAAAGACGAGCGCGCTGTCGGGGATGTATTCAAACAGCGTGGGGGGCGGCTCGCCGGGGGCGCGGCCCGTCAGGTAGCGCGAGTAGTTCTCGATGCCGTTGCAGTAGCCCTGCGCCTCCAGCATCTCCAGATCGAACTTGGTGCGTTGCTCGATCCGCTGGGCTTCCAGAAGCTTGCCCTCGTCCTCGAACTGCTTGAGCCTGAGCGTCAGCTCTTCCTTGATGGCCTTGATCGCCTGCACCAGCGTCGGGCGCGGAGTGACGTAGTGGCTGTTGGCATACACACGCACCTTCTCAAGCGTCGCCGTGCGCTCGCCGGTGAGCGTGTCGAACTCGGTGATCTGCTCCAGCTCCTCGCCGAAGAAGGAAAACCGCCAGCCGCGATCCTCAAGGTGGCTCGGCCAGATCTCAAGGCTGTCACCGCGCACACGGAAGGCGCCGCGCGAAAAGGCGTTATCCGAGCGGCGGTATTGCTGGGCGACGAAACCCTTCATCACCTCGCGCTGGTTGTATTCCTCCCCGACCACCAGATCCTGCGTCATCTCGGTATAGGTTTCGGGCGAGCCGATGCCGTAGATGCAGGAGACCGAGGCGATGATGATCACGTCGTCGCGCTCCAGAAGCGCACGGGTGGCGGAGTGGCGCATCCGGTCGATCTGTTCGTTGATCGCGCTGTCCTTCTCGATGAAGGTATCGGTGCGCGGCACATAGGCCTCGGGCTGGTAGTAGTCGTAGAAAGAGACGAAATACTCCACCGCGTTTTCCGGGAAGAAGCCTTTGAACTCGCCATAAAGCTGGGCGGCAAGCGTCTTGTTGGGGGCAAGGATGATCGCCGGGCGCTGGGTTTCCTCGATGATCTTGGCCATGGTGAAGGTCTTGCCGGTGCCGGTTGCGCCGAGCAGCACCTGGTTGCGCTCGCCCTCCATCACGCCCTGGGAAAGCTCCGCGATCGCGGTGGGCTGATCGCCCGCCGGATCAAACGCCGTGTTCATCACAAAGCGCCGGCCGCCTTCCAGCTTCACCCGCGGGCGGCTGGGATCGGGGATCTGGGGCATCGGGTTGTCCATGCGGGCGGCTCCTGTTGGTCACGCTGTGCCCTTGGCACAGGCCCTTAATGTGCGGGCTTTGGCGAAAGGTTCAAGGCGCTGCTGACAGGCTCCTGACAGGAGGGTGTCAGCAGAGGCCGTGCTGTGGCTCTGGCCCGCGTCCACGCGCCGCTTGCGCGAGGCCTTCGAATTGCCGATAACTTGGCCGGACACCAGAGGATTCCGCCATGCGCGCACGTATTTACCAGCCGTCCCGCAACGCTATGCAATCGGGGCAGGCCAAGACCCACCACTGGGTGCTGGAATACGCCCCGGCCTCCGCCCGCGCGGTGGATCCGCTGATGGGCTGGACAAGCTCCGGCGACACGCGCAGTCAGGTGAAACTGCGGTTTGACAGCCGCGAGGCCGCCGAGGATTACGCCAAGGCCCACGGGATCGACTACGTCGTCTCCACGCCGCACAAGCGCAAGCCCAACATCCGCTCAGGGGGCTATGGCGAGAATTTCGCCACCGGCCGCCGCAGCGCCTGGACCCACTGAGGCGCAGCTGTTTCATGCGAGGGCGCTGCCCTCGCGCTCCCGAGGTATTTGGTGCGAGAGGAAGGGGGCCCCGTTTGCCCTTGCCCCGCGCCGGTAACAATTGCTGACAGATCATGACCATCACCCATCTTGTGACCCATTCCGGAGGGTTTCACGCCGACGAGCTTTTGTCTTCCGTGGTTCTGACCCGGCTGTTTCCGCAGGCCGCGCTGGTGCGCAGCCGGGAGGAGGCCTGGACGGTGCCCGCGGAGGGGCGGATCATATACGATGTGGGCCGGGCCTATAATCCGGAGCTGCGGATTTTTGACCATCACCAGCGGCCCAATCCTTTGCGTGCCGACGGGCAGCCGTACAGCTCTTTCGGGCTGATCTGGGCGCAGTACGGCACGGGTTACTTGCGCGCGCTTTCGGTGCCGGAGAGCGATGTCGCAACGGTGCATGAGGCGATGGACAAGGGTTTCGTTCTGCCGATCGATCTGGTGGACAATGGCGCGTTGGAGCCCTCGAGCGCCGGGATGCTGGCGGGGCTGACGCTGCCGAGCCTTCTGGAGACGCTGAAGCCGCCCTTCGATGCGCGCGAGGCGGGGGCTGATGACGCGGCCTTCCACGCCGCACTCACCGTGGCGCGGGCTTTTGTGGAGGCCGCCGTTGTGCAGCGCGCGGCGAAGTGCCGGGCGGAGGCTTTGGTGACGGCGGCGATCCATGCCGCAGGCGAAGCGCGGGTTCTGGAACTGCCCATGGGCATGCCCTTCCGGGCGGCGGTGGAGGCGGCAGGCGCCGATCATCTGCTCTTCGTCGTGCACCCGCGCGATGGGGGCGACTGGGCGCTGACCACGATCCGAAAAGGCGGCAACACCTTTGAAAACCGCGCTGAGCTGCCGGAGGCCTGGGCCGGATTGAACGGGGCGGAACTTGAGGCGGCAACAGACGTGGCAGGCGCGGTGTTCTGCCACAACGCCCGTTTCATCGCCGTGGCGCGCTCGCGCGCGGCCATTCTGGAGATGGCGGCGCAGGCGGTGGCGGCGGTCTGAGGGTTGATGCGAGGGCGCTGCCCTCGCGCTCCCGAGGTATTTTGGGCGAGAGGAAGATCAGGGTTTGAGCGCGTCCCGCCAGCTGTGCTGCGGGGCGAAGCCGAGGAGGCGTTTGGCTTTCTCGATGCTGTAGAAGGTTTCCGTTTCGCCCATCTCCCGCTTCACCGGCACGCCCTCGTAAAAGCGGGCGCGGACATCCGCGTTGCTGATCGCCACCGAGAGATCGGGGTTGGCGACATTAAAGACCTCATAGCCGAGGCCGTCGGTGTGCAGGCAGCGCTCCACCATATGGCCAAGATCGCGGGCGTCGATATAGGCGAAGATGTTGCGGCGGCGCAGCGCGGGGTCGTTCACGAAGGCCGGGAACATCGTTTCGTATTCGTGGGGCTCGATCACGTTGTTGATCCGCAGCCCGTAGATATCCAGCCCGGAGCGGGCCTGAAAGCTGCGGGCGCAGGCCTCATTGGCGATCTTGGACATGGCGTAGCTGTCGTGGGGCACGGTGGGGTGCTCTTCATCCACCGGCAGGTAGTCGGGCTTTTTCTCGCCCTGGGCGAAGCAGATGCCATAGGTCGTTTCAGACGAGGCGAAGATCACCTTGGGGATCCCGAGCTTGGTGGCGGCTTCCAGCACGTTGTAGGTGGAGAGCGCGTTGTCGGCGAAGGTGACGTTGTCGGGCTGGATCAGGATGCGCGGCACGGCGGCGAAATGTACCACGGCATCAAAACGCGGCACGTCGGGGGCGTCCAACTCGTCGAAATCGGCCAGCGAGGTGAGCGCGTTGAAGACCTGCCCGCTGTCGGTCAACTCGACGGTCAGGTTGTCCACGCCGGGCAGATCCAGCGGCACGCGGTCGGCGTTGACGACGCGGTGGCCCTTTTCGAGAAGATGGGCGATGGCGTGGCGGCCGGCCTTGCCCGAGCCGCCGGTGAAGAAAATGCGCATGAAGGAGCCTCCCGGAGTTTCACCGGGAGGATAGGGGCGCAGGCCGTGGGCGCAAGGGGGCAAGCGCCAGGCGTCAGGCGTCGGGCAGCGGCGGCAGGCTGCGCAGGTAGAGCACGATGGCGTTGAGATCGGTTTCGTCCATCTGCGCCAGGTAGCCGTAGGGCATCGGCGGCATCATCGGGTTTCCGTCCGGGCGCATGCCCTTGGTGATCATCGCTTTCATCTCGTCATCGGAGTAGCCCGCCAGCCCGTCTTCGTGACTGGTGATATTGGAGGCGACCGAGGTGCCCCACGGCCCGTGGAATTCAAAGCCGCCCCGACCCAGATCGGTTTCCAGAAGCGGGCCTTGTGGACCCAACGGCGTGTGGCATTCCATGCAATGGGCCACGGGGCCGGCGAGATAGGCCCCATATTCCACGGTTTCGCCCTTCGCGGGCGCGCTGACGCTTTCCACGGGCGGGCCGTAGGCCGGGGGCAGCGGGATGTTGTAGGTCGAGGCCGGGACCTCGTTTTCCACCGCCGGCAGGCTGCGCAGGAAGGCGACGATGGCAGCGAGATCCTCATCGCCGAGGCCGCGGTACATGGCGTAGGGCATCGGCGGGCCGATCAGGCTGCCGTCGGGGCGGATGCCTTCGCGGATGGCGCGGGCGAGCTCTGCATCGCTCCAATCGGCAATGCGCCCGGCCGGAGTGATGTTGGGGGCGACGGCGGTGAACATCTCGTTCTGCTCCACCAACCGCCCGGCAAGTTCCTTTCCCATGTCGGGGCCTTCTGCGCCAAAGGGCGTGTGGCAGTTGCCGCAGCCGGCGATGCCGCGCACCAGATAAGCGCCGCGTTCCGCAGGGGTTTCCGCCGGGCTGACATGGGGGAAAAGCGCGGCTGCGAGCGCGGCGCTTGCGATGGTTTTCTTCATGGTCTGTCCCTTCCGTGTGTTGATCGTTGTCAAACTGCTCGAAGGGCTTGGAATGCGAAGGGGCGCTCCGATCCGGAGCGCCCCGCCTGCGTTTCATCCTGTCCGCCGGATTATCCCTCCTGCGGTGCGCCCGCCGGGGGCGGGGTGTCCTCCGGCGGTGGGGTATCTTCACCTGCCGGGCGTTCAAGCGGCGTATCGGCCCCGTTATAGGTGCCTTTCAGCCGCTCCCGCAGGATCTGCATCACCACGTATAGCACAGGTATCAGGATAACGCCCACAACCGTCGCCATCAGCATCCCACCAAACACCGCATAGCCGATCGCCCGCTGGCTGGCCGCGCCCGCGCCGGAGGCTGTCATCAGCGGCACGACGCCGAGGAGGAAGGAGAGCGCTGTCATCATCACGGCGCGGAAGCGCATATGCGCTGCCGTTGTCGCCGCCTCGCGGATCGACTTGCCCGAGGCCCTGAGCTCCATCGCGAATTCCACGATCAGGATCGCGTTCTTCGCCCCGAGCCCGATCAGCATGATCATCCCGATCTGGGTGTAGAGGTTGATGTCCCCATTGGTGAGGAACACCGCCAAGACCGCCCCGAACAGGGCCACGATCACCGAGAGCAGGATGGCCAGCGGCATCGACCAGCTCTCGTATTGCGCCACGAGGAAGAGATAGCCGAAGACAACCGCCAGAAGCAGGATCACCTGCACCATGCCGGCGCTTTCCTGTTGCTGTTGGGCGGTGCCTGTCCACTCGAAGGCGTAGCCCGGCGGCAGCGCCGTGGCGGCTTCTTCCTCCATCGCGGTGATCACGTCGCCCGTGGCCATGCCCGCCGCCGGAACGCCCGTCACGGTGGCGGAGCGGAACAGGTTGAAGCGGTTCAGCGTGGTGGGCCCGAGGATGTTTTCCACATTCACCAGCGTGCCCAGCGGCACCATCGCGCCCGTGGTGGAGCGTACGTAGAGATTGCCGATGTCCTCCACCTGATCGCGGTAGCTGCCTTCCGCCTGAAGCATCACGCGGTAGACGCGGCCAAAGAGGTTGAAATCGTTCACGTAGTAGGAGCCAAGCTGCGCCTGCATCGTCTGGAAGACTTCCGACACCGGCACCTGCAGCGATTTGGCCTTCTCACGGTCCAGGTCCACGAAGACCTGCGGCACGTTTGCCCGGAAGGTGGTGTAGCCCTGCCCAAGCTCCGGGCGCTGGTTGATCGCGTAGACGAAGCCGCCCAGCACTGCAGACAGATCCTGCGGCGTGCCACCGGCGGTTTGCTGCACCTTCATCTCGACGCCGGCGCTCATGCCCAAGCCGGGGATCGGCGGCGGGTTGAAGGCCACGATGCTCGCCGCCGCCTCCTGATTGGCGATGGCGAGGATCTGGGCCAGCACGCCATTGGCCGAAAGCTCCGGCGTCTGGCGCAGATCCCAGTTGTCCAGCGTCACGATCATCAGCGCGCCGTTGGAGCCTGCGCCGTTGAGCAGCGAGAAGCCGTTCACGACGACGTTTTCCGTCACACCCGGCACTTCGAGCACCTGTTCGGTGATCCGGTCCGAGACGACCTGCGTGCGCGCCAGCGAGGCGGCGTCGGGCAGCTGGATGTCGACGAAGAGATAGCCGTTGTCCTCCAGCGGCAGGAAGCCCGCCGGGGTGGAGCGCAGCATGCCGCCCGCGGCCAGCACGATGCCGCCCAGCACGACGAGGCTCAGCAGCGCGACGCGCACGAAGCGGGTGACGATGGCCACATAGCCGTTGCGAACCCCGCCGATCACGTTCTCAAACAGCGCAAACATCCCGCGCGGCGGGCCGGAGCGGGGCTTGAGCACCAGCGCGCACATGGCGGGCGAGAGCGTCAGCGCGTTGATCGAGGAGATCAGCACGGCCACCGAGATGGTGACGGCGAACTGCGAATAAAGCCGCCCGGTGATGCCGGGCATGAAGGTCACCGGCACGAAGACGGCCAGCAGCACCAGCGTCGTGGCAATCACGGGGCCGGTGATCTGCACCATGGCCTTGCGGGTGGCCTCGGGCGGCGGAAGCCCTTCCTCGGCCATGATCCGCTCCACGTTCTCCACCACCACGATGGCGTCATCCACCACGATGCCGATGGCCAGCACCAGTGCGAAGAGCGAGATCGTGTTGAGCGACATGCCGAAGGCCAGCAGGAAGGCGAAGGTGCCGATCAGCGACACCGGGATCGCCAGCATCGGCACCATCGTGGCCCGCAGGTTGCCTAGAAAGATGAACACAACCGCCATCACCAGCGCGAAGGTCATCATCAGCGTGGTGACAACGTCGTTCAGGGATTGCTCCACGTAGTCGGTGGTGTTGAAGGGCACCTGGTATTCCACGTCGTCCGGGAAGACACGGCTGAGCCGTTCCAACTCGGCCAGCACGGCTTCAGACACGGCCAAAGCGTTCGCGCCCGGGGCCTGATAGACGGACAGCACCGTGGCGGCCTTGCCCGAGAAGCGGCCCGAGGCGTTGTAGTAGCTTGCGCCCAGTTCCACGCGAGCGATGTCGGAAACGGTGACAATCGCACCATCATCGCCGGTACGCAGCACGATGTTTTCAAACTCGCTGGCTGAAACCAGCCGCCCCTGCGCCTTGATCGTGTATTGGAACTGCTGATCGCCGGGCACCGGCGGCGTGCCGATCTGGCCTGCCGAGACTTCGAGGTTCTGCTCGCGGATCGCGTTGATCACATCGCCCACCGACATCGACAGGCTCGCCATGCGGTCCGGGTCCAGCCAGATGCGCATTGCATAAGCGAAATCCGTCATCACCTCGGCCTTGCCGACGCCGTTCACCCGCGCCAGCGCGTCTTTCAGGTTGATGGAGGCGTAGTTGGAGAGGAACACCTCGTCATAGGTGCCATTGGGCGAAAACAGCACTGCCGTGAGCAGCATGTTGGTGGAGGATTTCTGCGTCACCACCCCGCGCTGCGTCACCTCAGAGGGCAGGCTCGCCATGGCCTGCGCCACGCGGTTCTGCACGTTCACCGAAGCGATGTCCGGATCGGTGCCCACTTCGAAGGTTACGTTGAGCGAGTAGGAGCCGCTGTCGGAACTGTCCGACGACATGTAGAGCATGTCGTCCACCCCGTTCACCTGTGCCTCGATCGGCGCGGCGACGGTGTTTTCCACGGTATCAGCAGAAGCACCGGAGTAGTTGGCGGAGACGTTCACCACCGGCGGCGTGATGTCGGGGAACTGTTCCACCGGCAGCACGCTGTAGGAGATGAAGCCCATGATCGACAGCACCAGCGAGATTACGAGCGCTGTCTTGGGGCGGGAAATGAAGATCGAGGAGAACATCGGCTCAGCCCTCGTCGGTCGTGGCGGCTTCGCCTTCAGCGGGTGCGGCTTCCGGGGCAGCCCCGGCCTGAACCGCTTCCACTTCCACGCCCGCGCGCACGCGCTGCAGCCCTTCCACGATCACGCTTTCGCCAAGCTGGATGCCGTCTTCCACGATGTAGCCGGTTTCATGCTGGCCGTTGATGGTGATGTAGCGCTGCTCGACCACGCCCTGCTGGTTCACCAGAAGCACGAAATCGCCCTTCTGGTCACGTTGCACGGCGGCCTGCGGCACCAGCACGCGGGTCTCGGGTTCCAGCGCCTGAATGTGGACATGCACGAAGGCCCCATCGACCAGCATCTTGGTCTCATTGGCAAATTCCGCCCGGATCGAGATGCTCCCGGTGGTGGGATCGATGCGGTTGTCGGCAAAGGCGATGCGGCCGGTTTCCTCAAGGCGTTGCCCATTGGGCAGATCCACGAAGACATCCGGCGAGCGCTCGGAATCAGCCAGCCCGCCAGCGTGGGTGTCCAGCGCCTGAAGCACATCGGCCAGCTGCTTTTCGTTGAGCGAGAAGCTCACATACATCGGCGCCTGACTCACGACCGTCACCAGCGGGCCGCTGGAGGGGCCGACCAGATCGCCGACGCTCGCGGCCACACGGCCAATCCGCCCTTCGAAGGGCGCGGCCACATCGGTGTAGCTCAGATCCAGCTTGGCCTGATCCAGCGCCGCTTCGGCGGCCTTGATCGAGGCTTCGGCCACGGCGGCATTGGCGCGGGCAATGTCCAGCTCGCTTTCCGGCGAGGTGCCCTTGGCCACGAGCTGTTGCTTGCGGTCCAATTCGATGTTGGCCAGTTCGAGGTTTGCCTTGGCGCTCGCCAGATCGGCCTCGCGCGCGGCCACGGCGGCTTCGTAGGCCTCTTTCTCGATGGTGAAAAGGGGCGTGTTGGCGGCGATATTGGTGCCTTCTTCCACCAGCACATCGCGCAGGTAGCCCTGCACGCGGGCCATCACGTCCACGCTGTCGATGGCCTCGACCTTGCCGATGAACACGGCCTCTTCGGTGATGTCTTCCTGATAGGCCGCCGCGACCGAGACTTTCGGCGTCGCCGCAGCCGGCGCGGCGGTGTCTTCTTCGTTGCAGGCCGCTAGCACCAGCGCACTGAGGGAAAGCGCGGCAATCGCGTGGAACGTCTTCGGGCGCATGGGGGCGGGCCTCCGGGATTGGGATGATTTCGGGCCGCGCTGGCGCGGCAGGATGGCTTTGGTGCGATTTAAGCCGATGGGCAGGGCAAATTCCACAAAAAGATCAGGGCTTTTGGCCTTCTTGGGCGCAAGAGCGCCCCTTGCATGCCGTCACCGCGCGCGCCTAGGCTCAGCGGGCCGGGCGCGGCGGCCCGGCTCCGACATGCCGCAGACACCCGGAGGCACTATGCTGGCTTACTTGACCCTGATTTTCAGCTGCCAGTTCCTTGGCGAGCTGCTGATGCGTGGCCTTGGCCTGCCGATTCCCGGGCCGGTGGCGGGGATGGTCCTGCTCTTTGCCTTCCTGCTCTGGCGCAAATCCGTGCCGCAGGGGCTGGACGTGGTGGCGCGCGGGCTTCTGCAGAACCTCTCGCTGCTCTTCGTGCCGGCCGGTGCGGGCGTCGTGCTGCACCTGCGCCTGCTGGGGGAGGGGCTGGTGCCCGTGACCGTCTCGCTGGTGCTTTCCACCCTGCTGGCCATTGCCGTCACCGGCGGGCTGATGGCGCTGTTTGCGCGTCGCAAGCCGGGCGAGGGCGCGTGATGGGCGGGCTGACGGACAGCTGGGTCTACCTCAGCGCAACGCCGCTGTTTCACCTGACGCTCACCCTGATCGCCTTTCAGGCGGGCGACGTGCTGAGCCGCCGTTTTGGCGGCACACCGCTGCTGAACCCGGTGATGATCGGCGTCGGGATCGTGGTGGCGGTGCTGCTGCTGACGGGCACCGATTATGCCGTCTATTTTGAAGGCGCGCAGTTCGTGCATTTCCTGCTCGGCCCGGCCACGGTGGCGCTCGCGGTGCCGCTGTACCGCCAATTCGCGCTGGTGCGCCGCTCCGCGCTGGCGCTTGCTGCAAGCCTGCTCGCGGGCTCCGCAAGCGCGGTGGTCGCCGCCGTGGCGATCGGCCATGTGATGGGGGCGAATGAGGCGCTGGTGGCGTCGCTCGCGCCGAAATCGGTGACGGCCCCTGTGGCGATGGGCATCGCCGAGCAGATCGGCGGCGTGCCTTCGCTCACCGCGGTTCTGGTGCTGGCGACAGGGATCACTGGCGCAATGTTCGGCCCGCTGATGCTGGATCTGCTGCGCATCCGCTCTCCCGAAGCGCGCGGCCTTGCGCTTGGCACCGCGAGCCACGGCATTGGCACCGCACGCGCGTTGCAGGATTCCGAGGCTGCCGGAGCCTTTTCCGGCCTCGCCATGGGGCTCAACGCTCTGGCCACGGCGCTGCTGCTCCCGATCCTTTGGGCGCTGGTGTTCTGAAGGCGGGGAAAGCGCGGGTGGTACTCCGTAGGGGAATCGAACCCCTCTTTCCAGGTTGAAAACCTGGCGTCCTAACCGATAGACGAACGGAGCAGCCTTGCCGCGTGGAGCGCTATTTAGGAAATGCGAAGCCTGTCTGCAAGCGATTCTTTGGCCTCGAAAGCGAAATTCTTAGCCTCCGGGCGCAGGCCCTTGTGGGCTGGCGCGCCTAGGCTGGCGCGGCGTCTTCCAGCCGCAGCTGGACCTTGCTCTGGCCGTTCCATGTGTTGATCTCGATCCGCCCCGCAAGGTGGAACCGCGCGCCGTTGTGGGCCTCCAGCGCGGGGCCGAGGGCGGTGTCGAAGGCGCCGAAGCAGATGGCTTCAAGGCGGGGGCCGATGCCATCGGAGAAGGTGATTTTCAGGTGGCTCTCGCCGATGCGCTTGGCGAAATGGATGGCCTGATCGGCGAAGGCATAACGCGGCCCCGGCGCGCCCGCGCCGAAGGGGCCTGCGGCCTCGATCTGCTCCACCAGCTCCACGGTGGCGGCGCCTGTCATCAGAAGCCCGTCGAGCCGCAGATCGGCGGGGCCGGCGCTGCCTGCGCCTTGCTTGTCCAGCAATTCGGCAAGCCGCGCCATGGCGGGCTCCAGCTTGTCTTCCTCGACGGTCAGCCCGGCGGCCATCTTGTGCCCGCCGCCCTTGATCAGCAGCCCCTCGGCGGCCACCCGCTGGATCGATGCGCCCAGATCGACGCCCGCAATCGAGCGGCCCGAGCCCTTGCCCTCGCTGCCCTCAAGCCCGATGACCACGGCGGGGCGGTTGGTGGCCTCCTTCAGGCGGGAGGCGACGATGCCGACGACGCCGGGGTGCCAGCCTTCGCCAGCGGCCCAGACGAGCGGCGCATCAAAGCCCCGCGCCTCGGCCTGTTCCATGGCTTGTGCGCGCACGGCGGCCTCGATGTCGCGGCGCTCGGTGTTCAACTCGTCCAGCCGATCCGCCAGTGCGCGGGCTTCGTGCGGATCATCTGTGGCCAGCAGCCGCGCGCCCAGATCGGCCGCGCCGATGCGCCCGCCCGCGTTCACGCGTGGCCCCAGCAGGAAGCCGAGGTGATAGCTGCTCGGCGCGGTGTCCATCCGCGAGACATCCGCGAGCGCCACGAGGCCGGGGCGCTGGCGGCGCGCCATCACGACGAGCCCCTGCCGCACCAGCGCGCGGTTCACCCCGATCAGCGGGGCGACATCGGCGACGGTGGCCAGCGCCACAAGATCAAGCATCGCCATCAGGTCCGGCCCCTGCACGCCTTCACTGCGCAGCTGGCGGTTGGCTTCCACCAGCATCAGGAACACGACGCCTGCCGCGCAGAGATGGGCCAGATCGCCGCTTTCGTCCTGCCGGTTCGGGTTCACCACGGCGCAGGCGGCGGGCAGGGTTTCGCCGCCGAGGTGGTGGTCCAGCACGATCACATCGGCGCCCTTTGCGGCCTCGATCGGCCCATGGGAGAGCGTGCCGCAGTCGACGCAAACAATCAGATCGTGATGCGCGGCCAGTTCGGCCATGGCGGCGTCGTTGGGGCCATAGCCTTCGTCGATGCGGTCGGGGATATAGAGCGTGGCCGGGCGGCCCATGGCGCGCAGCCAGCAGATCAGCAGCGCGGCGGACGCGCCGCCGTCTACATCGTAATCGGCAAAGATGGCAATGCGCTGGCCCTCTTTCACCGCCTTCAGGAAGCGCGCGGCAGCGGGCTCCATGTCTTTCAGCGAATGAGGATCGGGCAGCAGATCACGCAGGGCAGGGGCCAGATAGCGCTCGGCCTCGTCCGTGGGCACGCCAAGGCGCGCGAGCGTGCGGCAGAGCGGCAGCGGCAGGCGCGTTCCTTGCGCCATGGCTTCGGCCTGTCGTTCCTGCTCCGGCCCGAGCCCCTGCCAGTGCCGCCCGGTGAGCGAGCTTTCGACCCCGAGAAACGCCATCAGCCCGCCAGGATCTCTGCCACGCTGTGCGCGGTGACGAATTCGCCATGCAGGTGGGAGACCGCGGCGGCGTGGATCGCTTCCGGGTCCATCGGGGCAAGGCGTCTGTCCCAACCGGTGTTGGCATTGGCCGCGAAGGCGGCGCAGGCGTCATGGGCCAGCGTGACGCGAAAGCCGTAGTTGCCCGCCATCCGGCAGGAAGTGGAGACGCAATGGGGTGTTGTCAGCCCGCAGATCACCAAATCTTCCACGCCCGCGGCGCGCAGATCGGCTTCAAGCGAGGTGCCGATAAAGGCGGAGTTTACCGATTTCTCGTAAACAGGCTCGCCCGCCAGAGGGGCCAGCGCCGGGATGAACTCGGTGCCGCCCGTGCCCGGCCCCAAGGGGCTGCCGGGCTCGGTGCTGATATGGCGGACGTGGAAGAGGGGCAGGCTTAGGCTGCGCCAATGGCTCAGCAGCCGCGCGGCCCGCTCTTCGGCTTCGGGATTGTTCCGCGCACCCCAGACGGGGCTTTCAAAGCCCCGCTGGAAGTCGATCAGAAGCAAGCCCTGCATCGCACCCGTTACTTGATCGGGTTGCGATAGGTCATCCGGCGCACGGAGCCGGTTTTGGACCGCATCAGGATGGTCTCGGTGGTCAGCGCCTTGGGCTCACGCTTAAGGCCCGACACGATGGAGCCATCCGTCACGCCGGTGGCGGCAAAGATCACGTCCTGCGTCACCAGATCGTCGCGCGCGTAGATGCGATCCAGATCGGTTATCCCGGCCTTGGCGGCACGGCCACGTTCGTCGTCGTTGCGGAACAGCAGACGGCCCCACATCTGGCCACCCATGCATTTCAGCGCGGAAGCCGCGAGCACGCCCTCGGGCGCGCCGCCGGAGCCCATGTACATGTCGATGCCGGTCTTTTCTGCCTCGGCGCAGTGGATCACACCGGCCACGTCGCCATCGGTGATCAGGCGGATCGCGGCCCCGGTGGAGCGCACCTCGGCGATCAGCTCGTCATGGCGGGGGCGCTCAAGGATACAGACGGTGATGTCATCGGCGTCGCAGCCCTTGGCCTTGGCCAAAGCGCGAACGCGTTCCGCCGGGCTCATGTCCAGCGATACGACGTCTTTCGGATAGCCCGGGCCGATGGCCAGCTTGTCCATATAGACATCCGGCGCGTGCAGCAGCGTGCCGCGCGGGGCCATGGCGATCACGGTGAGCGCGTTGGGCATGTCTTTCGCGGTAAGCGTGGTGCCTTCGAGCGGATCCAGCGCGATGTCCACGGCGGGGCCGTTGCCGGTACCCACTTCCTCGCCGATGAACAGCATCGGTGCCTCGTCGCGCTCGCCTTCGCCGATCACCACGACGCCGGCGATGTCGAGCAGGTTGAGCTGGTTGCGCATGGCGTTGACGGCGGCCTGATCGGCGGCCTTCTCGTCGCCACGGCCAACCAGATCGGCAGAGGCAATGGCGGCGGCTTCGGACACGCGCGCAAGGCCGAGCGACAGCATGCGGTCATAAAATTCAATGGTATCGGGCATGGAATGCAATCCTGAAACTTGATGTGGGCCGATCCCGGCATAGCCCGCGGGGCCACGCCGGGCAAGCCGTCATACGGTTTCGATACGGATCGCCACAGGTTCCCCGGCCACGACGCCGGTTTTTGCGAATTCTTCCAGCGCATTGTCGAGCGCGTGGCGGTCTGTCTTGTGGGTGACGATCAGCACGGGGGCCATCGTATCCGCATGGCCGTATTGGCGCATCCGGTCGATGGAGATGCCGTTCTCGCCCAAGACCGAGGCAACTTTCGCCAGCGCGCCCGGCTTGTCCTGCAGCTTGAGGCGCAGGTAGTAGGGGGCGGGCACGCTGATCTCGGCGATCTTGGCCGGGGTCAGGCTGGCGGCGGGCTGGCCGAAGGTGGACACACGGATGCCGCGCGCGATGTCCAGCACGTCCGACATCACGGCCGAAGCGGTGGGGCCTTCGCCCGCACCGGCACCGCGCAGCACGATCTGGCCGACGCTGTCGCCCTCGATCACCACCATGTTGGTGGCGTTCTGCAGCTGGCCCAGCGGGGAAGTGTCGGGCACGAGGCAGGGGGTCATCCGTTGCACAAGGCCGCGCCCCGTCATCTGCGCCACGCCCAGAAGCTTGATCTTGTACTCCATGTCGGCGGCGGCGGCGATGTCTTCGCTGGTGATGCGCTCGATGCCTTCAAGGCGCATGGCGTCGAAATCGACCTTGGTGCCGAAGGCAATTGAGGCCAGCAGCGCCAGCTTGTGGCCCGCGTCGATGCCACCCACGTCCAGCGTCGGATCGGCTTCGAGATAGCCCAGATCGCTGGCTTCCTTGAAGACCTCCTCATAGGAGAGCCCGGCGCTTTCCATGCGGGTGAGGATGTAGTTGCAGGTGCCGTTCATCACACCCATCACACGGGTGATCTCGTTGCCGGCAAGCCCTTCGGTGAGCGCCTTCACCACCGGGATGCCCCCGGCGACGGCGGCCTCGAACCGGATCACATGGCCGGCGGCCTCGGCGGCTTCGGCCAGGTTTTGGCCGTGGATCGCGAGCAGCGCCTTGTTGGCGGTGACAACGTCCTTGCCAGCAGCAATGGCAGCCTCGATGGAGGCCTTCGCGGGCCCGTTCTCGCCGCCCATCAATTCGACGAAGACATCGATGTCGTCGCGCTGGGCGAGCTTCACCGGATCGTCTTCCCATGCGAAGCCGTCCAGGGGCACCCCGCGATCCTTCTTGCGGCTGCGAGCGCTCACCGCCGTGATCTCGATCGGCCGTCCGGTGCGGGCCTCAAGCAGCGCCGCCTTCTGGCGCACGATCTTGACGACACCGACACCGACGGTCCCGAGGCCGGCGATTCCTAGGCGCAGGGGCTGGGTCATGGGGGTCTCCGTCCGTGAATTGGTCGCGCTCTGTTAGCGGGAATCACGCAGGCTTGCAACGCGGCGCGCAGGGTGCGCATAGCTGACGTGTGTCAGGGGCGCTGGGCGCTCAGAGCATCGGCGCGGGCGCGCAGGGCGGCGGCGCGGTTTTCCAGCGCCTGGGCCTCGCGCAGGCCGCGCTCCGGGTCGGTTGCGGGCGGGGGCAGCGCACTGGCCGGCGCTAGCTCCGGGAAGGGCGCATCCACTGGGGCCACATCGCTCAAGCCCTCGATCTCCGGCGAGCTGAAACAGCCCGCAAGAAGCAGGCAGGCCGTGAGGGCGGCAGGGAGGTGGCGTTTGCGCATGGCAGGCTTTCGCAGCGAGGTGCGGCGACCATAGGCGCGCAGGAAACGCGCGGCAAGGCGGGTGTCGCCGGGGCAGGAGGTCTTGTGTAAAACGCTCGTTCAGTTACACTGGCGCCATGGCACGCAAAACCGGAACCAGCGCCGCCGAAACCGGCGCACGCATTCACGCCGCCGCCCTCAGGCTCTTTGCCGAACAGGGCTATGACGCCGTCTCCATGCGCCAGATCGCAGGGGAAGCCGGGGTTCAGGCCGGGGCGATCTACCTGCACACCAAGGACAAGCAAACACTGCTGTTCAGCCTGATGACGGCGTTCCTGCAGGCCCGGCAGGACGCGCTCGCGCCGCTCTCCACCGAAGACAGCCCCAATGCGCGGATCAAGGGGTTCGTGCAGGGCCACCTCGCGCTAACCCGCGCCAATCCGGACGCCGCGCGGCTTGTTCAAAACGAGGCCCGCGCTTTGGAAGGCGACTACGCCGCCATCGTCGGGGCTTTCGAAGCCGGCTATCGAAGACACCTGATGGAGCTTCTCGCGCAGGGCCGCGAGGCGGATGCGTTTCAGGTGCCCGACGAAGCCCTGATCGCCGACGCGATCCTCGCGCTGCTGAACCATGTGCCCGACTGGCAGACGGCGCACCCGGAATTTCCGCAGGAGAAGCTTGATCGGATCCATGAAAACATGATCCGCCGTATTCTGAAATCCTGACCGGTCAGGGGGGCTCTGCCCCCGCCGCCTTCGGCGCCTCCCCCGAGATATTTTTACGAACAAAGTGGGGCCCCATCTTCTGACCGGAAATATCCCGGGGTGCGGGGCACAAGCCCCGCGCACGCTTCGGCTTAGTGCGCCGGTTTGATGAAGGTGCCGTTGCGCAGCTCGGCGAAGGCCTGCATCAGTTCCTCGCGCGTGTTCATCACGATGGGCCCGTGCCAGGCCACCGGCTCTTCCAGCGGCGCGCCGGAGATCAGCAGGAAGCGGATGCCTTGCGGGCCGGCCTGCACTGTCACCTCGTCGCCGGTGGAAAACTGCACAAGCGTGCGGTCGCCGGAGAGATCGCGGATGTTGACCTCTTCGCCGCGCACCTCTTTCTCCAGAAGCACCCCGCGCGGGGCGGAGGCATCAGCGAAGCGTCCGGAGCCGTCGAAGATATAGGCGAAGGCGTGGCGGTAGGTGTCGATCTTGAAGCTTTTGCGCACACCGGCGGGCACGAAGACATCGAGGTATTGCGGATCGGTGGCGATGCCGTCCACGGGGCCACGTTTGCCCCAGAACTCGCCCACGATCACCTTCACGCGGGTGCCGTCGTCGTCGATGATCTCGGGGATCTCCTTGCCTTCCACGTCCTGATAGCGCGGGGCTGTCATCTTGAGGCTCGCGGGCAGGTTCGCCCAGAGCTGGAAGCCGTGCATCTGGCCCTTGGCGTTGCCCTTGGGCATTTCCTGATGGAGGATGCCGGAGCCTGCCGTCATCCATTGCACGTCGCCAGCGGCGAGCGTGCCTTCGTTGCCGAGGGAATCGCCATGCTCCACCGTGCCGTTCAGCACGTAGGTGATGGTTTCGATGCCCCGGTGCGGGTGCCAGGGGAAGCCTTTCAGGAAGTCTTCGGGCCGTTCGTTGCGGAAATCGTCAAACAGCAGGAAGGGATCGAGCATAGACGGATCCTCGAAGCCGAACGCGCGGTGCAGTTTCACCCCGGCGCCTTCCATGGTGGGAATCGCGGGGGAGATGGATTTGACGGGTCTGATGGACATGGCAGATCTCCTTTCCTGCCAGAGATAGGCGGTACGGCGCTGTGCGGCAATGCGGGGGACTGCGCGCTTGTGCGCCGTGGTTGTGCATGAATGCAATGCAGGCCCCTCCGAAAGCGCCGTCGCTTTCAGGACAGACCGGGCGCGGCGCGGCGTTTCAGGGTGGGGCGGCGGCGCAGTGCTTCAAGGGAGAGGGCAGCTATGAAGATCGGGTTCGTAGGATTGGGCAATGTGGGTGGCAAGCTTTGCGGCAGTCTTTTGCGCAATGGCCATGACGTGGGGGTTCTGGATCTGGACCCCGGCAAGCGCGCGCAATTTGCGACCCAGGGCGCGTGGATTGCCGAGAGCCCTGCCGCGCTGATGGCGGCTTGCGAGGCGGTGATCACATGCTTGCCGAGCCCGGCGGCCAGCGCGGCGGTTCTGGAAGCGCCCGACGGGCTGCTCGCAGCCATGGAGCCGGGCAAGATCTGGATGGAGATGTCGACCACCGATGAGGCCGAGGTGAAGCGGTTGGGGGCCAAGGTGATCGCGGCGGGGGGCGAGGCGGTGGATTGCCCGGTGTCGGGTGGCTGCCACCGGGCCGCGACCGGCAATATCGCCATTTTCGCAGGCTGCACGCGGGAAACCTTTGAGCGCATCCTGCCGCTTCTGACCACCATGGGCCGCCGGGTGCTGCACACGGGCGATCTGGGCAGCGCCTCGGTGCTGAAGGTGATCACCAATTTCCTAGCGACGGCGAACCTGATCTCCTGCGCCGAAGCGCTCACCGTTGCCAAGGGCGCAGGCATGGATCTGAACACCGCTTTCGAGGCAATCCGTATTTCCTCGGGAAATTCCTTCGTCCACGAGACCGAAAGCCAGGTGATCCTGAACGGCAGCCGCGACATCAGCTTCACGATGGATCTGGTGCTGAAGGACATCGGCCTGTTTCAGGAGGTTGCCGACCGCGCCGGAGTGCCTTTGGAGATGAACCCGCTGATGATCTCGATCTTCAAGGACGGCATCGCCCGCTACGGCGCGCGGGAGCTTTCGCCCAACATCATCAAGCGGCTGGAAGAGGCGACGGGGCTTTCGGTGCTGGCACCGGGGTTTCCGCCGGAGATGGTGGACGATGAGCCAGAAGAGCCGGGCTACGAGGTGCAGCCGCCGCGCTAGGGTTCGGCTCAGGACCAGCTCACATCGCCCAGAAAGATATAGCCCGCGCCGTAGATCGTCTTAATCAGACGGGGGTTTTTCGGATCTTCCTGCAGCTTGGTGCGCAGGCGCGAGATGCGCACGTCCATAGCCCGATCAAAGCTTTCGCCGGCTGCCCCGCCGAGGCTTTCCTGCATCTGGGCGCGGCTGATCAGCCGTTTGGGGCTGGACAGAAACAGGCGCAGCACTTCGCCTTCGGCGTGGGAGAAGGGCGTCTGCCCGCCTTGCGCGTCTTCCAAGATGTAGCGGTCGAAATGGGCCGTCCAGCCCTCGAAGCGCGCGGTTTCGCTGGGCTTGCCGGGGCTGCGCTCCTTGCGCAGGCGGGCGCGGATGCGGGCCACCACTTCGGCGGGATCGAACGGCTTGATGATGTAGTCATCGGCCCCCAGTTCCAGCCCCGTGACCCGATCCTGCACCTGCGCGCGGCCCGAGATGATGATGATCGCCGCGCCGCTTTCCAGTGCCAGCCGGTGCACCAGCGCCAGCCCGTCCTTGTCGGGCAGGCCGAGATCGACGAGGCAGACATCGGGCACCTCCTTGGCGAGCGAGGCTTCGAACTCGGTCGCGCGGGAAAAGCTGGCGGTGCGAAAGCCTGCCTCTTCCAAGGCGTCCACCAGCATACGGCGGATTTCGGGCTCATCATCCAGCACGGTGACGTAAGGCAGGCTCATGGGGTGGCCTCCTCCTGCGGATCAAGAAAACGGGCGAGGCTGCCTGCCCCGAAAGGTTTGGCGAGCAGCGGGTAGCGGGCGGCGGCCTGCTGGCGCAGGGGATCGCCGGGGGGCAGGCTTGTCATCAGGCAGCCGGGGATCTGTGGCGCGGCCTGCCGCAACTCGTCCAGCAGCGAAAGCCCGGTGCGGTCCCCGGCGAGCATGATGTCGGACAGCACGAGCCCCACGCCGGGCAGATGCGCCAGCGCCAGCGCTTCCTCGGCGCTTTCGGCCTCGATCACGCTGTGGCCCAGTTCGGTGAGCATGTCGCGCACGGATTCGCGGATTTCGGGGCTGTCTTCCACCAGCACCACGAGCGTCGGCTCCCACGTCGCACGCAGGCGGCGAAAGGGCAGGCGCAGGGTGACGCTGGCGCCGTGGCGGGTGTTGGCCAGCCGCACCTGACCGCCGGCGAGCTTGGTGGAATCATAGACCATCGACAGCCCCAGCCCGCTCCCCTCACCGCCCTTGGTGGTGAAGAAGGGATCGAGCCCGCGCCGCAGGGCAATCTCGGAAAAGCCGGGGCCGGTGTCGCTGACTTCGATCTCGATCCATGTCTCTTTCTGCGCGCGCAGGGTGAGCCGGATCTCCCCCGGTGTTGCACCAAGGGAATCCCGCGCGTTGATCACGAGGTTCAGCAGCGAATCCTGCAGCGCGCCTGCGTCGAGGTGGAAGAGCCCCTCCAGCGGCGCGGCGTCGATCTTCAGCGCGATATGTTCGGGCAGGCTCGGCTCTGCGAGCAGGCGCAGATCGGCGAGCAGGCGGTTCAGATCGGTGGGGGCCGGGTGCATTTCGCGCGGGGAGGAGACGCTGGCGATCTTCTCCAGAAGCGAGCCACCGCGCGCGACGGCGGCCTTGGTGGCCTCCACCAGCGCCAGCGCGTCGGGCTGCAGATCCATCCGGGCCAGCTTGCTCTGCATGCCGATCATGATCGTCAGAAGGTTGGCGAAATCATGGGCCATGCCGCTTGTCATCTGCGCGGCCAGCTCGCGTTTCATCGTCTGGCCCAGAGCGGTACGCGCCTGTACTTCCTCCGTCACATCCATCGACAGGATGTAGACGCCGCGCACGCCGCCTTCGGCCTCATCGGGGGTGAGCGCCACGCGGATGCGGCGGCCAGCGACCTCTTCGGTGAACTCGAAGACCGAGCCCTCCCCCAAGAGCGCCTGCGCGAAATGCGGCTCGATCTGCGCCCAGGCGTGGCGGCCAAGGGCTTCGCGCATCGTCATGCCGAGGATGTCCGTCGCGCGTTCGGGCATCACCGAGGAGAGCCGCCTGTTGGAGTAGGTGTAGCGCTGATCAGTGCCGACGCGGGCGATATGGGCCGGCATCATCTCGGCGGTGAGCCGGGTGCGCTGCTCCATCTCCATCAGCTCGCGCTTGGCCTGTTCGAGTGCGGTATTGGTAGCCGCCAGCGCGCGGTTGGTGGCGGAAAGCTCTTCGGCGCGCGAGAGCAGCTGATCCGAAAGGCTCTCGGAACGGGCGCGCAGCAGATCCTCCTGCTGCTTGGTGCCGGTGATGTCGGTATAGACCGTCACCCAGCCGCCCATCGGCAAAGGCGCGCCTTCAATGGACACAACCCGGCCATTGGCGCGGCGGCGCTCGACGTAGTGGGGCTCAAACGCCTGCGCCAGCGCCACGCGCTCCGTCACCCAGGCCTCCACATCCTCGACCTCGCCGTATTCGCCGCGTTCCACGAGATGGCGGATGGTTTCGGCAAAGCTCGCGCCGCGCGTCACCAGCCGCTCGGGCAGATCGAACATCTCCTTGAAGCGATCGTTCCAGACGGCGAGCCGCAGATCGGCGTCATAGATGGAGATCGCCTGCTGGATCAGGTTCAGCCCGGCGCGCGTCATCCGGCTGCGTTCGGCCTCGGTCAGTGCCATGGTGTGCTCCTCGCTTCCCTATCGCTAGCACCGGCATGCATGGAAAGAAAAGGCCCGCAAGCCCGCTGTTACAATTCGTAAGGATTGGGAAAACATCAGGAAAAAATTGACGCCCAGAAATATCGCGTCACCCTTGAGGGGAAAAGAATCGCAGCCATGCGATCGCCGCCGCCAGTTGAGGAGCTTGCGGCACGGGAGGAGAAAACAGTTGGACACGAAAGCGTCTTCCGGCGTGCAAAAATCTGTGCCGGAGTCTGTGCCGGCACTGCTGCTGCGCAACGCCGCTGAGCGTGGGGCACGGCCCGCGTTTCGCGAGAAGGAGTTCGGGATCTGGCAAAGCTGGAGCTGGGCCGAGACCGAGAAAGAGGTGGAAGCGCTTGCGCTGGGCCTGCTGAACCTTGGCGTGAAGCCCGGCGATTTCGTCGCCATCATCGGTCGCAACCGCCCCTATCTCTACTGGTCCTTCGTGGCTGTGCAGAGCGTGGGTGCCGTGCCGGTGCCGCTCTATCAGGACGCCGTGGCCGAAGAGATGGCCTATGTGCTGGAACACTGCGGCGCGCGCTTCGTGATCGCGGGCGATCAGGAGCAGGTGGACAAGGTGATCGAGGTGCAGGAGCGCTTGCACCAGTTCGAGCACATGATCTACCTCGATGCCCGCGGCCTGAGGAAATATGATCACTCCCGCCTGCATGATTTCAAACATGTGCAGGATCAGGGCCGCGCCGCCTATGATGAATTCATGCCCGAACTGGCGCGCCGCCGCGCCGCGCTGCGCCTCGATGACATCTGCGTCATGCTCTACACCTCCGGCACCACCGGGCGGCCCAAGGGCGTGGTGCTTTCCAACCGCAACATCCTTGTCACCAGCGAGAACTCGGCGAAATTCGATCATCTGGGCGAGGGCGAAGAGGTTCTGGCCTATCTGCCGATGGCATGGGTCGGGGATTTCATCTTCTCGATCGGGCAGGCGTTTTACGCGGGCTTCTGCGTGAACTGCCCCGAAAGCCCCGACACGATGATGACGGACCTGCGCGAGATTGGGCCGACCTATTACTTCGCCCCGCCGCGCGTGTTTGAAACCCTGCTCACCAATGTGATGATCCGCATGGAGGACGCCGGCCGCTTCAAGCGCTGGCTGTTCAAACGCTGCATGGATCACGCCCGCAAGGTGGGCCCCGCCATTCTGGACGGCAAGCCCGTGGGTGGGTTTGACCGCTTCAAATACGCGCTGGGCGAGGTGCTGATCTACGGGCCGCTGAAGAACACGCTCGGGTTTTCGCGGGTGCGCGTGGGCTACACGGCGGGTGAGGCGATCGGGCCGGAGATCTTCGATTTCTACCGCTCGCTCGGCATCAACCTGAAGCAGCTTTACGGCCAGACAGAGGCCAGCGTCTTCATCACCCAGCAGCCCGATGGCGAAGTGCGCTCCGATACGGTGGGCGTGGCCTCGCCGGGCGTGGAGATCCGCATCGCCGAGAGCGGCGAGGTGTTCTACCGCTCGCCGGGTGTCTTCGTGGAATACTACAAGAACGCCGAAAGCACTGCCGGCACGAAGGATGCCGAGGGCTGGGTGGCCACCGGGGACGCAGGCTTCATCGAGGAAGCCACCGGACACCTGCGCATCATCGACCGCGCCAAGGATGTGGGCAAGATGGCCGACGGGCGGCTCTTTGCGCCGAAATACGTGGAGAACAAGCTCAAGTTCTACCCCAACATCCTTGAGGCCGTTGTCTTTGGTGCAGATCGCGAGATGTGCACTGCCTTCATCAACATCGATCTCACCGCCGTGGGCAACTGGGCGGAGCGCAACAACATCGCTTACGCCTCCTATCAGGAGCTCGCCGGGCACCCGAAAGTCTATGCCATGATTGAGGCCCATTTGGCCGAGGTGAACGAAAGCGTGGCGCAGGACGAGATGCTCTCGGGCTGCCAGATCCACCGCTTCCTGATCCTGCACAAGGAGCTGGACGCCGACGATGGCGAGATGACCCGCACCCGCAAGGTCCGGCGCCGCATCGTGGAGGAGAAATTCGCCGATCTGATCACGGCGC
This sequence comes from Pseudoruegeria sp. SHC-113, assembly GCF_025376885.1. Classification (NCBI taxonomy): domain Bacteria; kingdom Pseudomonadati; phylum Pseudomonadota; class Alphaproteobacteria; order Rhodobacterales; family Roseobacteraceae; genus Pseudoruegeria; species Pseudoruegeria sp. SHC-113. Next base: position 169,720 of record NZ_JAHUBR010000004.1, read on the forward strand.
TCTACGACGGCTCGCCCGAGATCTTCACCAAGACGGAAGTCACCTACGAGGACGGCCGCAAGGGCTCGATCTCGGCCACCCTGGAAATCCGCGACGCGAAGGTCGTGGGCGGCGGCGAACGGATGGCGGCAGAATGACGATGCAAATTCACACGAACACACGAGGGCCGCGCCATGCTTGATGCCAGCGAAGGCTATACCACAGCCGATGGCCGCAAGATCGGCGGCGTGCTGATGGAGATGAAGAACATCACCCTGCGTTTCGGCGGCGTGGTGGCGATCAAGGACATCAGCTTCGACATCCGCGAAGGCGAGATCCGCGCGATCATTGGCCCCAACGGGGCGGGCAAATCCTCCATGCTCAATGTCATCTCGGGCTTCTACCGCCCGCAGGAGGGCGAGGTGCGCTACAAGGGTGCCAAGCGCCCGATGATGAGGCCCTACCAGGTGGCCCAGCAGGGCATCGCCCGCACCTTCCAGAACATCGCGCTTTTTGAGGGCATGAGCGTTCTGGACAACGTGATGACGGGCCGTCTGACCCATATGAAGAGCGGGCTGTTCAGCCAGGCGATGTGGTGGGGCAAGGCCGAGAAGGAAGAGGTCGCCAACCGCGAGCTGGTGGAGAAGGTGATCGACTTCCTCGAGATCCAGCACATCCGCAAGACGCCGGTGGGCCGCTTGCCTTACGGCCTGAAGAAACGCGTCGAACTGGCCCGCGCGCTGGCGGCAGAGCCGAGCCTTCTGCTGCTCGATGAGCCCATGGCCGGGATGAACGTGGAGGAGAAGGAGGACATGAGCCGCTTCATCCTCGACGTGAACGACGAATTCGGCACGACCATCGCCCTGATCGAACACGACATGGGCGTGGTCATGGACCTGAGCGACCGGGTTGTCGTGATGGATTACGGCAAGAAGATCGGTGACGGCACGCCCGATGAGGTGCGCAACAACCAGGATGTGATCGACGCTTACCTGGGGGTGGCCCATGATTGACCGTCTCACCCTTTCAAACATCATCTCTCGCGGAGGGGACACCCATGCCTGATCAACTGCTCTTCGCGATGGAGGTCACGCTCAACGGCCTGATGGCCGGCGTGCTCTATGCGCTGGTGGCGCTGGGCTTCGTGCTCATCTTCAAGGCCTCCGGCATCTTCAACTACGCCCAAGGGGTGATGGCGCTTTTCGCGGCGCTCACGCTCGTGGGCCTGCAGGAGGGGCAGATCCCCTTTGCCCATCTGATCAACGCCATTCTCGGCACCGATCTGCACCATTTCGGCTGGCACCTGCCCGCCGTCGTGGCCATCGTGCTGACCATCGGGGTCATGGTGCTGCTGGCGATCCTCGTGGAGCGCATCGTGCTGCGCCACCTCGTGAACCAGGAGCCGATCATCCTTTTCATGGCCACCATCGGCCTTGCCTATTTCCTTGAAGGTTTGGGCGATCTGATGTGGGGCTCCGACATCAAGAAGCTCGACGTGGGCCTGCCGCAGGGCATCTCCGACACCATCGACCAGACGACCTTCGACTGGTTCGGCTATGGCTTCTTCATCGACAAGCTGGACATTTTCGCCACGCTCATCGCGGCGCTGCTGGTGATCGGGCTGACGCTGTTTTCGCAATATTCCAAGCAGGGCCGCGCGCTGCGTGCCGTGGCCGACGATCACCAGGCTGCGCTCTCGGTGGGCATCTCCCTGCGCTTCATCTGGGTGCTGGTGTGGTCCATCGCCGGGTTCGTGGCGCTGGTGGCCGGGATCATGTGGGGCGCGAAATCGGGCGTGCAGTTCAGCCTCTCGCTGATCGCGCTGAAGGCCCTGCCGGTGCTGATGCTCGGGGGCTTCACCTCGATCCCCGGTGCCATCGTCGGCGGGCTGATCATCGGCGTGGGCGAGAAACTGTTTGAATTTGCCATCGGCCCCATGGTCGGCGGCGCCACCGAGAACTGGTTCGCCTATGTGCTGGCGCTGCTGTTCCTTGTGTTCCGCCCGCAGGGCCTGTTTGGGGAGAAAATCATTGAACGCGTCTGACACTTTCACACCCGGCGGCGCTCCGGCCGCCGCCCCGAGCCGCGCCCGTGCGCGCAAGGTGCTGGCGCTCGTCAATGTCGTCTCCTGGGGGCTGTTCTGGATCTTCGGTGCACTGGCCCTGACGGCCGCGCCGGAAGCCTCGCGCGAGATCCTCACCGCCATGGGCTTTGCCTTCATCGGGCTTATGAGCGGCACCTATTGCTACCTGACACTGAAACGGGAGATCGGCTGATGCTCTATCGTGAGGCCGGAGATTTTCATACCTCCTACAAGGACGACAGCCAGACCTTCCCGATCAAGTTCGATCGCTACCGCTACTACGCGGTGCTGGCGGTGGCCTTCGGGGTCATCCCTTTCATCATCAACGATTACTGGGCCAGTGCCGTTTTCGTGCCCTTCCTGATCTACGCGATTGCCGCGATCGGGCTGAACATCCTGACCGGCTACTGCGGGCAAGTGAGCCTTGGCACCGGCGGGTTCATGGCGGTGGGGGCCTATGCCTGCTACAAGCTGATGACAGGCTTTCCCGATGTCTCCATCGTGATCCACGTGATCCTGTCGGGCGGCATCACGGCGGCTGTCGGGGTTCTCTTCGGCCTGCCGTCACTGCGGATCAAGGGCTTCTACCTGGCGGTTGCCACGCTGGCAGCGCAGTTCTTCCTTGTCTGGCTCTTCAACAAGGTGCCGTGGTTCTACAACTACTCGGCCTCGGGCCAGATCAACGCGCCGGAGCGCAGCGTGCTGGGCGTGGTCGTCACTGGCCCCAACACCGAGGCCTGGGCGAAATACATGATCTGTCTCGTCTTCGTCGTGGCCTGCGCCTGGATCGCGCGCAACCTGACGCGCGGCGCGACGGGCCGCCGCTGGATGGCGATCCGCGACATGGACATCGCCGCCGAGATCATCGGGGTGAACCCGCTGGGCGCGAAGCTCTCGGCCTTCGCCGTGTCGAGCTTCTTCATCGGCATCGCCGGTGCGCTGTTCTTCTCCGTTTATCTTGGCGCGGTGGAAGTGGGCGAGGCCTTCGGCATCAACAAGAGCTTCCTTGTGCTGTTCATGATCATCATCGGCGGGCTGGGCTCGATCTTCGGAAGCTTCGCGGGGGCGGCCTTCATGGTGCTGCTGCCGGTGCTGCTGAAGAACGTGCTGGTGGGCGGGCTCGGCTGGGCCACTGATCTGGCGGCGCATCTGGAATTCATGATCGTGGGCGGGCTGATCGTCCTGTTCCTGATCGTGGAGCCGCACGGGCTCGCGCAGCTCTGGCGGCTGACGAAGGAAAAACTGAGGCTTTGGCCGTTCCCCCACTAGGGGCGACCCGAGAAATCCCTGCTATTCGCAGGGGAACGCAAGCGGGATCGTTCGAGGAGGAACGGCACCGCGACAGATGGCCCCCAGGTGCACAAGGGGGACAACATGGGAGGAAGACAAGAATGAAACTGAAACTGGCAACCATGGCGCTCACCGGCTTGATGGCCGCTGCGCCCGCGATGGCGGACCTCGTGTTCCCCTCGCTCTCCTACCGCACCGGCCCCTATGCGGCTGGCGGCATCCCCTTCGCCGACGGTTATGCCGACTATTTCACGCTGCTCAACGAGCGTGACGGCGGCATTGGCGGCGTGATGACGAACGTCATCGAATGCGAAACCGGCTACAACACCGAGAAGGGCGTTGAGTGCTACGAGGCGACCAAGGGCGAAGGCTCGCTCGTCTATCAGCCGCTCTCCACCGGCATTACCTACCAGCTGATCCCGAAAGTGACGGCTGACGGCATCCCGCTTCACACCATGGGCTATGGCCGTACCTCCGCCGCCAACGGCAAGGTCTTCTCCCATGTGTTCAACTACCCGGCCAACTACTGGGACGGCGCTTCGATCGCGGTGAACCACCTGCTCGACATCAACGGCGGGGATCTCTCCGGCAAGAAGATCGCGCTGGTCTACCACAACTCTGCCTACGGCAAGGAGCCGATCCGCACGCTGGAAGAGCTGTCCGCCAAGCATGGCTACGAGCTGACCACCATCGCCGTGGACCACCCCGGCCAGGAGCAGAAGAGCCAGTGGCTGCAGATCCGTCGCGAGCGCCCGGATTACGTGCTGATGTGGGGCTGGGGCGTGATGAACCAGGTCGCCATTCAGGAAGCCGCTAACATCCGTTTCCCGATGGAGAACTTCATCGGCGTCTGGTGGTCCGGCTCCGAGAATGACGTGCTGCCCGCTGGCGATGGTGCCAACGGCTACAAATCCCTCGCGCTGCACGGCACCGGTTCGGATTACCCGATCTACGCCGACATCCAGAAATACGTCGTGGATGCGGGCAAGGCCGCTGGCGCAGGCGATCAGATCGGCTCGGTGCTTTACTCCCGTGGCCTCTACGCCGCGATGCTGGCTGCCGAAGCCGCCAAGAAGGCGCAGGAGATTCACGGCACGGGCGACATCACCCCGGCCATGATGCGCGACGGCATGGAGGCGCTGGAAATCACCGCCGCCACGCTGGAAGGCAACGGCATGCCGGGCTTCGGCCCTGAGTTCGCCGTCTCCTGCGACAACCACGGCGGCCCCGGCCTCGGCATGGTACAGCAGTGGGATGCCACCGCGAAGAAGTGGAACATCATCACCGACATGATCCAGTCCGACAAGGACGTGATCAACGCGCTGGTGGTGGAGGATTCCGAGGCCTTTGCCGCGGAAAACAACATCGAGATGCGCTGCAACTAATGCGCCTTGCCCCGGCCTCCCTCGGGCCGGGGCACCCCCCACAGACACCAGTTAACCGAAGGCCCTTCGCCATGCTTGACGCCGGACGCACCCAGGAAACCCTGCTTGAGGTCAACAACATCGAGGTGATCTACAACCACGTGATCCTCGTGCTCAAAGGCGTGAGCCTGACCGTGCCAAAGGGCGGCATCACCGCGCTTTTGGGCGGAAATGGCGCGGGCAAGACAACCACGCTCAAGGCGATCAGCAACCTCTTGGCCAGCGAGCGTGGCGAGGTGACGAAGGGCAGCATCCACTACCGCGGAGATTCCGTGGCGGATTTGAACCCGGCGGACCTCGTGAAACGCGGCGTGATCCAGGTGATGGAAGGCCGCCATTGTTTCGAACACCTGACCGTCGAGGAAAACCTGCTCACCGGCGCCTATACCCGCCGCGAGGGCAAGGGTGCGATCGCGAGCGATCTGGAGATGGTCTACGATTACTTCCCGCGCCTGAAGGAACGCCGCAAATCGCAGGCGGGCTATACCTCGGGCGGGGAGCAGCAGATGGTCGCCATCGGGCGCGCGCTGATGAGCCGGCCCGAGACGATCCTGCTCGATGAGCCCAGCATGGGGCTCGCGCCGCAGCTGGTGGAGGAGATCTTCACCATCGTGCGCGATCTCAACGAGAAGGAGGGCGTCTCCTTCCTGCTGGCCGAACAGAACACCAACGTGGCGCTGCGTTTTGCCCATTACGGCTACATCCTTGAATCGGGCCGCGTGGTGATGGACGGCCCCGCCGCCGAGCTGCGCGAGAACCCGGACGTGAAAGAATTCTACCTCGGCATGTCCGATGAAGGGCGCAAGAGCTTCCGCGACGTGCGCTCCTACCGCCGCCGCAAGCGCTGGCTGAGCTGAGGCGGGAGCACAGAACGTGTCCGAACCCGAGGTCCCATCCCCCAAGCCCGCCCCTTATCCGGCCCCTCCCGGCTACGCGCTGCACCAGACGCGCTACGGCCCGATGGCGGCCTATCCGCAGGATATGTACATCGGGCGCTCGCTTGCGGCCTATGGCGAGTGGTGCCCGGCAGAGATGGCGCTGCTGTCGCAGGTGTTGAAGCCGGGCGATACGGTGGTGGATGCCGGGGCCAATATCGGGGCGCATACGGTGCCTTTCAGCCAGAAAGTCGGTCCCAATGGCACGGTTTTCGCTATCGAGATGATGCCCGAGACAGCCCGCTTGCTGGCGTTCAACACGCTGATCAACGGCTGCGACAACACCCGCATCCTGAACGCCGGCGTGGCCTCAGCCGAAGCGCGCATCGAGATGGCGCGCATCCGCACCGGAGGGGCGTTCAATTTCGGCGGGCTGTCGGTGGCACATATGCAGAAAGCCAAACCCGGGCATGGCGCCGTGTCCGTGCCGCTCTTGCCGCTCGACGACATGCTGCGCTGCACGTCGCTCGCCCTGATCAAGGCCGATGTGGAAGGCCATGAGGCCGAGCTTCTGCGCGGCGCGAAAGGGCTCATCGAGACCCACCGCCCGGTGCTTTATCTTGAGGCCGATCACCCCGAGAGCGCCGAGGTGCTGTGCGGGCTGCTCGCAGGCTTCGGCTACGCGGGTTACTGGCACAGGGCACCGCTGTTCAGCGCGGGGAACTGGAAAGAGAACCCCACGGATATCTTCGGAGACGTCACCTGCGTGAACATGCTCTGTGTGCCCGAAACGCGTGCCGTGGCCGGGCTGACCCGGGCCACGGGCCCCGAAAGCCACCCCAAATTTCGCCGCTTATCCCGGCAAGACGCAGAGGCCGAGTAGGAACGGATATGTCACATTACGATTCGCTTGAAACCCGCAGCGCCGAGGCGCGCGCCGATTGGATCGCAACGGAGCTGCCCGAGCAGATCGCCCGTGCGCAAGGCCTGCCCGGCTATGCGGCATCGCTGGCCGGGGTGAGCGCGGGTTCGGTGCTGTCGCGCGCCGATCTGGCGGGGCTGCCGGTGCTGCGCAAATCCGAGATCGGCAAGGCACAGGCCGCGCATCCGCCGCTGGGCGGTTTTGCGGCGGCAGATGCCGGGTTTGAACACATCTTCCAGTCGCCGGGGCCGATCTATGAGCCGGGCCGCTTTGGCGGGGATTGGTGGCGCATGGGGCGCTTCCTGCATGCGGTTGGCATCGGCAAGGGCGACATCGTGCAGAACTGCTTCGGCTACCACCTGACGCCCGCCGGCATGATCTTTGAAAGCGGTGCGCGGGCAGTGGGGGCGGCTGTGATCCCCGCTGGCACTGGTCAGACGGAACTGCAGGCGCGCGCCGCCCATGATATCGGGGCCACGGCCTATGCCGGCACGCCCGATTACCTGAAGCTGATCCTCGATAAGGCCGCCGAGATGGGCCTGCCGCTGAAAATCACCAAGGCTGCCGTTGGCGGCGGTGCGCTGTTTCCCTCGCTGCGGGCCGAATATGCCGAGCGCGGCATCGCCTGCCTGCAATGTTACGCCACCGCCGATCTGGGCAACATCGCCTATGAGAGCCCGGCGCAGGAGGGGATGATCGTGGATGAGGGCGTGATCGTGGAGATCGTGCGCCCCGGCACCGGCGATCCGGTGCCCGATGGCGAGGTGGGCGAGGTTGTCGTGACCACGCTGAACCCGGATTACCCGCTGATCCGCTTCGCCACGGGGGATCTCTCCGCCGTGCTGCCTGGGGAAAGCCCCTGTGGCCGCTCCAACATGCGCATCAAGGGCTGGATGGGGCGCGCGGATCAGACCACGAAGATCAAGGGCATGTTCGTGCGACCCGAGCAGGTCGCCGATCTGGTGGCCCGCCACGCCGAGGTCGCCCGCGCCCGCGTGATCGCCACGCGGGAAGGCGAGATGGACGTGATGACGGTCCAGATCGAGACCGACTCCAGCCAGCCAGACGCCTATGCCGACAGCATCCAGCAGACGCTCAAGCTCAAGGGCCGGGTGGAGATCGTCGCTCCGGGTGCGCTGCCCAACGATGGCAAGGTGATCGACGATCAGCGCGTCTACGAGTGAGCGGCGTGATTCTCTGAGGTTTTGCGGGCGTGCCGAGCCGCCTGCCACGCGATTCCGCGTGGCGGGTCAGCACCTTGGACCGCTTTGGGGCAGGGGCCTCAGAAAATGGCCGGAAATATGGTATTATCCAGCTATTCCGCCCAGACACGGGCGCACGAAGGAAATTTGAACACAAGCTGATTAGAGGCCAGGCCTGCCTGTCGCGCAGAGAGGACACCGGTGATTTTGCCGGGTGAAAGCGCGAGAGGAATTTCAAATGAAGGACTGGCGTATTCAGGGCCGGGAACTGGCCAATTGTAACTGCAACTTCGGCTGCCCCTGCCAATTCGGCGTCTTGCCGAGCGATGGCACCTGCGAGGCGGCCGTTTTCTACCAGATCGAGAAAGGCCACTACGGCGATGTGCAGCTCGACGGGCTGATGGCGGCTGGCACCTACAAATGGCCCGGTGCGATCCATGAAGGCCAGGGCGAGATGCAGCTCATCATCGACGCCCGCGCGACGCCCGAACAGGCGGCCGCGCTGGAGGCGATCATGACGGGACAGGACACCAATGAGATGGCCACCATGTGGTTCGTCTTCTCCGCCATGGCCCCCAACCGCCACCCCACACTTGCTGCGCCGATGCATGTTGAGATGGATATGGACGAGCGCAAAGGGCGCGTCGTGGTCGATGGCGTGTTCGAGATCGACGCCGTGCCGATCCCCAACATCGTGACGGGCGATCCGCATCGCATCTCGATCAACCTGCCCCATGGGTTCGAGTTCGCCCGCGCGGAGATGGCCAAGGGCAGCACGACAACGATGGGCGGGGCGATCTCGCTGGCGAAGAACTCCAGCACCCATGCGCATTTCGCCGATCTGCACCTGACGGGCACGGGCGTTGTCCGGGCCTGACGGGCAAGGCAAGGCGCAGACCGGAGGGCTGGAACGGTGGCTGATCCATGATCAGTGGATCGTGGCTGGCGCGGCGGGGCTGGCGGCGCTGCTGGCCGGGGCTTACACGGTGTTCGGTGTCGGCATGCAGATGACGGCGCTGGAGATGACGCGCATGGCGCGCCCGCTTGGTGAGCCCATGGCGATGGGGCCGGGGCAGGGCTGGACAGCGGCCTATGCGCTGCTCGTTTTCCTGATGTGGTGGGTGATGATGGTGGCGATGATGATCCCCAGCGCCGCGCCCACCTTGCTGCTCTACACCGCGCTGAAGAAACGCGGGCCGGAAGGCGCAAGGGCGCAGGCGCTCGCGGGCGTTTTCCTGCTGGGCTACCTGCTGGCCTGGGCCCTGTTCAGCGCGGTTGCGACCGGGCTGCAATGGGGGCTGACGGAAAGTGGTGTGCTCAATGGTCCGATGATGACCTTGCACGGCAAGGGGATGGCCGGGGCGATTCTGCTGCTGGCGGGGCTTTACCAGTTCACCCCGCTCAAGCGCGCTTGCCTGCGGCATTGCCGTGCCCCGGCGCAGTTCCTCGCGCAGCACCACAGGCCCGGAGCCGGTGGGGCGCTGCGGTTGGGGCTGCGCCACGGGGCTTATTGCCTTGGCTGCTGCTGGGCGTTGATGGCGCTGCTGTTCGTGGGCGGCATCATGAATCTCTGGTGGATCGTCGGGCTGGCGCTTTGGGTGATCGTCGAGAAAGCCCTGCCGGCTGGCGAGCGATTGGCGCAGCTTGGCGGCGCAGGGCTGGCGATCTGGGGGCTCTGGCTGATCTTCGCAGCCTGAGCGCTCAGGCCGCAGAGGCTTCTGTAGGCAACGGTTCCGCGCCGCGCGCGAGCATCTCGGCGGAGAGATCCCGCCCGTCCGGCAGGCGAGCCCGCCCGATCACCGTGGCGCTGCCTTGGGGGCTGCGCTCAAGGATCTCCACCTGCACCCGTTGATTGGCGCAGAGATCGCGAAGAATCTGGCGCGCGTGCCGGGACTTGCGGGTTTCGCCACCTTGCGGCGCGAGCCCTGCCAAATGCACGCGGGTCTGGCGCACGAGGAGCGTGCTGCCGTCCAGCACATGCGGCCGGCCGACCAGCGGCGCGCGGGAGGGGACCACCACCGCACCGGGCACATTGGCGGCGGTGCGCGCCGCGCGGGCCGCGCCGGGCGACAGCGCGCGGACGGTCCGGGTAAGGGAGTGGGCCCATGCATGCGGGAGGGATTGGGGCAGATGTGGCAGGTGGAACATTTCATCAATCCGGATTGATTTAAGATGTACCTGCGTCCGCAGGGCTCACGGCGCTTGCGCGTTTGGGCCAGAGTCTTTCGACATGATGCCATCCGCGGCAAGCGGGGCTATAAGCGGGGCTAAAGGAGCGGTTTCTCCATCGCCACGCGGCGCAGGGCGATCCCGGCGCGCAGGACGGTCTCGCGCTGGAGCTCGGCAAAACCTAGGGCGCGAAACGGGCCTTCGGCGGCAAGGCTTGCATGGGTGTGGAGCCGGGCGATCCCCCGCCGCCACGCCTCGGCCTCGAGCCCGGCAATCAACTGCCGGAACAGCCCGGTGCCCCGGGCGGCGGGCAGCAGAAAGGCAAGGTCGATATATCCGTCCGGTGTGAGGCTTGCGAAGCCCGCAGGCCCTGCAGGGCTATCTGCCAGCAGCACAAACTGGCTGGCGAGACGGGCCTCCCACGCGGGGCCGCTGTTTGGGGCGGGCAGCCATGCGGTGCGCGCCTCAGCCGAATAGGGGCTGGGGGTGGCGTGGATCGCGGCATACATCACCTGCCCAAGGGCCGTGAAATCCGCGGGGTCCGCCAGCCTTATCTTGTGATCCGCCATCTTTGCCTTGGCTTCGCTGTGCTACCGGCTAAAAAAGAAAAAGGCCGCCTCGGATTGCTCCGGGCGGCCCCTTCTTGTTCTGGCGTTCGCCTCAGCCCTGACGGGCTTTGAACTTGCGTTGCGTCTTGTTGATGACGTAAACGCGGCCCTTGCGACGCACGATGCGGCAGTCGCGATGGCGGTTCTTGAGCGAACGGAGAGAGTTCCGTACTTTCATAGCTTTCTCCATCTAATCGCGGCGCGCGTGCGCCTTGGGTTACAAACTCGCGTCCGAAGGTCAGGACATGGTGGGCGATACTGGGATCGAACCAGTGACCCCTTCGATGTCAACGAAGTGCTCTACCGCTGAGCTAATCGCCCGTCTGACCCGTGCAAACCATGCGCCCTAAATGAATAGGACGCGGGCGGTCCGCGTCGGTGAAGCGCTCTATATTCGGAGTCGTAGGGGGGTTCAAGGGTTTTGGAGCGAGAAAAAATGCGGCACAGTCTTTTTTACAGAAATGGAGCGCGGATGGACAAGACGGCCTACGATCTGACGGTGCCTGTGCGCAGGGATACGTCGGTGATTTTTGCCTCGCCCCACTCCGGGCGGCATTACCCCTGGGCGTTTCAGCGCAAGACAGTGCTGGACGAACGCACGCTGCGCTCCTCTGAGGATGCCTTCGTGGATGTGCTGTTTTCCAAGGCGCCGGAGTTTGGCGCGCCGCTGCTGGCGGCGCGGATGCCGCGCGCCTTCGTGGATCTGAACCGCAGCGCCGATGAGCTGGATCCTGCGGTGGTGGAAGGGGTGCGGCGCATCTCGCACAACCCGCGCATCGCTTCTGGCCTTGGGGTGATTCCCCGCGTGGTGGCGCAAGGGCGGCAGATCTACCGTGGCAAGATGCGGCTGGAGGAGGCCCACGGGCGAATCGCGGATTACTGGCGGCCTTACCATGACGCCTTACAGCAGCTTCTGAACGAAAGCCGCGCCCGCTTCGGCGAGGCGATTCTGATCGATTGCCACTCCATGCCGCATGAGGCGCTGGACGTGGTGGCGCGCCGGGGCAACCCGCGCCCGGACGTCGTGTTGGGCGACCGCTTCGGCGCGGCGGCGGATGCGGAGGTGGTGGACCGGATCGAGGAAGCCTTCGTGTCCGCCGGACTTCGGGTATCGCGCAACTCGCCCTTTGCCGGGGCCTTCGTGACCCAACACTACGGCCGCCCCTCCAGCAGGCAGCATGTGGTGCAGATCGAGATCGACCGGTCACTCTACATGAACGAGGAAATGATCCGCCCCAACGGCAATTTCCAATCCTTCCGCCGGCTGATGGGCTCTGTCACGGCGCAGATTGCGGATATGGGCCGCAGGGTGCCGCAGGAACTGGCGGCGGAATAGGGTGCATGCGGGGCAAACCCCGCATGCGAAGGAGAGCGGGGGCCAGCCCCCGCACCCCCGAGGTATTTTCAGCGAGAGGAAAAGGGTTAGCGTTTCGGATTGAACTTGAACCGCTTCTTCGCTGCCTCTCCCTTCGGTCGAACGCGAAAGGCGATGCACGAGGTCTCAGGTCAAATCCGAAACGCTTCAGCGCAGGGCGCGGCCTTTGATGATGGCATCCGTGCCGAAGCGGGCGCGGATGGCATCGGTGGCGGCTTCGGCCTTGCGGCGGGTGGCGGCACCGGGATCGAGCAGATCGCCGGAGCGATCCGCTTCCGTGGCACTTTCAAGCTGGCTGAGGCCGACGCCGATCAGCCTGTAGGGGCCCTTGTCGCCCAGCTGATCGAAGAGCTGGCGCGCGGTGCGGTAGAGCGTGTCGGCCGATTGGGTGGGCTCGCGCAGTGAGATGCGGCGGCTGAGCAGGGCGAAATTGGCGCGCTTCAGTTTGAGCGTGACGACACGGCCGGCGATGTCTTTCGCCTTGGCGCGGCTGGCGACTTTCTCGGCGAGGCGCCAGATGTGGCCGTCGAGCACGTCGGGGTTGGCGGTATCCTCAAAAAAGGTGGTCTCGTTGGAGAGGCTTTTCACCGGTGCGCGGGAAGAGACGCGGCGGCGGTCCTCGCCGCGGGCGAGGTGCCAGAGCCTTGTGCCCGAGCTGCCGAAGCGCGCGGTGAGATCTTCTTTCTCCCAGCGCAGCAGATCGGAAAAGGTGCGGATGCCGGCTTTTTCCAGCGAGGACTGGAAGGCCTGGCCCACGCCCCAGATCAGGCTCACGGGTTTGTCGCGCAGGAAGTCGGCCGTTTCGGCTTTACCGATCACCGAAAAGCCGCGCGGCTTGTCCAGATCGCTGGCGACCTTGGCGAGGAACTTATTGTGCGAAAGCCCGATCGATCCGGTGAGGCCCAGCTCGTCCTCCATGCGTTTGACGAGCCGGGCGAGCATCACGGCGGGCGGTGCGCCGTGCAGGCGTTCGGTGCCGGTGAGATCCATGAAGGCTTCGTCCAGCGAGAGCGGCTCTACCTCGGGCGTGAGTTCATCCATCATCGCGCGGATGGCGCGGGAGGCCTCCGTGTAGGCGGCCATCCGGGGCCGCACCACCACCGCCTCGGGGCAGAGCTGCAGCGCCTTGAACATCGGCATGGCCGAGCGCACGCCCTTGATGCGGGCGATGTAGCAGGCGGTTGAGACAACGCCCCGTTTGCCCCCACCGATGATCACAGGGCGATCTCGCAGCTCCGGATTGTCGCGTTTCTCCACAGAGGCGTAGAAGGCGTCGCAATCCATATGCGCGATCGTCAGGCTGGTCAGCTCCTCATGCGCGGCGATGCGCGGGCTTGCGCAGCGCGGGCACCGGGGCCCGGACGGGAATTGCGTGAGGCAGTTTCGGCAGAGCGCGGGCATAGGCCAAGGTTAGCTTGGGCCGCGAGGGCTCGCAATCCAGGTTCACCGCTTCGGGCGGGGTTTCGCGATCGTTGAGCGCGGCGAAGGCGTGGCCCTTCACCAGCCAGCACAGCCCGAAGGCCCAGACACCGATGCTTTCGATCCAGAACTGGTAGCTGTTGGCGTCCATCACCGCTTTCGTTTCGGGTGAGGAGATCCGGTAGGTGTAGAGCGCAGCCATGGCGGTGAGGATCACCGCGCCGCTGATCTTGTAGACGCGGTTGCGCAGGCCCATGCGTTCGGCGTCTGAATGGCCGTCTTCAGGGCGCTCGTAGAAGAGAAACAGGCAAAATAGCGCCATCGACAGGAAGAAGAGACCGGCGAAGACGTGGTGGATGTCACTGCCTGTTTGCATGCCCGTGGCGCATTGCACGAAGGAACAGTCGAAGGGTTTGTCGGTATGGGTGGGCACCAGCGCGAGGCCGATGGCGCCGACGCCGCCGACGCGGGAGATGCGCTTGTGGGTGATGGGGCCTGCGTCGTGGCTGTCAGGCCCCCAGGATCCCATGAGGAAGACGCCAATGGCGCAGAGCGCGCCGACGAACACATCCTGCATCGAGGTGTAGTAATAATGGCTGATCGAGGCCGCGATGCCTTCGTTCGCGGCCAGCCCGCCGGCGAGCAGCACGACGGGCAGCGCAAGGCCGATGTAGCCAAGGCTCTGCCGGATCGTGAGATAGGAGGAGATCATTCCCTGTTGGGGGCACGGTGCCTGCGAGCGCTGTGCAGGGCGACACTGGGGCGAGGTGCTGAGCATGTGTTTTTGGTTCCGATGTGGTTGGCCCGGGTTGGCGGGCATTGGCAGCGAGTGGTGCCCGGTCAGGCGGTGAGGCGGGTTCTGTCGTATTTGTCGCGCGCGGCGTGGATGTCGGGCTGGCGATCCTCGGCCCAGACCTGAAGCGGCTTGAGCGAGGGCACGAGGGACTGGCCCAGCGAGGTGAGCGCGTATTCCACTTGCGGGGGCGAAGAGGGCAGGACGGTCCGGGAAACGAGGCCGTCGCGTTCGAGGTGGCGCAGGCTGACGGAGAGCATGCGTTGGGAAATGCCGGAGATGGCATCGCGCAGGCGGTTGAAGCGTTTCTTCTCTTTCGAGAGTTCGATCAGGATCAGAAGGCTCCAGCCATCGGTGATGCGCCGCAGGATGTCGCGGGTCGCGCAGGCGCTTTCCTGAGGTTGGGGAAGGGGGTTCATTTTGGCTCTCCCTCGCGTGAGTGGGTTTCGAGGCACGCATGGTATAGTCAGTACGCATGCGTAAGTTGGTTACGATGAGTAACCTAGCAGAGAGAGGGGGAATCCGCGCACTACTTATTGGGGTGCACAGGTGAAAAAATGACTAATGCGGGAAGAGCTTGGGGCGATATTGTGGCATTAAGGCCGATTTTGTAACGTTTTGTAAAGGTTTACCGGCTTTGCTGCCCGTTTTTCCGAGCGGCGGTGCGTGGGCGCGAATCAGTGTTGGCCCGAAACGCCGCAAGGCGTCGGGCCAAATCCTGCAATATCCTAGGTTGTGCTTTGGGCGCTGATCCGGCTGCGCCTTGCCTCGCCTGACGGCCTTGGTCTGAGCCTGTGCCGTCTGGACGGTGCCGCTCAGACAGTGGCGATTTCCTGTAGCACGGCCTCGGCCGCGGCGCGGGGGTCAGGGGCCTGCCAGATTGGACGGCCCACCACGAGGTGATCCGCGCCGTCGGTGAGTGCGGCGGCCGGTGTTGCCACGCGCTTCTGATCGCCCAGAGCCGCACCAGCGGGGCGCACGCCGGGGGTGACGATCAGCTTGCCGGCCGCTTCGGGCAGGGCGCGGATCAGTTTGGCCTCGCGCGGTGAGGCGATGACGCCATCGGCCCCGGCCTCCAGCGCGCGGGCGGCGCGCTCCACGGTGATCTCCAGCACATCGCCCGGCTTGATCATGGCGGCGTCCAGATCGGCGCGGTCGAGCGAGGTGAGCACAGTCACGCCGAGGATCTTGAGATCCTTGCCAGCCGCGCCTTCCTTGGCGGCGCGCACCACATGCGGGTCGCCATGCACGGTGAGGAAATCCAGATCGAACTGTGCAAGCCCGCGCACGGCGGCCTCCACGGTGGCACCGATGTCAAACAGCTTCATGTCGAGGAAGATACGCTTGCCGTGATCCTGCTTCAGCTCGTTGGCCAGCGCCAGCCCGCCGCCGGTGAGCATGCCGAGGCCGATCTTGTAGAAGCTCACCGCATCGCCAAGCCGTTCGGCAAGGCTCAGGCCCGCCAGAGCGTTGGGCACGTCAAGGGCTACGATAAGGCGATCGTCGGACATCGGGGGCACTCCTGTGTGGGTTTGCCCCTTTTCCCTGCAAGGCGCTGTGGGGTCAAGCTCAGGCGCGCAGGCGGTCTTCGATGTCGGGGGCGAATTGCAGGGTCACGCGGCGCACATCGGGCATCCGGCGCAGGCGGGCGAGCGCGTCGGCGATCAGCAGGGCCTCCATCTCGGGCAGGGGCAGGGCTTCCGGAGCCTTGGCGCTGGCATGCAGATGCAGCATCCGCAGCGGCGCTTCGGGATCGTCCTGAATTTCAAAGACAACATGGCCGCGCTGGTAGGGGCCGTTGCGCCCACTGACAGAGACGTCGATTCGGTTGATGATCATCGCACTCACACTTTTTTACACGCGGAAAGAAATGGCCGCATCGAGCGGCCTCAGAAAGGTGAATAAATTGTAAATGTCGTCAGATTTGCGATGTGGCCATGGCGGCTGGCTTGACGTCACGCAGGTGTGATCCCACATCTGGTTCAAGGTCCACCGGTTGCCGTGCCTGCGAACAGGGCGGCGGCCAGACGGGACGCTTAGAAAAGGAGACAGCTCATGAACTTCGAAAAGTTCACCGAGCGGTCGCGGGGGTTCATTCAGGCCGCCCAGACGATCGCCATGCGGGAAAGCCACCAGCGGTTGGCACCCGAACATATACTGAAAGCATTGATGGATGATGACCAGGGGCTTGCGAGCAACCTGATCAAACGCGCGGGCGGCTCGCCCGAACGCGTGCTGGAAGCCGTCGATGCCGCTCTTGCCAAGATGCCGAAAGTGTCCGGTGATGCCGGGCAGGTCTACCTCGACAGCCAGACCGGCAAGGTGCTGGATGAGGCCGAGAAGATCGCCACCAAGGCGGGCGACAGCTACGTGACGGTGGAGCGCATTCTCACCGCGCTGGCCGTGGTGAAGAGCAAGGCCAAGGACGCGCTGGATGCCGGTGCGGTCACTGCGATGAAGCTCAACAGCGCCATCAACGATATCCGCAAGGGCCGCACCGCCGATACGGCGAGCGCCGAGGAAGGCTATGACGCGCTGAAGAAATACGCGCGTGACCTGACCGAGGCCGCCGAGGAAGGCAAGATCGATCCGATCATCGGGCGGGACGAGGAAATCCGCCGCACGATGCAGGTTCTGTCGCGCCGCACCAAGAACAACCCGGTGCTGATCGGGGAGCCGGGCGTGGGGAAAACCGCGATCGCCGAAGGGCTTGCCCTGCGCATCATCAACGGTGATGTGCCGGAATCCCTGCGCAACAAGAAGCTGATGTCGCTCGACATGGGCGCGCTTGTGGCCGGGGCCAAATACCGGGGCGAGTTCGAGGAGCGGCTGAAAGCCGTGCTCTCCGAAGTCACCAACGCGGCTGGCGAAATCATCCTCTTCATCGACGAGATGCACCAGCTCGTGGGCGCCGGCAAGACCGACGGCGCGATGGATGCGGCCAACCTCATCAAACCGGCGCTGGCGCGGGGCGAATTGCACTGCGTGGGCGCGACCACGCTCGATGAGTATCGCAAATACGTCGAGAAGGACGCAGCCCTTGCCCGGCGCTTCCAGCCCGTGCTGGTGGATGAGCCGACGGTGACGGACACGATCTCGATCCTGCGGGGCATCAAGGAGAAATACGAGCTGCACCACGGCGTGCGGATCAGCGATTCCGCCCTCGTGGCGGCGGCCACCCTGAGCCACCGCTACATCACGGATCGCTTCCTGCCCGACAAGGCCATCGACCTCGTGGATGAAGCCGCCAGCCGCCTGCGGATGGAGGTGGATTCCAAGCCCGAGGAGCTCGACGCGCTGGATCGCGAGATCCTGCAGAAGCAGATCGAGGCTGAAGCGCTGAAGAAAGAGGATGACGACGCCTCCAAGGATCGGCTCGACAAGCTCGAAAAAGAGCTCTCCGATCTGCAGGACAAATCCGCGAGCCTCACCGCCAAGTGGCAGGCCGAGCGCGACAAGCTCGCCAGCGCCCGCGACCTGAAGGAACAACTGGACCGCGCCCGTGCGGAACTGGACATCGCCAAGCGCGAAGGCAATCTCGCCAAGGCCGGCGAGCTCTCCTACGGCGTGATCCCGGAGCTGGAGCGCAAGGTGGCCGAGGCCGAAACCAGCGACGATGATGTCATGGTGGAAGAGGCCGTGCGCCCCGAGCAGATCGCTTCTGTGGTGGAGCGCTGGACGGGTATTCCGACGAGCAAGATGCTCGAAGGCGAGCGCGACAAGCTGCTGCGTATGGAAGAAGAACTGGGCAAACGGGTGATCGGGCAGAAGTCCGCCGTGCGCGCCGTCTCCAACGCCGTGCGCCGGGCCCGTGCCGGGCTGAATGATGAAGCCCGCCCGCTGGGCAGCTTCCTCTTCCTCGGGCCGACGGGTGTCGGGAAAACCGAGCTCACCAAGGCCGTGGCCGAGTTCCTGTTTGACGACGACAGCGCCATGGTGCGGATCGACATGAGCGAATTCATGGAGAAACACGCCGTGGCCCGCCTGATCGGCGCACCTCCGGGCTATGTGGGCTACGATGAAGGCGGCGTTCTGACCGAGGCCGTGCGGCGCAAGCCCTACCAGGTGGTGCTGTTTGACGAGGTCGAGAAGGCGCACCCGGATGTGTTCAACGTGCTGCTGCAAGTGCTCGATGACGGCGTTCTGACCGATGGTCAGGGCCGCACCGTGGACTTCAAGCAGACGCTGATCATCCTGACGTCCAACCTTGGCGCGCAGGCGCTGAGCCAGCTGCCCGAAGGGGCTGACAGCGGCGAAGCCAAGCGTGACGTGATGGATGCGGTCCGGGCGCATTTCCGGCCCGAGTTCCTGAACCGGCTCGACGAAACGATCATCTTCGATCGCCTCGCTCGCGCCGATATGGACGGCATCGTCGACATCCAGCTTGGACTTCTGGCCAAGCGGCTGGCGCGGCGCAACATCACGCTCACGCTGGATGAGGCGGCGAAGACATGGCTGGCCGATGAGGGCTATGATCCGGTCTTCGGTGCACGTCCGCTGAAGCGCGTGATCCAGCGCCACCTGCAGGATCCGCTGGCCGAGATGCTGCTGGCGGGCGATGTGCTCGATGGCAGCACGGTGCCGGTGAGCGCCGGAGCCGACGGGCTGATCGTGGGCGACCGCGTGGCGCCCTCGAACCGCCGCCCGCCGGAAGATGCCGTGGTGCATTGACCTGCGGGGCATGACGCGAGACTAAGAAAGCCGGGCACTCCGCCCGGCTTTTTCATGTCAGGAGTTTTGCATGACCAGAGCGGCCCTCGTGATTTTCGACTGTGACGGCGTGGTCGTGGACAGCGAACGCCCCACGCTTGCCTTTTTGCGCGATGAGCTGGCGGCCCATGGGCTCGATCTGACAGTTGCGCAGGTGACGGAGATGTTCATCGGCGGCACCATGCAGGGCGTCTTTGAAGAGGCCCGCCGCCGGGGCGCTAGCCTGCCGGACGGCTGGGTCGAAAGCTACTACCGCAGGCTCTATGCGCTGCTGGCTGAGGAGGTCGAGCCGGTGCCCGGCATCGAGACCGTGCTGGATGCTTTGGAGGCTGCGGGCGTGCCTTTCGCTATCGGCTCAAACGGGCGCGCCGAGAAGATGGTGGTCACGCTTGGGCGGACCGGCCTTGCGCCGCGCTTTGAGGGGCGCGCGTTCTCGGCGCAGGATCCGGCCCACCCCGAGCGCAAGCCCAAACCCGCGCCCGACATCTACCTCTGGATCGCTCAAAGCCTTGGCGTTGCGCCGGATCAAGCGGTCGTGGTGGAAGACAGCCCCACCGGCGCGCGCGCGGCCAAGGCGGCGGGCATGCGCTGCTACGGGTTCACCCGCGAAACACCGCAAAAGCGGATGGAAGGCATCGCGGACGTTCTCTTTGAGGATATGGCGGATCTGCCTGAACTGCTCGACCTCACATGAAAACGGCGGCACCGAAGTGCCGCCGTTCTTGATCTTAGCCCGAGTGCATTGTCTCAGAGCAGAAAATCATCCGCCGTTACATGCACACCGCCGATACCGGCGAGGTAGATGTCCACATCGCCGACTTCGATCTCGGTGCCAAAGAAGCCCGTGTCGATCTCAACCTCGGAAATATCGGACAGGCCGAAAGCGGTGAGATCGATCTTGTCCTTCCCGGCGCGGAAGCCGAGGATCGTGTCGTCGCCGTCGCCTTCCTTGAAGACGAATGTGTCCCGGCCACTGCCGCCCAGCAGCAGATCGTTGCCCGCGCCGCCTTCGATCGTGTCATTGCCCTTGCCGCCGAAGATTTTGTCATGGCCCTCTGCGCCGATCAGCAGATCATTGCCCTTTTGCCCGAACAGCAGATCATTGCCGCGCCCGCCGATGGCGACGTCATCGCCCTTGCCGGCGAAGATGAAATCCTTGCCGCCATTGCCGTCGATGAAATCATTGCCCTCGCGGGTGATGAAGCGCTCGGAGGCATCGGTGCCGATCTCGAAATCGGTTCCGTTCTGGCCGGGCTGCGGGATATCCGCCGGGATCAACACACCGTCGATCACGTGGATGATGCCGTTGTCGGCCCCAACGTTCGGCAGGATGATGGTGGGATCGGGCACGTCCGGGTCATTGTCGCCAAGCGACAGGCCGTTCACATCGAACGAGAAGCCAGACAGCGTGTCGATGCTGTCGCGGGCAAGCACTTCTGTTGAGTTAAGCGCTTCGCCTGCAACGTGATAGGTCAGCACGGTGGTGAGCAGCGGGATCGGATTGCCGCCGCCAAGCAGTGTCAGCGTGTCGACAATGTAGTTGAAAGCGGCCTCTTCGCCGGTGCCGGTGAACCCATAGGCTGCGGCGAGGCCCAGAAAAGCGTCATCTGTCGGAGCAAAAACGGTGAGATCCTGAACGGTGGCCAGCGTTCCGGCAAGGCCAGCCGCTTGCGCGGCGCGCAGCAGGATGTCGAAATCTCCGCCGTTGGTGTCGTAGTCACCGCTGGCGGCGACGATATCGGTGATCGTGTTCATGGGTGTCTCCTCCTGAAATCAAAAAAGGGCCGCGCAGGTCGCGCGGCCCCCTCGAAAGGCGCTGCATCAGGGCAGCAGCACCTTGTCGATCACATGGATCACGCCGTTGCTGGCGCGAATGTCGGCGGCTGTCACGGTGGAGGAATTGACCTTCACACCGTTGCGGCCATCCACATGCACGGATTTGCCGTTCACGGTGGTGAGCGCGCCGCGCTTGCCGGAAAGCGAAGAGGCCGGGTAGTTGCCGGCGACAACATGGTAGGTCAGCACGGCGACGAGCTGGTCCTTGTTCTCGGGCTGGAGCAGGTTTTCCACGGTGCCCGCGGGCAGGGCCGCGAAGGCCTCGTTGGTGGGGGCGAAGACGGTGAACGGCCCGTCGCCTTTCAGCGTGTCCACGAGCCCTGCGGCCGTCACGGCGGCCACGAGGGTGGAGAAATCGTCGTTGCCGGCAGCGATGTCGACGATGTCAGGGCTGCGCGGTGTGGTCGCGCAGGCAGAGAGGGCGGCAACGGCGCCAAAGGCGGCGAGGGCTTTCAGAGCGGAACGGCGTTTCATGGTGGGGCTCCCTTGGTCTTTCCAGAAGTGCTGTGTTTAGTAAGCAGGACGGGGCGCCCGGAGAGCGCCCCGCCTGATCGGTGGTTATTTCGGCAGGATCACGGCATCGATCACGTGGATCACACCGTTGGAGGCCATCACGTCGGCCTGGATCACCTTGGCGCCGTCGATCATCACGCCATCGGTGGCGTCGACCATGGCGGCGGAGCCCTGAACGGTCTCGACGTCCATTTTCTTGCCGGCGATGTCAGCGGCCATCACCTTGCCCGGGATCACGTGGTAGGTGAGCACGGCCACCAGTTGCTCTTTGTTCTCGGGCTTCAGCAGCTCTTCCACCGTGCCTGCGGGCAGGGCGGCAAAAGCGTCATCGGTGGGCGCGAAGACGGTGAACGGGCCTTCGCCCTTCAGCGTGTCAACGAGGCCAGCGGCCTGCACGGCGGCGACGAGGGTGGTGAAGCTGCCAGCGCCAACGGCAGTGTCAACGATATCCTTGCCGTGGCCATCGGCGAAGGCCGGGGCGGCGAAAGCGGTGGCGGCAGCGAAGGCGACGAAGGTTCTGCGAAACATGGTAAACTCCTGTTTGTGGTTGTTCGCGGTCGTTCAATGCAGAAGCTACGGACGCTTTCGGCAGGTGGATGAATGGGGAGGTTTAAAAATACCTGCGCGGCGCGGCTTGAAACCGCGCAGCGCGGCGCTAAGCCCACGGGTTTTCCGCTGGCCATTCAACACTTTGTGAAGAAAAATCGGTGATCCGGGCGCAAAGTGAGCCCGCGTGAGCCCGAAAGCCGTGGGCAGGCGCGTGCCCGGCCTCTAGGCTGGCCGTGTGGCCAAGCAGTCGCCACGCATCTGGAGGAAGACGGAATGTTCACTGTGATGGGCTGGGCCGCCGTGGCCCTTCAAACGCTGGCCCTGGGGTTTGTCTTCGTGATCGGCGTGGCCGTTGCGATGGTGGTGATCTTCTTCATCATCGACCGCACCCAGACAGGCGATGCGATCCGCAGGAATTACCCGGTGATCGGCCGCTTCCGGCATCTGTTCACGACGCTGGGGGAATTCTTCCGTCAGTATTTCTTTGCCATGGACCGCGAAGAGATGCCCTTCAACCGCGCGCAACGGGATTGGGTGGCCCGCGCAGCGCGCGGGGAAAGCAACACCATTGCCTTCGGTTCAACCCGCAACCTCAACGTGGTGGGCACGCCGATCTTCGTGAACGCGCCCTTCCCGCCGCTGGACGATCAATTCGCCACCACCGAACCCATGCTGATCGGCCCCGGCGCGCGGGAGCCCTATCTGGCGCCCTCGATCTTCAACATCTCGGGCATGAGCTATGGTGCCCTGTCACGCCCGGCCGTCGAGGCGCTCTCGCGCGGGGCGGCGGAGGCGGGCATCTGGCTCAACACGGGCGAGGGCGGGCTCTCACCGCATCACCTCACCGCGAACTGCGATATCGTTTTCCAGATCGGCACGGCGAAATACGGGGTGCGCAACGACGACGGCAGCCTGAACGAAGACAAGCTGCGCGCGGTGGCGGCCAACCCGCAGGTGAAGATGTTCGAGATCAAGATGGCGCAAGGCGCGAAACCCGGCAAAGGTGGCATCCTGCCCGGCGAGAAGGTGACGCCTGAAATCGCCGCGATCCGGGGCATCCCCGTGGGTGAGGCCAGCCTCTCGCCCAACCGCCATGTGGACATCGGCGACATCGACAGCTTCCTCGACATGGTGGTGCGCATCCGCGAGATCACCGGCAAGCCTGTGGGCTTCAAGACGGTGATCGGCTCCAGCGACCCTTTTCGCGATCTCTTCGCCCGCATCCTTGAGCGGGGCGAAGCTTGCGCGCCGGATTTCATGACAATCGACGGCGGGGAGGGCGGCACCGGCGCCTCCCCCATGCCGCTCATGGATCTCGTGGGCATGCCGATCCGCGAAAGCCTGCCCCGGATGACGAGCCTTTTGAACGAGATGGGCTTGCGCGGCCGCATCCGCCTGATCGCCTCCGGCAAGCTCGTAAACCCGGGCGATGTGGCTTGGGCCATCGCGGCCGGCGCGGATTTCGTGACAAACGCACGGGGCTTCATGTTCTCGATGGGCTGCATCCAGGCGCTCAAGTGCAACAAGAACACCTGCCCGACGGGCATCACGACCCATGACCCGCGCCTTCAGAAAGGCCTGGTGGTGGAGGACAAATACAAGAAAGTGGCCAATTACGCGAAGGGCATCATCAAGGATGTCGAGACCATCGCCCACTCGGTGGGCGTGGCCGAACCGCGCCAAATGCGCCGCCGCCACGTGCGCATCGTTCAGGACGACGGCACCTCCCGGCGGATGGATCATATTTTTGAAGACGTGTCCGACTGACTTTTGGCGTCGTCCTCTTTGGCCCATGAAGGAGCGGGGCTGGCTGCCCCGCACCCCGCGGATATTTTTACCAAGATGAAGGGGCCCCGCTTTGTTCTGCAAATATCTCGGGGGAGCCGCGCCCGAAGGGGGTGGCGGGGGCAGAGCCCCCAATTTGCACCGATTGCCGCTTGGCCGCTGGCTGGTGAGGTGCCTATATACGATCAGAGGCCGCGCCTTTTCGCGCGCATCACTTTGAAGGAACCCATTATGGCCCTGCGCATCAACGATACCGCCCCGGATTTCACCGCCGAAACGACCGAAGGCCAGATCAGCTTCCATGACTGGATCGGCGACGGCTACGCCATCCTGTTCAGCCACCCGAAGGATTTCACCCCGGTCTGCACGACCGAACTTGGCGCGATGGCCGGCATGGCGGGCGAGTTTGCCAAGCGCAACGCCAAGATCATCGGGATTTCCGTCGATCCCGTCGAAAACCACAACAAGTGGAAAGACGACATCGAGGCTGTGACGGGCAACAAGGTCGGCTATCCGATGATCGGCGATACCGATCTGGCCGTCGCCAAGCTTTACGACATGCTGCCCGCCAGCGAGGCCGGCACCTCCGAAGGGCGCACCCCGGCCGACAATGCCACTGTGCGCACGGTGTTCATCATCGGGCCCGACAAGAAGGTGAAGCTCTCGCTCACCTACCCGATGACCACGGGGCGCAACTTCGACGAGATCCTGCGTGCACTGGATTCGATCCAACTGACCGCGCAGCACCAAGTGGCGACGCCCGCCAACTGGAAGCATGGTGAGGATGTGATCATCACGCCTGCGGTCTCCGATGAGGATGCCACCAGCCGGTTCGGCGCCTTCGACAAGATCCTGCCCTACCTGCGCAAGACGAAACAGCCGGGCTGAACACCGCGCCCTTTGACGTCTTTTCAGGCGCCGTCCTCTCTGGGGGCGGCGCTTTTTCTTTGGCGGTTGCCGGGAGGGGAGGGCGCGTTGCTATAGTGGGGGCGGATCAAGGGAGGATCGGCCATGCAGAAGATACAGGTTCAAGGCGTTCATCACATCACGCTCACGGGGGCGGATCGGCAGACGTCCATCGATTTCTGGGAAGGGGTGCTCGGCATGCCCTTCATCTTCGACCAGCCCAATCTTGACGATCCGGACGAGGGGCATCTCTATTTCGATCCGGGCGACGGGCGGCTGATCACCGTTTTCACCAATGAGACGCGCAAGCCCGATCCCCGGCGCACGCCGATGGAGCCGGGCTGTGTCCACCATCTCGCCTTCTCTGTGGGGCTCGCCACCTTCCGTCAGGTGGCGGCGCGGCTTGAAGCGCGCGGGATCGAGCACTCCGGCCATAAGGATCGCGGCTTCATGGATTCGATCTACTTCAAGGATCCCATGGGCCTTCTGATCGAGCTGGCCTGCTACAAGTTCGAGCCGCCGGTGGGCTGCTCCCATGCCGATGTCATGATCACGGCCCACCGTCTGCGGGTGGAGCGGGGGGATTACAACATTCAGGAGGCCCATCTGGCGGATGCCATCGAGATGCTCGTGGCGCGCCGGCAGGAGAGTCTCTCGACGGATCGCGGCGCGAAGAACCCTTACTGACGGGCGCGCGCGACGCCTATTGGGCATCTCATGCAGAAAGCGACGATTAAAATCGTTTAAAAACAGATGCTTGTGAGAAATTTGACTGTTTGGGGCAAATTTCTGCGTTTTTGGTGTTGCGACTCTCTGGGGGTGTCCGTAAAAGCCCCTTCACCGGCGGCGCTGAGGCACTGACGGGGCGGCCTCGGGGCTGGGACGGAACGGACGGAAGCTTAGGTTTCTGGAAGGATTGGACCGGTTTTGGGGCTGGACTTCAGGAGATGATGACGCGGGTTGCGCCAAGGAAATGCGGCGCTTCCGGTTGATTTTGTCTCCGCGCTCTTTGACATTGATGATGACTTGAAGAGATATGTGGGCGGTTTGGTCTGTATCGACGGATCGACGTTTTGCATATCTGGTCTCTAGGGCTCTTACGGGGGTTCGATGATGAGATTTAACAGCTTCACTGTCTTGTATGTGGTTTCTGGTATCTTTTGGTACTGGAGCACGCATCAGACAGATGAGTTCATCCGGGATTAGCCTCCTGGATGAGATGTGCGAAGGTTCG
>NZ_JAHUBR010000005.1 GCF_025376885.1 Pseudoruegeria sp. SHC-113
CTGCGCGGCCTTCAGGATCTCGTTGTCGATCCCGCGCAGTCCTGCAAGGAACATCGCCATCACGAAGCCCGAGGTCTGCCAGACAGCGGCCAGCACCACCGTGTAGATCGCGTAATCGCGGTTCTTGATCCAGTCGAACTGGAAGCTCTCCCAGCCCCATGTCTGCAGCACGTTCTCAAGCCCGATGCCGGGATCGAGGAACCATTTCCACGCGGTGCCCGTGACGATGAACGAAAGCGCCATCGGGTAGAGGTAGACGGTGCGGATCACCCCTTCGGCGCGGATCTTCTGATCGAGGAAGATCGCCAGCCCAAGGCCCAGCACCGTGCAGATCGAGATGTAGAGCGCGGCAAACACGCCCATGTTCTTGAGCGAGATTTCCCAATGGCTGAGTCGCCAGAGCTTGGAGTAGTTTTCCCACCCCACCAAGCCGAACGAGGGCAGAAGGCGGCTGTCGGTAAAGGACAGGTAGACCGAGAAAATGATGAAGCCGTAGACAAAGACCAGAACCATGGCCAGCGACGGCGAGAGCACCAGTTTCGGCAGCCATGTCTGCAGCCGCGTCTTGAAATCCGCGTTGGCCATCTGTGCCATCACGCGCCCCCCTTCAGGCAATTTGGATGTGTTCAGGGTGTGGCGGAGCGGCTCAGGACCCCGCTCCGCCACGGGAGGATCGCTCAGTGCTTACTGGGCGATTTCC
Organism: Pseudoruegeria sp. SHC-113; assembly: GCF_025376885.1. NCBI lineage: Bacteria > Pseudomonadati > Pseudomonadota > Alphaproteobacteria > Rhodobacterales > Roseobacteraceae > Pseudoruegeria > Pseudoruegeria sp. SHC-113. The sequence continues at coordinate 701 of NZ_JAHUBR010000005.1, forward strand.
ACGGCATCGACGAGCTCCAGCACCGCTTCAGCGCTGTCGAACTCACCGTTGAAGTGGGCGGTGATCACGTCATACATGGCATTTTTCACCGCGGCCGGGTTGGCGTGGCCGTGGGCCATGGAGCCAAACAGGTTGCCGCTGGAAGCCGCCGCAGCGAGATCGGCCATGCCTTTCTTGCCGCAATCGTCGAAGGCTTCGTCCGATACATCCGTGCGCGCCGGGACAGAGCCCTTCACCACGTTGAAGGCGGATTGGAACGAGGGCGACAGGATCGCGGAGGCCAGCGCGGCCTGTTCCTTGGACACCGCGCCGCCCTGATCGAACATCATGAACTGATCGGCGTTGAAGGTGACCTGATCCTGCGTGCCGGGGAAGCGGAAGCAGAGGAAATCCGCGCCTGGTGCCTTGCCGGCGTTCAAAAACTCGCCCTTGGCCCAATCGCCCATCATCTGGAACCCGGCCTCGCCATTGATCACCATCGCGGTGGCGAGGTTCCAGTCGCGGCCCGAGAAGTTCTCATCCACATTGGCGCGGATCACGGCCATGCGGTCGAAGGCTTCCTTCATCGCGTCCGAGCCGAGCACCTCGGCGTCCAGATCGATGAAGGCGGCCTTGTAGCCGTCCGGCCCGAGGGTGGACATTGCGACGGCGTCAAACACCGTGGCGTCCTGCCAGGCCTGCCCGCCATGGGCGATCGGGGTGACTCCGGCGGCTTTGAGCGTCTCAAGCGCGGCGGCGAATTCCTCCCATGTTTCAGGCACGGCGATGCCATTGGCATCCAGCACCGCCTTGTTGGCCCAGACCCAGTTGGTGGAATGCACGTTCACGGGCGCGGAAACCCAAGCGCCATCGACCTTGGCAAAGGCCTGCAGCGCCTCGGGCACGACGGCATCCCAGCCCTCGGCGGCGGCCACATCATTGAGGTTGGCGAGCGCGCCTTGGTTGGCCCAGTCGAGAATGTCAAAGCCAAGGCCCTGCACGGCGGTGGGGGCATTGCCGGCGGTGACACGGGCGCGCAGCACCGTCATCGCCTGCTCGCCGCCGCCACCGGCCACGGGCATGTCCGTCCAGCCGATGCCCTGCCCTTCCAGATCCCCTTTCAGCACGTTGAGCGCCGCGGCCTCGCCGCCGGATGTCCACCAGTGCAGCACCTCCACCCCGTGGCCATCGGCCTGTGCGGCCCCGGCGGTGACAGACAGGGCCACCGCGATGGCCGTTTTCGTCTTCAGATATGAACGCATTGTTAACCTCCCTAACTGCGTTTCACGATGCAGCGCGATCAAGCCTCGCCCTGCGCAACCCAAGGTGCCCGGCTGTCGCGCCCGATGCGCATCACCACCGATTTCACCTCCAGGAATTCCTCGTAGCCGTAGCGGCCGATCTCGCGGCCCTGCCCGGATTGCTTCACCCCGCCAAAGGCCAGTTCAGGGAAGCCGTCCATCCAGGTGTTCGTCCAGACGGTGCCCGCCTGCGCGCGGCGCGCGAAGGTGAGGCAGCTGTGGATGTCATTGCTCCAGATCCCGGCCGAGAGGCCGTAATCGGAGTCATTCGTCAGCGCGATGGCCTCCTCCAGCGTGCGGAACGTCAGCACGGTGAGCACCGGGCCGAAGACCTCCTCGCGCGCGATGGCCATATCGGGCGTCACGCCGCTGATCACGGTGGGCTGGTAGAACTGCGGCCCCAGCCCCTCCACCCGCAGCGGTGCACCGCCCAGCTCCAGCCGCGCGCCCTCGGCCAAGGCGGCCTGCACATAGCCGTCGATCTTGGAGGCGTGCTCCGCCGTCACGATGGCCCCGACCTGCGTGCTTGCGTCCAGCGGGTCGCCGAAGCGCACCTTGCGCGAGAGCGCCACGACGCGGGCCACGAAATCTTCCGCAATGTCCTCATGCACTATGATCCGGCTGGAGGAATTGCAGCACTGGCCGACGTTGAAATAGATACCGAAGGTCACCGCGTCGGCGGCGTTTTGCAGATCGGCGTCGGGCAGGATCACCTGCGGGTTCTTGCCGCCCAGTTCCAGCGCCACCTTCTTGAGCGTGCCGGAAGCGGCCTGCGTGATCCGCTTGCCGACGGCGGTGGAGCCGGTGAAGGTCACCATGTCCACCGCGTCATGGGTCGTCATCCGGCTGCCCACGGGATCGCCGTAGCCCAGCACAATGTTGCACACGCCGGCGGGCAAGCCGGCCTCGATGAGCAGCTCGCCCAGCATCACGGTGGAGGAGGGCGTCATTTCCGAAGGTTTCACCACTACGGTGCAGCCTGCGGCCAGCGCGAAGGGCAGTTTCTGGCTCAGGATCCAGAAGGGAAAATTCCACGGCGTGATGACCGAGACCACCCCGATCGGCTCCTTCACCACGACGCCCAGCATATCCTCGCCCAGGCTGTTGTGGCTGTCGCCATGGGCCGTGCGCGCCAGCGCGGCGGCGTAGCGCCAAAGATCGGCTGCGCCGCCCACTTCGCCGCGCGCCTGCGTGATCGGCTTGCCGCTTTCCAGCGTCTCCTGAACCGCGATGCGCTCGACATTGGCCTCGATCAGATCGGCGACCTTCAGCAGTACGGCGGCCCGATCCTTCGCGGAGATACGACTCCAGATCCCCGCGTCAAAGGAGCGGCGGGCGGCGGAGACGGCAGCGTCAACTTCTGCTGCACTGCCGAGGGGCGCGCGGCTGACGACCACATCGTGGGAGGGCGAGACACGCTCGAAGCTTTCGCCGCCGTCGATCCATGCGCCGTCGATCAGGTGCCGCGCGGCAAAGACGGGGGGCAATTCGGAGGCCGTGGCCCGGTTGATGGTGAGATCTTTCATCGTTTACTGCCCGCTAAAATCTGGTGATCGTTTGGAGAGGAAGGCCGCGACGCCTTCGTCGCGATCAGCGCTGGCCCCGGCGGCGGCCCCGCCGAGCGCTTCGATGGCGGCGGCGCGGTCCTCGCCGACGGCGGCGTGGATCATCGCCTTGGTGATCTCGTTGGCGCGGGGCGAAACGGCGGCAAGCTCCGCCGCGATGGCCTGCGCAGCTGCGAGACTGTCCTCCGCGATCTCGGCCACGAAGCCGAAGCGAAGCGCGCGCTCCGCCGGGATGCGGCGGCCAAAGAGGGCAATGTCCTTCACCACCGACTCGGGCAGCAAGCGCAGCAGCCGCTGGCTGCCGGACCAGCCCGGCACGATGCCGACCTTGCCTTCGGGCAGCGCCAGCGTGGCGCGGGGGGTGATCACGCGGATGTCGCAGCAGGCGGCCAGTTCCAGCCCGCCACCGAAAGCATGGCCGTTCAAAGCGCCGATGGTGGGTTTGGAGAGCCGCGCCAGCCGGTCAAAGATCCGGTGGCCGTCGCGCACCCAGCTGCGGGCGAACTCCGCCGGGCTCAGCTGGCCCCATTCCGAAATATCCGCGCCGCAACAGAAAGCCTTGGGGCCCGCCCCAGTGAGGATCACGGCGCGCACATCGGGGGCGCGGTCCAGCGCGTCCAGATGGGCGGAAAGCTCCTGCAGCATACCCGTTGTCAGCGCGTTCAGCTTGGGCGCGTTCTCCAGCGTCAGCACGGCCACGGGGCCGGTGTGGGTAAGGGTGACGCAACTCATAGGCTCAGCCCCATTGGCCCCTGCGCCAGCAGATCGGCTGCCATCCGCCGGGCGTTCTCGGCCACCTGCACGCGGCCCTCGCTCGCGGCCACGATATGGGCCTGCGGATCGATGCCCGGCATGATCTCGGTAGCGACAAGCCCACTTTCGGTGAGCCGGATCACGCAGCGCTCGGTGATGTAGAGCACGTTCTGCCCCTGCTCCCGCGCCCGTTTGCCCGAGAAGGTGACATGCTCCACCTTCTCCACCATCTTGGTGAACTTGCCCGGTGCCTCGATGTTGAGCCCGGTTTCCGTAAACCCGACCTTGGCCCCGGCTTCGAACCAGCCGGAAAAAACGATGTTTTTCGCCTTTGCCGTGATGTCCACGAAGCCGCCGCAGCCCGCGGTGAGATAGGGCTTCTTGCCCAGTTTGGAGACGTTTACGTTGCCCTCTACATCCACTTCGAGGAAGGAGAGGAAGGAAACGTCAAACCCCGCGCCCTGGAAGTAGATGAACTGCTGCGGCGAGGGCATGAAGGCATCGGCGTTAGAGGCGCAGCCGAAGGCGAAACCGGTCAGCGGCATGCCCCCCACCGCGCCCTGTTCGATGGCCCATGTCACTGCTTCCGGGTGGCCCTCCTCCAACAGGATACGCGGCACCATGGCGCTGATCCCGAAGCCGAGGTTGGCCGTCATCCCGCGCTTCAGCTCCAGCGCGGCGCGGCGGGCGATGACCTTCTCGACCCCGTGCTCGGCCAGCGCGAAGCTGCTCCAGGGGCGCAGGATCTCGCCGGAGATGGCGGGATCATATTGGGTTTCGGTCGTCTGCTTCTGGTCGGGGTCCACCACGACGCAATCCACCAGATGGCCCGGCACGCGCACATCATGGGGGCGCAGCGAACCGCTGGCCGTGATGCGCTTGACCTGCGCGATCACCTGCCCGCCGTTGTTGCGCGCGGCGATGGCCTGCTCCAGCCCGCCGAGGTAGGCGCCCTCGTGTTCATAAGTCAGGTTGCCGCGCTCATCGGCGGTGGTGGCGCGCAATATGGCGACATCCGGCAGGATATTGGGGAAATGCAGCCAGGTTTTGCCGTCGAACGCCACGCGGCGCACGATAGGGGCCGCCGCTCCGCGCGCGTTCATCGCGCAGCCCTGACGCTCGGGATCCACGAAGGTGTCCAGCCCGACTTCCGTCAGCACGCCGGGGCGCTGCGCGGCGGCCTCGCGGTGCATGTCAAAGAGGATGCCGGAGGGCACGTTATAGGCGGCGACGCGATCCTCCACGATCATCTTCCAGATCGCGGGCATTTCCACGCTGGAGGGCCCCGAGGGGTAGGAGCCCGCCAGCACGCGGGCGAGCAGGCCGTCCTGCGCGATGTGGTCCATCCCTTTCACGCCATAGACATCGCCGGCGGCAATCGGGTGCAGCGCGGTGATGGCTTGCGGGTGGCCCTCAGTGGCGAAGCGCGCGCCGATGGCGGCGAGCACGGCATCCGGGCAGCCAAGGGCAGAGGAGGAGGAGACCGTCACAACAGCCCCATCGGCAATGCGCGCCACGGCCTCTGCAACGGGGACGATTTTGGACATGGCTACCTCCTTGCGCTCACGATCCGGAGCGCCTATGGAACGTTCCAAAAGTGGGTTTACTGGAACGTTCCAATTGCGTCAAGAAGGATTCTCCTGAAGCGTGGGTTTTCGTGCTTTGCTGGGGGCGGGCAGGGCGAGATTATGAGCGGGGCTCATAATAATCCCGCCAAACATTCATTTCACTTCATGTTAGCGCGGTGCTATCCCCTCCGCGCCCTTACCTGTGCTGGATGGATTCCCCATGCTGAACTTTGCCCTGCCCGAAACGCCTGCTCTGGCCCAGCTGCGTGCGCTTGCCGCCGAACGAATCCTCGTTCTGGATGGCGCGATGGGCACGATGATCCAGACGCTCGGCATGACGGAAGAGGATTTCACCGGCGGCGGCCATATCCACGGCCCCGGCTGCCGGCATCACTACCACCCGGAGCATCCGCAGCAAGGCAACAACGATCTTCTGGTGCTGACCCAGCCCAAGGCGGTGGAGGACATCCAGTTCACCTTCGCCATGGCGGGGGCCGATATTCTGGAGACCAACACGTTTTCCTCCACCACCATCGCGCAGGCCGATTACGGGCTGGAAGCGGCGGTTTTTGATCTGAACGTGGCCGGGGCGCAGGTGGCCCGCCGCGCCGCCGATCGCGCCGCCGCGGAAGATGGCAAGCCGCGCTTCGTGGCCGGGGCCGTTGGCCCGACGAACCGCACCGCCTCGATCAGCCCCGACGTGAACGATCCCGGTTATCGCGCCGTCAGCTTCGATGATCTGCGCATCGCCTATGGCCAGCAGATTGATGGCCTCATCACAGGCGGCTCCGATCTGATCCTGATCGAAACCATCTTCGACACGCTCAACGCCAAGGCGGCGATCTTTGCCGCCTTCGAGAGCTTCTCCCGCGCGGGCAAGCGGCTGCCGATCATGATCTCGGGCACGATCACCGATGCCTCCGGCCGCACGCTTTCGGGCCAGACGCCCACCGCCTTCTGGCACTCCGTCGCCCATGCCCGCCCCTTCACCGTGGGGCTGAACTGCGCGCTCGGCGCCGAGGCCATGCGCCCCCATATCACCGAGATCGCCAGCGTCGCCACGTCGCTCACCTGCGCCTATCCGAACGCCGGCCTGCCTAATGCCTTCGGCCAGTATGACGAAACCCCGGATCAAACAGCTGCGCAGGTGGCGAATTTCGCACGCGACGGGATCGTCAACGTCGTGGGCGGCTGTTGCGGAACCACGCCCGACCACATCCGCGCAATTGCGCAAGCCGTTGCCCCCTTCGCCCCCCGCAAGGTGACCGTATAATGACCCGCTACCTCCGCCTCTCTGGCCTTGAGCCTTTCGTCCTGACGCCCGACATTCCCTTCGTGAACGTCGGCGAGCGCACCAATGTCACCGGCTCGGCGCGCTTTCGCAAACTGATCGTGAACCGCGATTACGCCACCGCGCTCGATGTGGCGCGCGACCAGGTGGAAAACGGCGCCCAGATCATCGACGTCAACATGGATGAAGGGCTGATCGACAGCCGGCAGGCGATGGTCGAGTTCCTCAACCTCGTGGCCTCCGAGCCCGATATCGCCCGCGTGCCGATCATGATCGACAGCTCCAAGTGGGAGGTGATCGAGGCCGGCCTGCACTGTGTGCAGGGCAAATCGGTGGTGAACTCGGTCAGCCTGAAAGAAGGCGAGGACGCCTTCCGCCACCACGCCGGGCTCTGCCTTGCCTATGGCGCGGCCGTAGTTGTGATGGCTTTTGACGAGGCCGGGCAGGCCGACACCTTCGCGCGCAAGACCGAGATCTGCGCCCGTGCCTACCGCATTCTCGTGGAAGAGGTGGGCTTCCCGCCGGAAGACATCATCTTTGACCCCAACGTCTTTGCCGTCGCCACCGGCATCGAGGAGCACGACAATTACGGCGTCGATTTCATCGAGGCCACCCGCTGGATCCGCCAGAACCTGCCCCATGCCCATGTCTCGGGCGGGGTGTCGAACCTGTCGTTCTCCTTCCGCGGCAACGAGCCCGTGCGCGAGGCGATGCATGCGGTGTTCCTCTATCACGCGATCAAGGCGGGGATGGATATGGGCATCGTCAACGCCGGCCAATTGGCGGTTTATGACCAGATCGACCCGGCCCTGCGCGAGGCCTGCGAAGACGTGGTGCTGAACCGCACGCCGGCCAATGGCGGCAATGCCACCGAGAACCTTTTGGAGGTGGCCGAACGCTTCAAGGGCGACAAGCGCGAGGAGAAGGTGCGCGATCTGGCCTGGCGCGAGTGGCCGGTGGAAAAGCGGCTGGAACATGCACTGGTGAACGGCATCACCGAGTTCATCGAGGCTGACACCGAAGCCGCCCGGCAGCAGGCCGAGCGCCCGCTGCATGTGATCGAAGGCCCGCTGATGGCCGGGATGAACGTGGTCGGCGATCTGTTCGGCGCGGGCAAGATGTTCCTGCCGCAGGTGGTGAAATCGGCCCGCGTGATGAAACAGGCCGTCGCCGTGCTGCTGCCCTACATGGAAGAAGAGAAGCGCCAGAACGGCGGCGAGGGGCGGCAATCGGCGGGCAAGGTGCTGATGGCCACGGTGAAGGGCGATGTGCATGACATCGGCAAGAACATCGTCGGCGTCGTGCTGGCCTGCAACAACTACGAGATCGTGGATCTCGGCGTCATGGTGCCGCCGCAGAAGATCCTTGAGGTGGCCCGCGAAGAGAAGGTGGACATCATCGGGCTCTCCGGCCTGATCACGCCATCGCTGGACGAAATGGTGCATCTGGCCGCCGAGATGGAACGCGAGGGGCTCGACATCCCGCTGCTAATCGGCGGCGCGACGACGTCCAAGGTCCATACCGCCGTGAAGATCGCACCGCGCTACGTGAAGGGGCAGGCGGTGTACGTCACCGACGCGAGCCGCGCGGTGGGCGTTGTCGGCGCGCTGCTGAGCCCGGAGCAGAAGCTCGATTACGTGGCGGGCATTCAGGCCGAATATGCCGATGTGGCCGAGAAGCACGAGCGCAGCGAGCAGGCCAAGAACCGCCTGCCGCTTTCCGCCGCCCGTGGCAATGCGCTCACGCTGGACTGGGAGGGCTTCGCGCCCCATGCCCCGGGTTTCACCGGCACAAAGGTGATCGAAGATTGGGATCTTGCCGAGATCGCCCGCTACATCGACTGGACGCCCTTCTTCCAGACATGGGAGCTGCGCGGCGTCTATCCGAAGATCCTTGAGGACGAAAAACAGGGCGAAGCCGCCCGCGCGCTCTTTGACGATGCGCAAGAGATGCTTGGTAAGATCATTGCTGAGAAATGGTTCTCCCCCCGTGCTGTTATCGGCTTCTGGCCGGCCAACACCGTGGGCGATGACATCCGGCTGTTCACCGATGAGAGCCGTACTGAGGAGCTGGCCACGCTGCACACGCTGCGGCAGCAGACGTCCAAACGCGGCGGCCGCCCGAATGTGGCTCTGTCGGATTTCGTGGCGCCGCACGGCAAGGGCGCCGATCACGTGGGCGGTTTCGTCGTGACGGCGGGCCCGGAGGAAATCGCGATTGCCGAGCGGCTGGACAAGGCCAATGACAACTACGGCGCGATCCTTGTGAAGGCGCTGGCGGACCGCATCGCGGAGGCCATGGCCGAGATGCTGCACGAGCGCGTGCGGCTGGAGCATTGGGGCTACAGCGCCGACGAGGGTTTTGATCCGCAGGAGTTGATCGCCGAGCCCTACAAGGGCATCCGCCCCGCACCCGGCTATCCGGCCCAGCCCGATCACACCGAGAAGCGCACCCTGTTCAAGCTTCTGGACGCAGAGGCCGCCACCGGGGTGACGCTCACCGAAAGCATGGCTATGTGGCCCGGCTCTTCGGTGTCCGGCCTCTATATCGGCCACCCGGAGAGCTATTATTTCGGCGTCGGCAAGGTGGAGCGCGATCAAGTGGCGGATTACGCCGCGCGCAAGGGGATGGATGTGGAAGAGGCCGAGCGCTGGCTCGCGCCGGTTCTGAACTACATCCCGACCGCCGCCCCGCGCACTGCCGCCGCCTGAGCGCGACAGGGCAAAACGGGTCCTGTCGGGCCGGAAATGGCCCTGAAAAAGGAAGATGAGGCGCTGCCCGCAGCTGCTGCGCCTCATTGGTAATACAACATAATCATGATTATAGGGCTTAGTTGGCTGTCAGCTGGCCTCTGACCGGGGCCAGCGCTTTGGTCGACCGGTCGGGCGTCGCAGGATCGACCAGCGGCGTGATCTGCCGGCGCACCCTTCAGCCGCCGCCTCAGGCTTGCGGCAGCAGTGCGGCGGGGATGTCCTGGTAGCAGACGGGGCGCAGGAAACGGCGGATGGAGAGCGTGCCCACGGAGGTGGCCCCGAAGTTCGTGGAGGCCGGATAGGGGCCGCCGTGCACCATCGCGTCGCAGACCTCGACCCCGGTGGGAAAGCCGTTGGCCAACACCCGGCCCGCCTTGCGCTCGAGCACCGGCATCAGCGCGCGTGCCTCGGGCAGATCGCTCTCCTCCATCTGCAGGGTGCAGGTCAGCTGGCCTTGCAGCGCGCAGGCGACGGCCAGCCGCTCCGCCGCATCTTCGCAGGTGACGATCAGGCCCAGCGGGCCGAAGACCTCCTCCTGCAGCGCCGGATTTTCCAACCATTGCCGCGCGCTGGTGCGGTAAAGGGCGGGCCGTGCCTGACGGGGCGGGTTTTCCGCCTGCAGCAGGCATTCAACACCCTCGATGGCGGCAAGATGCTGTTGTTCGTGGCGATAGGCGGCGGCGATGCCTTCAGTGAGCATCACCTGCGCGCCTGTCTGTGCGAGGGCGGTGCGGGTGGTGGCCGCAAAGGCCTCGGCCTCGGCCTCCGCCCCTGCCCCCGCGGGCAGAAGCGCGAGGCCGGGATTGGTGCAGAACTGCCCCGCGCCCAGAGTGAGCGAGGCCGCCCAGCCAGTGGCGATCTCCGCCCCGCGCGCATGCAGCGCGCCGGGCAACACGACCATCGGGTTCACCGAGCCCAGCTCGCCGAAGAAGGGGATGGGCTCGGGCCGCGCGGCGCAGAGATCAAAGAGCGCACGGCCCCCGGTGAGCGAGCCTGTGAAGCCCACCGCCTTGATGCGCGGATGCTGCACCAGCGCCGCGCCCACGCTGCGATCCCCCCCCTGAATCAGGCTGAACACCCCCGGCGCGATGCCGCAGGCGGTGAGGGCCGCCAGAACCGCCTCGGCCACGATTTCGCCGGTGCCGGGATGGGCGGAATGGCCCTTCACGATCACCGGACAGCCAGCGGCGAGCGCGGCGGCGGTGTCGCCCCCGGCCACGGAGAAGGCGAGCGGGAAGTTTGACGCGCCAAACACCGCCACCGGCCCCACCGGGCGCTGCATCAGGCGCAGATCCGGGCGCGGCAGGGGGGCGCGGTCGGGCAGCGCGGGATCGTGGCGGGCGTCCAGATGGGCGCCCGCGCGAATGTGGCTGGCGAAGAGGCGCAGCTGGCCGGTGGTGCGCCCGCGCTCACCCTCCAGCCGCGCGGCGGGCAGGCCTGTTTCCTGCGTGCCGATCTCGGTGATTTCGGCGGCACGGGCCTCGATCTCGGCGGCGATGGTGTCAAGGAAATCGGCGCGCGCCGCAGCCGGAAGCGCGCTGTAGCTGGCGAAGGCGGCTTCTGCAGCCTCTGCCGCTGCGGCCACGTCTGCGGCGCGGCCCACCGAGTAGCTATGGCTTGGCCCATGTGCGGGTCTGGAGGTGAAACGGTCGGGGGCCGACACCCAAGTGCCGGCGATCAGGTGGTTTCCGTTAGGTGTGAAGGGCATGGGATGGGGCCTTTTCGCGCGGGGGTGGGTGAGTCTCTTCATTTATGGATATTGTATCCAATTTGAGAGCGTAGGCAACCCCTGCCCCGCCCAACCGCCGCGCATTCAGTCGGCGGCGCGGCGCTTGGCTTCGATCATCTGCAACAATTCGGATTTGGTGCGCCCGATGTGCTGGGCCAGCAAGGCCACACCGCCCTCCACATCGCCCGCGCGGGCCAGCTCCAGCAGCCTGCGGTGCTCGGCCCGCGCCTGCTCGCGCTGCTTCATCACGCTCAGATGGATGCGCACGTAGCGGTCCGAATGCAGGCTGATGCGCTCCAGCATCTCCATCGACATCGGCCGCTCCCCCGCCTTGTAGAGCGCCATGTGGTAGTCCTGGTTGAGCTTGCCCCAGGCCGCGACATCATCGGCGGCGTAGGACTCCTCCATCTTCTGCAGGATCTCCGCGCAGGCCTCGAAATCCGCAGCACTCATGGCGGGGATGGCGCGGCGGAACAGATCGCCCTCGATCAGGGCACGCAAATCGAAGATCTCGGCGATCTCTGGCAGGGAATGTTTCACCACGGTGCCGCCGCGGTTGTTCTCCCAATGGACAAGCCCCTCGGCGCTGAGCCGCTTGAGCGCCTCGCGCACCGGCATGCGGGAGACCTCGTACTCCTCGGCCAGAAGCTCCTGCCGGATCGGCTCGCCCTCGGCCAGCTCGCCGCTCAGGATGCGCCCGCGCAGGTCTTCTGCAATCATCTCCGGCAAGCTCTGCTTGTTGACCGCCCGTCTGCCCGCCATCTGACCCCCTTTTGCATTTTGGATTCAACCCGCTGCCTACAGGCAATAGCGCACCCGCGCGCGTTGCAGAAGCCCTGAGGTGGGGGGAAGAGGAGGCCAGCCAATCGCGCACGCCCCAAAAGCCGGTTTTATGGTCCTTCGAGGATCAGCGATAACCTGAACTATGCCTGCCTTTCAGTTTATTGGCGACCGTCTGCAAAGCGAGGATTGAACTGCTCACACAGAGGCGCGGGCTCAAAACGAGCCGGCCTCTGTGATGTTGCTTCAATACGCTGCCAATGGCGCGCCCGGAGAGCCGGTAGCTCCGGCGATCGGCACGGGCGAGTAAATGTAGGCAAATTCAGACACACCAGCTTCAACCAAACGCTCGGTAGCGATGTTCTCATGAATGAAAATGCCATTCTTGGGGATCAGTTCCATATGAACCGGGAAAGCCGCAGTTGGGTCAGGATTTGGGAGAACCTCAATGGCCCAGGTGTCGGCGCCTACAATTGCGATGTCCCGCTCGATCAGCCATGCGGCAGCTTCAAGACCGATGCCTGGCTCGCCAGAATTGAAGGTTGCGTTGTCCTCGATCCAGTGACGCCCCCAACCCGTATGCAGAAGTACCACATCACCTGAGCCCGGCTCATCCAGCCCCTGCGCGGCGAGTGCAGCTTCCATATCTGCCACAGTGATCTCATCTCCAGCTTCCAGAGGGGCACCACGCAGAGCGACAAAATCCAGAACGATACCACGGGTGAAGAACGGCTTGACGTGTTCAATTCCCAACTTGCGGGTGCCATTGCTGCCCACAACCTCGCTTGCCGGTGTTCCATTGTAGAACATCTGCTGAGCACCACCGATGCCGATATGGCTCAAACCGTCGAACTGAGTCCCGACCTGGCCGATTTCTGTAGCGATGAAATCGTCCATCCAAATGATCTCGTTGGACCCCAATGGCCCACCGGCCAGCCCCCGTGTACCACGCACGGCGAAGACCCGTGTACCGAACAGCGGCATGTCTGCCGTGTAGTCACGTCCAATTGAAAGCACGGTTCCCGTCTTGATCAGCGCGACGGCTTCCAAGGCCTTGTCACTGGTCATCAGGTTCGAGGCACCGGCCATGTCTTCGGGCCCATGCTTTGACGTCGTCCAGTCCTGTGCGAAGGTCACGCTTGTAGTCGCGCAAAGGGCCAAGAAAACGCCCGCCAATTTCCGAAAAGACATTATAGTATCCTCCCTATGTTCGGCCTCTCAATCCGAGACCGGTACTGCACATATTATGTTAAGAGTGCGATTTTTGGGAGTCCGGGCACTTATCCCTCACGGTTCAATCGCTTACCTCCAGCCGTGATACTGGCGGCTTGAGCTCGATGAAGCCATGTGAACAAAGCCTGCGGATCCTCGCCGTCTGGAGAGCAAATTCTACGCAAACCCGTGATGCCGCGACCTTTCGTCCAAACATCTCGTGGGAGGCGGAGCCTACACGCCCCAAGTGTCCGACAGGCGGTAGCCGCCGGGCCAGGGGTCGCTAGGGTCGAGCATGTGTTGATGCGTGCCCGCCACCCAGCCGCGCCCGCTGATTTCGGGCAGGATGGCGGGCCGGCCGGCCACTTGCGTCTGCCCAAGGATGCGCCCGATGAAGCGCGAACCGATGATGGATCGGGCCTCCAGGGTTTGGCCCACCGCCATCTGCCCGCGCGCCGCGAGCACCGCCATGCGTGCTGAAACAGCCGTGCCGGTGGGGGAGCGGTCTACCTTGCCGGGGCGGATGGCGACGGCGGAAGAGGTGGCAAAGCCTGTCTCCGTTTCCTGAAGCGGCCCGCAGAAGGCGCAGAAGGAGATGTGATCCCAACCCGCGTTTTCCGGGTGGCGAAAGCCGAGCTGCGCGTTGGCGGCCTCGGTGATCCGCACCCCCAGCTGCGCGATCTCCCACGCTTCGCTTTCCTTGATCCCGAACCCCAGCGCCTCTGCGTCCACCATCACGAAACTGTCGCCGCCATAAGCGATGTCCACGGTGATGCGCCCCAACCCCGCCACGTCGAGCCCCACGCCGAGCCTGTCGGCGAAGCTCGGCAGATTCTGCACGAAGATGCGCTCTGCCTTGCCCGCGCGGCATTGGGCGCGGATCTTCACCAGCCCGCCGGGCGCTTCCAGCAGCATCTCGGTTACGGGCTCCTGCATCGGCACGAGCCCGGTATCTAGCAACACCGTCGCCACGCAGATCGCGTTGGAGCCCGACATCGGCGGCGTGTCCTCGGGCTCCATGATGATCCAAGCCGCCTGCGCGTCCGGGTGTTTGGGCGGCACCAGAAGGTTCACATGGCGAAAAACCCCGCCGCGCGGCTCGTTCAGCACGAAATTGCGCAAGGTCTGATCGCGGGCGATGAAGCTGCGCTGTTCCCAGAGCGTCTCTCCCGGGGGCGGCAGCACGCCGCCGACGATCACATCGCCCACTTCGCCTTCGGCATGGGCCGAAACCACATGGATCACCTTGCTGCTGCGCATCGCCCCCTCCGTGTCAGAACCGGTCTGGCCGGTAAGGCGCAAGCGGGATGGCGCTGGGGCGGCCCGCCACCAGATCGGCCACCAGCTCCGCCGTTCCCGCCGATTGCGTGAGCCCCAGATGGCCGTGGCCGAAGGCATAGATCACCTGCGGCGCGCGCGGGGCGCGGCCGATCACCGGCAGCGTGTTGGGCGTGGAGGGGCGGAACCCCATCCACTGCGTGCCGCCCGTGGTGCGCAGCCCCGGCAGGAAGCGCTTGGCGCGGCGCAGGAGCGCCTCGGCCCGGCGGTAGTTCGGCGGCAGCTGCAGCCCGCCCAGCTCCACCGCGCCGCCCACGCGCACGCCGCCGTTGATCCGGCTCACCACGAAACCATGGCCGCTGAAGGTGAGATGCGTGCGCAGGTCAAAGGCCCCTTCGGGCAGCGTGGTGTTGTAGCCGCGTTCGGTTTCCAGCGGGATGCGATCCCCCAGCCTGCGCGCCAGATGGTGGGACCACGCCCCGGCGGCCACAACCACCTTCGCCGCCGTCATCGGCCCGGTCTCGGTGCGAAGCGTCGCGCCGTCCGCCGTGGCCTCAAGCGCCTGCACATTGGCCTGCGCAATGCGCCCGCCCGCCTGCTGGAAGGCTTGCGCCAGATGCTGCACCCAGGCCAGCGGATCGCGCGTGTTCATCCAGTCCGGCGTGAAGCCCGCATGGGTGAAGCGCGCATCAAGCCCCGGCTGGATCTCGGCAATCGCGCCGGGGCTGGCGAGCAGCTCGTAGCGGATGCCGTGCTGGCGGCGCAGCTCCCAGGCGGGCAGGCTCGCGCGGTACTGCGCTTCGCCCTCATAAAGCTGCAACTGCCCGTCACGCTGGATCAGCGCCTCGCCCTTGGTGGCAGCGATCTGGCGTTCGGTGGCCTCTCGCGCCAGCCCCATCAGCGCGGCCTGCGCGCTGACGGAGGCGTCGTGGCGATCCTTCCAGCTTGCGCGCCAGAAGCGCAGCATCCACGGCGTGATCTGCAGCGCGTAGCGCGGCGGGATCGCCAGCGGCCCGAGCGGATCGAGCAGCCAGCCCGGCGCCTTGCGCAGGATGCCGGGCGAGGCCAGCGGCATGATGTCGGTGAAGGCAAAAGCGCCCGCGTTCCCGCGCGAGGCCCCGGCGGCCACGCCTTCGCGGTCCAGCACCGTCACGCTGTGGCCCTCGCGCGCCAAGGCCAGCGCCGCGCTCAAGCCCACAACGCCCGCGCCGATCACGATGATCTCTTGTGTCATGTCAGCCCCCCTGCCCCGCGCCAATGCCACCCCGGAACGGATCGTCCGGCGCAAACAGAAGCCGGCTTTCGGCCATCACATGGGCCTGCCCGGTGAGCGTCGGCATCACGCCGCCGCCCGGCCCCGATTGGTAGGAGATCCGGTAGCGGCTGCCGATCGCGCTTTCCAAGATGATCTCCTGCCCCGGTGCGAGCGTGCCCTCTTCGGCCATGCAGGCCACGAAGGCAGAGCTTCCGGTACCGCAGGGGGAGCGGTCGTATTCATCATCTGGGCAGAGCACAAAGTTGCGTCGATGGACCTGCGGATCAGAGCTTTGCCCCGACAGGATCACGTGATCGACCGGCTCACCCTTGGGGCCATTGAGCCCCGCCCTGTGGCAGGCCTCGCGCACTGCAATGGAAAGTGCGGTGAGCGCCGGAATATTGGCGTGCTGCACGGGGAGCGGCGACTCCGCGATGAAGAACCAGTTGCCACCATAGGCCAGATCGCCCGTAAGCGGCCCATGGCCCGCCACCTCGACCGTCACAGCGCGCCGAATGCGGCGGCTTTCGATGTTTGTGACAGAGACCGTGTTCGCATCCTGAAGCTCCACCGCCACGGTGCCCGCCGGCGTGTCGATCCGGTGCAGGCCGGGGGCGATGCGGCCCAGATCGGCGAGCGAAACCGCCAGCCCGATGGTGCCATGGCCGCACATGCCCAGCACGGCCTCGCGATCGAAGTAGATCACACCGGCGGCGCTCTGCGGATCGTCCGGTGGCAGCAACAGCGCCGCCACCATCCCCGGCTGGCCGCGCGGCTCGCGCAGGACGGCCTCACAGAAGCCCCAATGATCCCGCGCCAGCACCCCGGCGCGTTCCTTCAGAGAGCCCGCGCCCAGTTCGGGCGCGCCCTCAAGGATCAGCCGCGTGGGCATGCCACCGGTGTGGCTGTCGATCACATGCATTCAGCGATAACCCCGCCCTGTTTGCTCCAGTCGGCAAACCAGTTGCGGAACTGGGTGTACTGCAGCGTGCAGTAATTGCGCTGCGCGTCGCTCAGCTCGTCGGTTTCCACGAAATGCAGGCGGTATTCCTCCTCGCCGTTCAGGACGAGCAGGTATTTGTAATAGAGCACCAGATCCGTGCCCTCGTCGAAACTCGCGAGCACACCGAAGGCTTCCTCCAGCTCGCGCGCGCGGACCCGCGCCTCGGCATGGCCTTCTGCCGCCTTCTGCGCCAGCGCGGCCAGCAGAAGCGCCTCCTTGGGCAGGGCCGTGCCGATCCCGGTGATGGAACCGGTTGCCCCGCAGTTGACGAAACCGTGGTAGACCTCGGTGTCTACGCCGACCATCAGCGTCACCTCGCTGTCGCGGCTGGTGATATGCTCGGCGGCGTAGCGCAGATCGTCCTTGCCGCCGAACTCCTTGAAGCCGACGAGATTGGGGTGCGCCGCGCGAAGGGCGAAGAAGAGATCGGCGCGGGTGGCGAAGCCGTAGACAGGGCTGTTGTAGATGATCGCCGGAATATCGGGCGCAGCCGTGAGGATCGCCTTGAAGTGGTTCTCCTGCGCCGCCACCGAGGCCCCGCGCGAGAGCACGCGCGGGATCACCATGAGCCCCGCCGCGCCCACCTTCTGGGCATGGGCGGCATGGGCCACGGCGGAGGCTGGTCTGATCGCGCCTGTGCCCACAACCGTCGGCACCCCGGCGGCCACAAGCCGCTCCACGCCCGTCATGCGCTGCTGATCTGTGAGCAGAGGCCAATCGCCCATCGAACCGCAGTAGACCACCGCCGACATCCCCGCCGCGATCATCTCCTGCCCCTTGCGCACCAGCGCGTCGAAATCGGGGGTGCGGTCGGGCCGGCACGGGGTCATGAGGGCGGGCATGGTGCCCGTAAAGACGTTCTGAGGCATGGGTGCTCCTGTTTATCTGTTCCGCCGCCCACGCGGCCCGGTGTGATGCGGGCCGCTCGGGGCCCGGCCGCCGCCATTTCTCAAGGCAACCCCGGAAATCACGACTCGGCAAGAGGGTTGTACTAAAATTGGATCCAAAATCCAATAATGATTTTTCTCTCAGCCCGTTTTTTGCCCCTCCACCCGACGCAAAGCACAAAAAAGCCGGTGCACAGGGCATCGGCTTTGGAGGCGGCGCACAAACATGGCCTGCGCACCGGGGAGGACCGGGGGAAGACTGGGGTTCAGCCCAGCAGCAGTTCTGGCAGCCACAGCGCCAAAGCAGGAACGAATGTCGTGAGCAGAAGCGTCGGCAGCCAGGCGAAGAGAATGAACATCAGCGTCGGCCAGAGCATCCGCGCCACCGGCGTGTCCGTCACCTGCGCGCCCAGATACAGAAGCGGCGCGGTGGGGGGCGTGATGTTGGCCATGCCGAGGTTCACCCCGATCACAGCGGCGAAATGGATCGGATCCATCCCCACGCTCTGGGCAATCGGCAGCAGGATCGGGGTGGAGAGCAGCAGGCCCGAGATGTCGTCCATCAGCATCCCGATCAGGATCATCACCACGTTGATCATCAGCAGGATCACCACCGGGTTGTCCGACACCGCATAAACCATCCGCTGCGCCATCTGTGGCGCGCCCTGGGCAATCAGCGCGTCCGAGACGATGAGCACCATGAAGATCATCACCATGACAACGCCAATGGTGATGCCCGAACTGAGCAGCGTCTCGGCCAGCCCGCGCCATGTGAGGCCTTTGTAGAAATAGATGGCAATTGGCACCGCGTAGACAACGGCGATCCCGGCGGCTTCCGTGGGCGTCATCACCCCGCCGTAGATCCCGCCCAGAATGATGATCGGCATCATCAGCGCCGGCCCCGCCAGCCGCCCCTGCCGCTTGAGCGCGGGCAGGAAGGGGCTTGGGCGTTCGGTCAGTGCGATGCCTGTGTGTTTGCGCAGCATCACCTGATTGGTGAGGATCAGCAGCGTGATCAGGATGAAGGCCGGGATGACGGTGGAGAGAAAGCATTTCAGCACATGCTGCTGCGCCACCCAGCCATAAAGGATGTGCGACGCACTCGGCGGGATCAGAAGCCCGAGCGGGCTCGCGCACACCAGCAGCGCCGCCGATTGGCCCTGCGGATAGCGGGCCTTCTTCAGATGCGGCGTCATGATGCTGCCGATGCAGGTGAGCGTCGAATTCGCACTGCCCGCGATGGAGCCGAAAACCCCGCAGGCCAGCACCGCCGCCGCGCTCAGCCCGCCCTTCAAATGGCCGATGAACATCTCGGCGAGCGCCACCAGCGGCGCAGCGATGCGGCCCTTCTCCATTACCCCGCCCGCGATCATGAAGAGCGGGATGGCGAGCAGCACCAGCGAGCGCAGCCCGGTGGAGCCCGTCGGCAGATAGCCGGTGATCGACTGATCCCCCACCAGCGCGATGAAGATCAGCACCGCCCCGAAGGCAACGAAAACGCTCACCCCCAGAAGCAGCATGGCGCAGACAATGAAAAGGCTTCCAGCGATGATCATGCCTGTGCCTCCCCGGCCCGCTCCGAGCGCAGCGGCAGGCCCAGCCCTTTGCGGATGTGGACATAAAGATAGGCCGCCGAGAAGAGCGCCATGAAGCCGAAGGCAATGGTGATCGCGATCCGCCACGAGACGAAGGGAATGCGCAGCGCCGGTGTGGCGCGCAGGCGCGGGAAAGAGAAATCGTCCAGCAGCGAGGCCCAGCAGGCGTAGACGATGAAGAGCGTCACCCCCAGTTCGATCAGCAGCACGATGAAGCCCCGCCACCAGATCACGCGCGGGTTCTTGAGCGTGATGTCCAGCAGATCAGCGTTGATGTGCAGCTTGCGCTCCGAGGCCAGAACCGCTCCGGCGAAGAACCCGACAAGGCTCACGGCCAGCAGCCATTCCTCGTAAGCGAAAAGATCGCCCCCCAGCCCGTAGCGGACAATCACCACAAGGCCGAAGGTCACCGCCATCAACGCGCCCGAAAGCACGGTTATCGCCTTCATCCCCACCATCGCCCAGGCCATCGGCACCCCGATGACAGGCGGCAACTCATCCGTAATGCGCACAGCACCCTCCCCCGGCATGCCCAAAGCCCGGCGCTTTGGCGCGGGCAAATGAGCCGGGGCAGCGCGAAGGCCGCCCCGGCCCGTGGCTCTTTACTGAACCGCCGCCAGCACGCGGGCGATCACATCTGCGCCCACCGCGCCTTCCATCGTCGGCCAGATCGTGGCGCGCACATGCTCGGCCATGGCCTTCTGTTCGGCCTCGTTCAGCGACAGGATGGTGTAGCCGGAGTCGATCAGCTTCTGGCCGTAAGCCGCATCGTTCTCGCGGTTGTAGGCAAAGAAATCGGCCGAAGCGCGGGCCATGGCGGCCTCGATCACGGCGCGCTGCTCGTCGTTGAGCTTCGCGAGCGTGCGCTCGGAGCCGTAGTAGAAGGTCTGCTCCAGCAGGGAGTTGTATTCGACGAAATGGCTGCCCACGTCGGATTGCGCGAAGATCGAATAGGTGGCCGTCTTGGTGCAGCAGATCGCGCCATCCACGATGCCCGATTGCAGGGCCGGGAAAATGTCGCCCCAGGCCATCGTCGTGGCGCGGTAGCCCAGCGATTCCACCGTGGCCTTCACCGCGTTGGAGGACCAGACGCGGATGTTCATGCCCTTGTCGTCAAAGGTGTTCCAGTTCTCCGGCGCCTTGGTGGCGACGATCCCCACGAAGCCTTCCGGGTTGGCCGCCAGCACACGCACGCCGTATTCCGCCGTGATGCCCTGCAGGATCTGGTTGTAGTCCGAGCCCATGTCCAGCATCACGCGCTCCATGTCGTCATAGCTGCTGACGAGGAAGGGCATGTTGAGGAACTCCAGCCGCGGATCGGTGTCGGAATAGATAAAGGCGGAGGCGAAATCGATGTTGCCGCGCGCCACGTCCTCAAACAGCGCCTCGCCCGAGCCAAGCTGGCTGGCCGGGAAGACAGTCATCTCAAGGCCCACACCGGCGGCGTTCACCTCGGCGGCCACCTGCTCCATCATCTTCGTGCCCTGATGATCCACCGGGAAGACCCCGGCAAAGCGCAGCTTGATGTCTTCGGCCATGGCGGGCGCGCCAAGAGCCAGCGCAAGCGCCGTGGTGGCCACGGCTTTCCAGATCGGTTTCATCGGTGAGATCTCCCTTTGTGTGACGGCACGGATGCCACGGCCTGTCCGCCGGCCGCCCGCGTGCACCCCCTCCCTCGGGGTGCCTGAGCGGAGGTTATAAAGATAAAATATCCAAAATCCAATATTTTGTTATTTGGTGCACTTCTTTCCTGTAAAGCCCTGAAAAGGATAGGGATTTCCATGAGGCTCCGGTGAAAACCCTTTGGATCAAGTGAGCGGATGCGGATTGCGCAAAGGTGAGTCTGGGCCCGACGGCGAGCGGTGGGGTGGCGTCAAGAGGCGGCGGTTGAACCGAAGACGGTCACCTGCAACAGTGCCTTGTAGGAACATTACGTGCGGGCTGCGCTGGCCCCGGGAAACTGATGACGGAGCCTTGCATGCGGAACTTTTTCAGAACCCACCCGGCCACAACGGCGCTAGGGCTTACGGCTTTCTACTTTCTGGTTCTCGCTGCGCCGGGCTTCTGGGCGGACCGTGGCTTTGGCAATGATCCGGAGATGACACCCCAACAAATGCCTCTCGATCAGGTGCCGGTAGAGCTTCTGCTCGCTGCTTCGGCGCTTGCGATTGTCTGGTTTCTCGGCTGGGGCCGCAGCGCACGCATCACCTCTCGCCCGGACTGGACAGGGCTTTGGTACGTCCTGCCACCGCTGGCCTTCACCTTCCTCATCCTGACTGTTGGCTTCATTCTTCCCGGCCTTCAGACAGAGAACGGCCTTGCACTGGTATGGCAGTCTGGGCTGATTCAATCCCTCCTGCTGCTTTCACTTCTTGTAGGGGTGTTCGAAGAGGTCATGTTTCGCGGGATCGTGATGCACGGGCTGGAGCAGCGCTTCGGGGGCCTTGTCGCCTTGATCGCCTCTTCCGTCATTTTCGGCGCGATGCACTACGTCAATTTCATCGACGGCCAGAGCCTCGGCGCCACGAACAAGCAAGTGCTCCATGCGGCTGGTGTCGGCCTCCTCTATGGCGCACTGGCCTTGCGGATCGGTTCCATCTGGCCCGGTGTTCTGCTGCACGCCCTATGGGATGCAACCGTTGCACTGGCAGGCATGGGGGCCGACGCTCCTGATTCCGGAACAGGGCATGGCATTCTGCTCTTCGTGATCCAGAATTTTGAGCTCCTTTTCGGCGCTTTCGTAACTGTGATGTGGCTGCGCCACCGCCGCGCGGCCCGAGAAATAGCGTAAAAGTTGAAAACACTCGGAGCCTGTGGTCCACTGCGCCTTGTAACCATTGTAATTTTAGGACGCGCGAAGATGAAAAAAATTCTGTCGATACTTGCCGTTTTCACACTGTCGGCCACTGCCTCCCACGCATTAGAACGCTCTGTGGTGAACGCTGCCAAGGCCTGCCATGATTACCTCTGGGAGGTGCCCAAGTTCAAAGACCTTCCCAATGCCGCTATCTCGGTTTTCCCGGATGAGATGGACGGCGATACGATCATCATCAACTGGAATGTGCGCTGGGATGAGCCAACTGTCCGCGCCGCCGGAAATTGCACTGTGATCCGAGGTGAAATCGAAGGGTACGAAGACTTCACCGAATAGGATCTGAACCTCTGATCCGAATGAACGAAGCGTTCGGCAACGCCTGCGTGTCAATCAGGATGTCGTCACGATTGCTCTGAAGGCTCTTGTCGCAATGGGTGCAGCGGGGACTGCGCCGCGCGAACCGGGTATAGCAACGATCACTCGAAAGGCAGCAACATGCGCAAAGGATCCTCTCGAATGTGGTTTGTCCTTCTGGGTGTCGTGCTTTGCATCGGGGCAGCCTTTGCCATCCCGCAAGTGCGCTTTCTCTTCTTCGGTCTGCCCGAAGACAGGCTCGCCGGGCAGCCTGTCGAAACCGGTGGCGAAGGCGAGGCAGAAGCCTCAGTCGCCGATGTCGAACAGGCCCTGCGCGATGCCGGTTTGGGCAGCACACCCACACTCGGAGACATCAGCGTCGCGGGCCATCTTACCCGCCTGGAGGCCGGCGAGGTTACAGCCGAACAGCTCCTCGACTACGCGAACAACCTGCGCTTTCTGTCCCGGCGCAGCGCCGAGAGCGGGCGCCAAATTCCGGCAACCTTCTGGGACGTCGACAACGCAGCCATGGTGGCGGACGGTTGGACAAGCTACCGCGTTGTCAGCGCGCTGGCGTCCGAAAGCGGCCAGCCTTACCTTGATGCCCTCAGCGCAGCCTACGCAAGATTTCATGCGTTCAAAATGCGCGAAGCGGGATCGGAGGATACCGCCGTGGATACCGCGCTCGACCTTGTGGCGCCGATATACGCTTTCGTCCCCAAGATTCCGGCTGATCACCGGCTGGAAACCTCGCCCTATATCACCAACGACGCCCAAGCCGCGCTCTACCTCTGGCAACAGGTGCTGGTGGGGTCCACCCGGACAAACCCGCTGACGCGCGTGCAGATCTTCAACCACGGGTTCACGCGCCGGTTCCACCTCGGAACGATCTGGCAATACGACACCGGCACCGGGCAGAACAATTCCGCGATTTGGGGGCTGTCGGGCTTTGAGGATCGCTTCATCGGCGATCCCGAAAACAACACGAACCAGATCGAGCACATGTCGATCAGCATGGTGGTGCAGGGCATCCTGCGCGAACCGGTGCTCATTCTGGAAGCCTTCGAGGAGTTCGAGCGGCTTGCAGGCGAGGCCAACCGGGCCACCGCCGATGCCGATGAGGCTCTGAACGCGGCCGTGGCAGAGCACTTCGTGCCGGGTTTCGAAACGGATCTCGTCGCGGCGACCGAACGGCTGCGGGCGGCCCTGAAGGCACCCTAAGCCCGGCCCGCCCAATCGCTGTTGAATGGCTTGCAGCCTCCTGCAAGACTGCAAGCAACGGGCAGACCAAGGGGCGCGGGCCACGATGAACATCCTTTACCTTATGTTTGACCAGCTGCGGTTCGACTACCTCAGCTGCGCCGGGCACCCGACGCTGCACACCCCCCATATCGACAGCATCGCCGCCAAGGGGGTGCGTTTCACCAATGCCTACACCCAGTCGCCGATCTGCGGCCCCTCACGGATGAGCGCCTATACCGGGCGCTACCCGAGCTCACACGGTGCGCAGTGGAACGGCTACCCCCTGCGCGTGGGCGAGGCGACGCTGGGCGATCACCTGCGGGAAGCCGGCATGGGCTGCTGGCTGGTGGGCAAGACCCACATGAAGGCCGACGTTCAGGGCATGGCGCGGCTCGGGATTGCGCCCGACAGCGTAGTCGGCAAACGGCAGGCGGAATGTGGTTTTGACGTCTGGTGCCGCGATGACGGGCTCTGGGCCGTCGGCCCCGATGGCCCGTATGACAGCAAGCCCAGCCCTTATAACGACCACCTCGCCTCCAAGGGCTACGCGGGTGCAAACCCCTGGGCCGATTTCGCCAACGCGGGCCGCGAGGGCGATGACATCGCCAGCGGCTGGTTCATGCGCAACGCCGGCAAACCCGCCGCCGTGGCAGAGCAAGACAGCGAAACGCCTTGGCTCACGGGTGAGGCCATCCGCTTCATGGAGGCCACCGAGGGGCCATGGTGCGCCCATGTGAGCTACATCAAGCCCCATTGGCCCTATATCGCGCCTGCTCCCTACAACGATATGTACAGCGTGGCCGACATCCTTCCGCCGGTCCGCTCAGAGTCCGAGTTGCAGGACGCCCACCCCGTCTACAGGGCGTTCACCGAGGGGCTCGTGGGACGCAACTTCTCCCGCGACGAGGTGCGCGAGGCGGTGATCCCGGCCTATATGGGGCTGATAAAGCAGTGCGACGATCAGATCGGGCGTTTGCTGCGCTACCTGAAGGACAGCGGGCGCGATCAGGACACGATGATCGTGCTCACCTCGGACCACGGCGATTACCTCGGCGATCACTGGATGGGAGAGAAGGACCTGTTCCATGCGCCTTCCGTGAAAGTGCCGCTGATCGTCTATGATCCGCGCGCAAGCGCCGATGCCACGCGCGGCAGCACCTGCGATGCGCTGGTGGAGCTGATCGACGTCACTGCCACGCTCATCGAGGCGGCGGGCGGCGAAGTGCCTGATCACATCGTCGAAGGGCGCTCGCTGATGCCCTATGTTGAGGGGCGCGCGCATCCGAACCCGCGCGACTATGCGATCAGCGAGTATGATTATGCCTGTCACCCGGTCGGCACCGCGCTTGATGTGCCCCCACGCGACGCGCGCATGGTGATGGTGGCGACGCGGGATTGGAAACTCGTCCATTGCGAGGGCGGGCTGCCACCGATGCTGTTTGACCTGAAAAACGATCCCGACGAGCTGCGCGATCTGGGCCGCAGCGCCGATCACGCCGGGGTGCGGGCCGAGATGTATGGCCATCTGCACCACTGGGCTCGGCGGATGAGCCAGCGGCTCACCGTCTCCGACGCCCAGATCATGGCGCGCCGGTCAGGGGGCAGCAGCGGTGTGTTGCTGGGAGTGTTTGACGAGGCGGATGTGCCATTGGAAGAGAGCGCGGCCTATCGCGGCAAGGCACCGGAGTAAACAAGGGCTGAGCACTAAACCAAGGGCAGCGCCCGCACCGGGGCGGAAGCGAAGCGCCCGCCCATGGGGCGGTGCGGGCGCTGCCGGGCGTGCCGCCGGGCGAACCATAGTTGCTTATGCCTGCTCTAATTTCGCTGCCGCCAGCGCCTCCCGCAGCACCGCCCGATCACCAATGTGATTGGCCAGCACAAGGATCAGCCGCGCGTTCAGCGCATCGCTTTCGGCTTTGCTCAGGCCCGCATGCGCGGCGAGCAGTTCATCGTAAAACCCATCCGCATCCGGGATGTTTGGCTGAAGGTTCACCGGCATCCGCGCCTCCCTTTCCGATGGCAATGGCAATCGCCGCGTCCACCTGCGCCGCCGTGGCCTCTGGCCAGCGCGCCGCGATGTGCTGATCCGGGCGCAGCAGGTAAAGCGCGCTTTCCGCTTCACCCAGGTACCGCTCCCGCAAGGCCCCCGTGGGATCATCCGCCGGTGTGAACAGGCGCAGCACCCGCACGGGAAGCACCCCCTGTAGCTGGGGCGCCTCCGTGTTTAGCGCAAGCAGGGTAAACCCGCCCGTCAGCCGCTCCAGCAAGAAGCCCTCCGCCAAGGGCGCATCCACCGCCGGAGCACCCACCCGCGTGCGCGCCGGGCCGCCAAGCTGATCCGGCCCGTTCAGCGACAGCCCGTCATAAACGCAAGGCACCGAAAGCCGCCCCGAATTCACCATCGGCCGCGCGAAAGCGTGGCGGCGGGCCAACTGCAGAACGGCATCGCGGAAGATCTGGCTGATCTCGCTTTTCGGCGTCAGGAAATCCGTGGCGCGGGTGGAATTCAGGATGTTTTCATCCGCCGCCACCACGCGCTCCTCATCGTAGCTGTCCAGCAGGCGCTCCGGCTCAAGCCCCCTTACCACCAGATCGAGCTTCCAGCCCAGATTGTCGGCATCCTGAAGGCCTGAGTTCGCCCCCCGCGCCCCAAAAGGCGAAACCTGATGCGCCGCATCCCCGGCGAACAGCACGCGCCCATGGCGAAACCGCGCCATACGACGGCATTGGAAGGTGTAGATGGAGGTCCACTCCAGCTCATAGTCCACCCCCTCACCCAGCATCGCATCCACCCGGGCGCGGATGTTCTCTTCCCGCAGCTCGTGCGCGCGGTCGATGTCCCAGCCAAGCTGGAAATCGATGCGCCAGATGTCGTCAGGCTGCTTGTGCAGCAGCGCCGAGGCCCCGGCCCCCTTGAAGGGCGGCGCGAACCAGAACCAGCGTTCGGTGGGAAAATCCGCTGTCATCTTCACATCGGCGATGAGGAAATTGTCCTCGAACACCCGGCCCTCAAAACCGAGCCCCATCATCCCCCGCACCGGCGAACGCACGCCATCGCAGGCCACGAGGTAGTCGGCTTCCACGGCGTAGGGCCCATCCGGCGTGTCGATCTGCAGAGCCACGTGATCGCCCCGCACCTCAAGCCCGGCCACCACGTTGCGCCCCCGGATCTCGATCGGCGCACCCTCCGCCTGCGCGCGGCGAAGCGCCTCCACGAGGAAGCGCTCGAAATGGGGCTGCTGCAGGTTGATGAAGGCCGGGAAGCGGTGGCCGCCCTCTGGCAACAGATTGAATTCAAACACCTTGTCTTCAGCGTGAAACACCTTGCCCACGCTCCAGACAACGCCCTTCTCCAGCATCGCGCGGCCCGCCCCAAGGCGGTCGGCGATCTCCAGCGTGCGCTTGGCGAAACAGATCGCGCGGCTGCCCTGCCCGACGCCTTCGTGATCGTCCAGCAGCAGCACGGGCGTGCCTTTGAGCCCCAGATCCAGCGCCAAGGCCAGCCCCACCGGCCCGGCCCCGACGATTACCACCGGATGGCGCTGAGGCGGCTGCTCCTGCGCTGCCACCTTGCGGTAGGGGTAGAGCCTGAAGGCCAGCGGATAACTGGCCCCAACGCTGGTGCCGCCCGCGCCCATCAGCCCTGCAGGGCCTCCCACATCTCCAGATCGCGCGCCGCGGTCCAGATGCGCGGATGCGCGATGCCGCGCGCTTCGTCATAGGCGCGGCTCACGTTGAAGGGCAGGCAGTGCTCGTAGATGGCGTAGCCGGAGAATTTCGGATCGCAGACCTCCCGCACGGCCTCCCATGCCTCTTTGAGCGTGCCGCCCTGCATCGCCACCCGATGGGCAGGCGCATAGGTGGAGGCGACGAAATCGCGGGTGCTTTCGATGGCGCGCGCCACGGCCGCCCTGCCCACCAGCGCACCGCCGCGCCCCGGCGCGATGGCGTCCAAGTCATAGGCCTTGATCCGGTCCAGCGTGGCACCCCAATCGCCGAAGTAGCCATCGCCGCAGTAGCAGGCCGAATGATCCTCCACGATGTCGCCGGTGAACATCACGTTCGCATCGGGCACATGCACCACCGCATCGCCTGCCGTATGCGCGCGGCCAATGTGGCGCAGATCCACCCGCCGCTTGCCGAGGTAAACCGTCATCCGGTCTGAAAACGTTGCCGTGGGCCACGTGAGGCCGGGGATGCTTTCATGGCCTTCGAACAGGCGCGGGAAGCGCTGGAACTCGCTGTCCCAATCCTCCTGCCCGCGCTCCACCACCATCGCCCGCGCCGCATCCGACATGATCACCTGCGCCCCGCCAAAGGCCGAGGCCCCCAACACGCGCACCGCGTGGTAATGGGTCAGCACCACATGGCTGATCGGCTTGTCGGTGACCTCGCGGACCTTCTCGATCACCTTCGCCGCAAGGCGCGGGGTGGCCTGCGCCTCCACGATCATCACCGAGTCATCGCCGATGATCACGCCGGAGTTCGGATCGCCCTCCGCGGTAAAGGCCCACAGCCCCTCGCCGATCTCATCGAAACTGATCGCCTTTTGGGCCGTGTCGCCCTGCGATGCGAATGCCTTGGCCATGTTCTCCTCCTCCTACCCTCGCGCGAAGGGCTCTTTCAGGGCGGGCAGCAGCCTGCCGCTGCACTCGCCAAAGCCCACCTGATAACCCTCGCCCCGCGCCGCCCCCTGCAGCGTGAGCGTGTCTCCGTCCTCAATGAAGCTGCGGCTGCCGCCCGTGTCCAGCGCAATGGGCTCCTTGCCGCCCCAGCTCAGCTCCAGAAGCGAGCCCCGGTTTTCGCGTGCAGGGCCGGAGATTGTGCCGGAGCCCAAGAGATCGCCCACCCGCATCGGGCAGCCCGAGGTGGTGTGATGCGCCAGCTGCTGCGCGGCGGAGTAATACATCTCGTTGTAGTTCGTGCGCGCGATGGTGGTTGCGGGTTTGCCATCCGGCGCAAGGGTGACGGCAAGGTCGATGTCATAGAGCATGGGGCCGCAGTCCTTCAGATGGTCCAGCAATTCCACCTCCCGCTTCGGCGTATCGCATCGGAACGGGGCGAGCGCCGCTGCCGTGACGATCCACGGGCTGATCGTGGTGGCCGTGGCCTTGGCCTGAAACGGCCCCAGCGGCTGGTACTCCCAGGCCTGAATGTCGCGGGCGGACCAGTCGTTGAGCAGCACGTAGCCGAAGATATTGGCATCGGCCTCTGCCACCGAAATCGGCCCCTCGCTCGCGACGCCGACGATGGCCCCAAGCTCCAGCTCGATGTCAAATCGCGCGGAAGGCGCGAAGCGTGGCGCGGCCGCGTCGGGTGCTTTCACCTGCCCCCACGGGCGGCGCACGTCGGTGCCGGATACGACCACGGACGAGGCCCGCCCATTGTAACCGATGGGAATATGCAGCCAGTTCGGCGGCAGCGCGTTCTCCGCCCCGCGAAACATGGTGCCCACGTTGGTGGCATGGTGCCGCCCGGCGTAGAAATCGGTGTATTCGCTCACCCGGAAGGGCAAATGCAGCGCCGCCTGCGCCATTGGCACGGTATAGGCGATGAGCGCCTCCTGCGTGGCCTCCTCCGCCCCTTCCGCCAGCAGCGCCTGCAGCTGCGCGCGATAGGCGACCCAGGCCTTTGGCCCGAGTTCCATGAAATCGTTCCAATACGGCGCATCGAGAACGTCGGCCTCGGGATCGGCGCGCAGGATCCCGACGACCTCTAGCCCGGTGGCATCCAGAATGCGGTCGCCAATGGCCACGCCGCAGCGCAGATCGCCGTCCTCCACCGAAAAGACCCCATAGGGCAGGTTGTTGAGGGGGAAGTGCGTTTCAGCGGAGTTGGCGCTCTCGAGCCAGCTTTTCAGCAGCGTCATGCGGGGGCCTCTGTGGGTTTGAGAGTGTCTGGGTGGGCGGCGGCGATTTCCGGCAGGGCGAGGCAGGCCGCCTCAACCCGGCGCAACCTTGGGTAGGGGGCAAGATCCACCTCCCACCGCCGCGCGTTGTAAAGCTGCGCCACGAGGCAAAGATCGGCCATGCTGGGGCCATCGCCGAGCGCAAATTCCGTATCGGGCGAGGCCATCGCCTCGGCGGCCTCGAAGCCGCGCGTCATCCAATGGACCATCCAGTCCTTCGCCTGCGCCTGACTTGCGCCGAACACATTGTGCAGGTGATCCACCACGCGCAGGTTGTTGACCGGGTGAATATCCATCGCCACCACATGGGAAAGCGCCTCAACCCGCGCCTTCGCAAGGGGATCTTCCGGCAGCAGGCGTGGCGCGGGGTGGATGGCGTCCAGATAAGCGATGATCGCCAGCGATTGGGTGAGCACCGTGCCATCGGCAAGCGCCAGCGCAGGCACGCCATGGGCCGGGTTCAGCGCCACGTAGCCCGGCGCATGCTGCGCCCCGGCCAACAGATCTACCGGAACCTCTTCAAAAGCACAGCCCTTCAGGTTCAGGGCCGCCCGCACCCGGAAGCTGGTGGTGGAGCGCCAGTAGCCGTAGAGCCTCATGCCTCATCCATGATCACGTCGAAGCCGCCGAAGATCATGCGCGGGCCCGCGACGAGATCCAGATCCATCAGCGCCGCCATGCGCGGATCCTCAAAGACAGCCTTATGCGCGGCATCGCGCGTGGCCCTGTCCGAAAACTCCATCCACGAAAAGGCGGCCGTCTCATCCTCGGCGAGTTCCACCGCACGCGGGAAGGATGTCCGCTCCCCATAGGGCACATCATCGGCCCAAGTTTCCACGCAGCGCGTCGCGCCATTTTCCAGATAGAGCGCCGCCGCCGCGCGCGACATCGCGATGTAATCGGCCTTGCGCGCGGTTTTGACAGGCACCACGAAACCTTCCACGTAAGCCATCATTTCTTCCCCGGTGTGCCGTCGAACTTCTTCTCAAGCGTGGCCCAGCAGTCGATGTAATCATCCTGCAGCGGGGCCTCCTGCCCGGCGAAAGCCGTCAGCTGCTGCGGAAAGCGCGTCTCGAACATGAAGGACATGGTGTGGTCCAGCTTGTCGGGGCCGAGGTTGGCGTTGGAGGCCTTCTCGAACGCTTCCCGGTCGGGGCCATGGGGCAGCATCATGTTGTGCAGGCTGATCCCGCCCGGCACGAAGCCCTGCGGCTTGGCGTCATACTGGCCGTAGATGTTGCCCATCAGCTCGCTCATGATGTTCTTGTGATACCACGGCGGGCGGAAGGTATCCTCCGCCACCATCCAGCGCTCGCGGAACAGCACGAAATCGATGTTCGCCGTGCCGGGCTGCCCCGAAGGCGCGGTGAGCACGGTGAAGATCGACGGGTCGGGGTGATCAAACAGCACCGCCCCCACCGGGCAATAGGTGCGCAGATCGTATTTGTAGGGCGCGTAGTTGCCGTGCCAGGCCACCACGTCCAGCGGGCTCTGGCCGATTTGCGTCCGGTGGAACTGGCCGCACCATTTGACGGTGACGGTGGAAGGCACCTCGCGATCCTCGAACGCCGCCACGGGGGCCTTGAAATCGCGCGGGTTGGCCATGCAGTTCGCGCCAATCGGCCCGCGCCCGGGCAGTTCGAACTTCTGGCCGTAGTTCTCGCAGACAAACCCCCGGCACGGCCCCTCCAGAACCTCCACCCGGTACAGCAGCCCGCGCGGCAGGATGGCGATCTCCTTGGGCTCCAGATCGAGGATCCCCAGCTCCGTGCAGAAGCGCAGACGCCCCTCCTGCGGCACCACCAGCATCTCGCTGTCGGCAGAGAAGAAATAGCTGTCCACCATGCTCTCGGTCACGAGGTAGACATGGCTCGCCATGCCCACCTGCGTGTGCACATCACCCGCCGTCGTCATGGTGCGCATGCCGCTCATCCAGTCCAGCCCCTCGCCGGTGTGGGGGACAGGGTCCCAGCGGTACTGGCCAAGGCTGATCACGTCCTCCACCACATGGGGGGCGGATTTCCAGTAGGGCAGATCGATCTTCTCGTAGCGGTGGGAGTGCTTCACGGACGGCCGGATACGGTAACACCACGTGCGCTCCGGGCGCACATCGGTGAAGGCGGTGCCGGAAAGCTGCTCGCCGTAGAGCCCGTAGGCGCACTTCTGCGGCGAGTTCATCCCCTGCGGCAGCGCGCCGGGCAGGGCCTCGGTTTCGAAATCATTGCCGAAGCCGGGCATATAGCCCTCATGCGCCCCGGGCAGCGAGGGCGCCTGCGTGAGGCCAGACAGGGTCTGGGCCGACTGTGTCTGGGCCAACTGAGTCCGGGCCGAGGGTGCGGATTGGTCGTTCATCAAAGCCTCCTGCGCTGCATGGAGACTCGGAGGTAACAGTTGCTTTTGTAACTAACAATGGAGGAGGGGGGCGTAAAGCGGACTTTCTCTGCAAGAGCGAGCCCTGCAAACTATCACTGGGGAAGCCGACGTTCATTGGACGGTCAGATCATTGATTTTACTGCAACGCCGCGTGCAGCGAACCGCGGCTGGTCGCCTGAAGTAGTATCCCTGTCCGCTTGGTAGTGCCCTTCTGCGGGGCTACGCTTTCCTAAAAGCGCGCAGCGGTTGAGAGTTGCAAGTGATTGCGCCGCATGCAAGGATTGCTGGCGCAATATCCAGCAAGAAATTTCCAGCAAGAAATTTAATGAACCAAGAACGACCAAATGCCACAGCGTCACCCAGCAGGCTGACAATTGGGATCGTGATAGCTACATCTGTTCTGTCTTCTATGGCAACCCTTGCTGCGGCGTACGGCTGGACTCGCTTTCGAGTCATTTTCTCGACGTTCCCTGAAAGCGACTGTTGGACCTACGGCGACAAAAGCATTTGCTTCTTCGACAATACGATGACTTCCGATGGCATGATCGCCGTGCTGTCGAGCTTTTACACGAACCTGATCGTCATTTTGATCGGCATCCTAACCCTCATTGGAATCATCGCCGCCTTGAGCCTTCGCTACTCAGCCAAGCAGCATGTCGAAGCTGAATTGCCGACACTCACCAAGAACTTCTTCACCAACAATTCAGGTAGAGCTCTGCTCATCGAACAGATTGCAGAGGGAAGCAGGGAAATGAAAGATACCGTTGACGGACTTCAGGAGAAGTCACGAGATCACGGTGAGTTTATTGCTGGGTTTTCAGACCGCCTTGAGCGCCTCGAATATCAAGTAGAAGAAATGGATACAGGTGAAACTGTAACCGAACCGGATGAAGAAAACACTCAGCTTGGAGCTGACGAACATGGTGTCTAAATCGCCTCGTAGGCCGCAACGCCCTGGAACAGTAGCTAGCCAAAGAGATTTGCCTCCGCCGGGGCTTCTGGACACGCCAGAACAGGTCTTGAAATACTACGAACGAATGGGGCTTCCGTTAGACTCATCCATCCCAATCGAGACGATTATTAAGTCAAACAACGAGCTTGACCTAAGCTTCAAGGATCTCGGGATCAATGACGCTTACATAAAGCGTTTAGCTGACGACAGGTTCGAAATCGCGGTGAACTCCAAACATCATCCCAACCGCCAGCGGTTTTCTATGGCGCATGAGTACGCTCACTACTTGCTGCACCGAGGGAAAATCGACTCGATGCCCGAAGGCGAGCGAATTCTGCATAGAAACGGCGACAAGAACTCGATCGAGTATCAAGCTAACACTTTTGCCGCCGAGTTGCTCATGCCAGAAGTTTTGGTGCGCCGAGCTTTCCGCGTGTCACATGGCAATCTGACGAAGATGGCGTTGGAGCTAGGAGTTTCAAAAGAGTCTCTGAAATATCGCCTCAGTAATCTGGGCTATCGTGTAGCATGACATATCATCTGCTCCTCAAAATGGGCGACTCAGAGATACGCGCGTGGAAGCACTTGAGCCCGCAACGGAAAGCTGCGCTGTCGGTTCACTGCGAGATCACCAGAGGAAGGAAACGTCCGAATAAAGACAAATCGGCACCAATAGAGTACAACATCGCGAAGATTTACTCGGCAATCGCCGAAGATTTCACCGAGTGTCAGGTCTGCGTGGTGGACATCACAAGAGAGCCGTCGCTGCGATCAAGCGAAACGCAGTCGCTAGGTAATAGCGCCAACGGCTACGCCTTATGGGTCGCGAAGGTGAATGAACTTCATGCGGAGAATGCCAAGGTTCGACCGACACTTATCGTCAATCCGAGTGAGGACGACGACTACAATCAGTACGAGACCGCTATTCTAACTCAGTTCGACGCATTTGCGGAGCGATATGACTTAATATCATATCGAGCGTCGGTACTTCACGACGAAGGCTTTATCGATGACTTGACTATGCTGGCCGATAGGGCGAATGCCTTTGTTGAGCAGGGAAAACGATTTGAGATACTTCTCGATTTCGAATTCGTTCAAGCATCAACGGCACCACTCCATGCAGCTTATGTAGCTCCGCTCATTAGCCAGATTCGCACAATCATTCCTCACGCAAGCATCGTAAGCCTTGGTACGTCCTTCCCAAAAAGTGTAACAGACGTTGGAGACGAAGAACGAGACGAATTTCGTCTCGAAGAACTTGCGCTGTATGAAGCGATAAACCGGGCGCAGAACCAGCCGATCGAATATGGCGACTATGGCTCGATTAACCCCATACGGAACGACGCATTTATCCCAGTTGGGCAATACCTACGAGCAAGGATCGACTTTCCAACCGATAAGAAGTCGATCTACTACCATCGCGTTGCGCCCAACGTAGACCCCAATACGAAGAAACTAATCTCGCCCAGGAGCTCGATGTACAAGGCTGCAGCAAAACGCGTCATGGCGGATGCAAGCCATAGTCCGCTCCGCGGCTCTTGGGGATATGATAAGATTGTCGAAGCCGCGACCAAGGCACCGGAGGGGAGCTCTCCAAACTTCTGGATCTCTGTAAGGATGGAAATGCATATATGTAGACGCCTTGATGCAATGGCTCAACAGGCGACCTCCAGTGGACTTGGGGACACCTAGTTTATGAACCCGCGTCGACGGTTATTTTATAGCTTGGCGTTCCGGCGTGACCGGGAACCACGCATCGAAAATTGAATATACCAGAAGAACGGCGGGGTATTGGTGGCATGTGCGGCGAACGACAGGAATGTCCGCGATGCAAACCTCGGATTGGTTAAAATGCTGCGGCCAGGATGAATGGCCGATCCGGTGATGCTGCGGTGCGGCATTGACGGCCACCCCGAAGGGGCGGACTGGGCCGTTTGCTACTAATCCAGCGTGACTTCTGGAAGTCCAAGGACTGCCAAAGGCCCCCCTACTCCGCCGGAGCCGCAACCGCAGCCGGGTCCGGCGACACTCTGTCCCGCCCCGTGAGCGCGAGGCGCAGGAGGGGAGGGACGGTGAGCAGGGTCAGGAAGGCCGACATTGACAGGCCGCCCACCACCACGGCCCCGAGGCCCCGGTACAGCTCCGAGCCCGCGCCGGGGAAGAGCACCAGCGGCAGCATCCCGCAGACCGACGTCAGCGTGGACATGAAGATCGGCCGGATCCGGTTGCGCGTGGCCTCCTCGATGGCGGCCACGGCGTCCATCCCGTCCTGCCGCATGTGGTGCAGCGTCTGGTGCACGATCAGGATGGCGTTGTTCACCACGATCCCGATCAGGATCACGAAGCCCAAGAGCGTGAGCATGTCCAGGGGTTGGGTGCCGATCCGGTTCAGCACGGCGAGCCCGCCCACGCCCCCGGCCGCCGCCACGGGCACCGACACCAGCACCACCAGCGGCAGCACGAAGCTTTCAAACAGGATCGCCATCACGAGGAAGACGATGATCAGCGCCACGACGAGGTTGATCTGGATCGCGTTCCATGTTTGCGAAAGCTGGTCCGCCGTGCCGGAGACTTCCACCCGCACGCCCGGTGGCAGGCCGCGCTGTTGCAGCGGCGCGATGACCTCGCTCTCGATCAACTCCACGGCGGCTTCCAGCGGCAGCGCGTCCGAGGGGCGGACTTCCAGCGTCACCGTGCGCAGGCGTTCGAGGTGGCGGATCTCGGTGGGGCCGGCCGTGACGCGCACATCCGCGAGCCCGCTCGCGGAGACGATCTGCCCGCCCGGCGTGACGACGGGAAGCGTGGCGATGTCCTGCGTGCGCAGGGCGTCCTGCAGGGTGGCATCGCCTTTCAGGGTCAGGTCGATCCGGCGGTTGCCCACGTTGATCTCTGCAATGCGGATGCCGTCGTTATAGGCGTCCACCGTGGCGGCCAGATCCTGCGTGGTGAGGCCGGCGTCGGCAAGGCGGATGCGGTCCGGGATCAGCCGCACTTCGGGCGCGCCCAGCTCAAGGCCGGGGATCGGGCGGAACTGGTGGCCCTCGGAGCGCGGCAGGAGCCCGGCGATGATGCCCGCCGCCTGCCCGGCGACGCCGAGGATCTCCTCCAGCTCGTTGCCGGAGATGTTCACCTCGATCGTGCGCCCGCCGCCCACGCCCCGGCCAAAGAGCGAGGGCTGGGTCATGAAGCCGAAGGTGCCCGGTTCGGCAAAGATCGGGCGCGAGAGGATCGGGATCACCTCGGCCACGCGGCTCTCGTCCACCGTCGCCGCGCCCACGAAGCTGTTGCCGGGCGTGGCCACGAAGAAGAAGCTTGAGAGCGCCGGCGTACCGTCGGCGGTTTCAGCCTCTGGCGCGGCTTCCCACATGGGCTGCGCCACGGCCTCGATGCGCTCAGCGATGGTTTCAGTGGTGGCGAGGTTGTAGCCCGGCGGCGGGATCAGCAGGCCGAACACGAGGTTGCGGTTGCCCTCGGGCAGGTATTCGAGCTTGGGCAGGAAGGCGATGGCCGCCAGCGCCGCGCCTGTGCCGATGGCCGAGACAAACAGCAGCCCCAGCGCGCGGAAGCGCACCGTCATCCGCACGTAGGCCATGATCAGCCAGCTGAAGCCGGCGGCGAAATGGTCGATCCCCGGCAGGCGTACCGTGGACGCCCCTTTGGGCGACAGGATCCGGCTTGCCAGTGCGGGCACCACGGTCACGGCGACCACGAGCGAGAGCAGCACAGACACCGAGATCGCCACCGCGATGTCGCGGAACAGCTGCCCGGCCTCAAGCTCCATGATCAGGATCGGGATGAAGACCATCACCGTCGTCAGCGCCGAAACAAGCACCGCCCCCCAGACCTGCTTGGCCCCGTGATAGGCGGCCTCGCGGCGGCGCATGCCTTTTTCCTGCAGGCGGTAGATGTTTTCCAGCACCACGATGGCGGCATCCACGATCATCCCCACGGCAAAGGCGATGCCGGCCAGCGAGATAACGTTCAGCGTCCGGCCCGTAGCCGCCATGGCCACGAAGGTTGCCACAATGGAGACGGGAATCGCGAGGCTCACCACCAGCGTGGCGCGGGGGCTGCGCAGGAAGAGCAGCAGCACACCGGCCGCCAGGAGCCCGCCGATCCAGATGTTCTGCACCACCAGATCGATCGCGCTCTCGATATAGATCGTCTCGTCATAGACCTGCTCCAGCACCAGACCTTCGCGGGCCACTGGGCCGTCCTGCAGTTCGGCCAGCACGCGCTGGACCTCATCCATGGTGGAAATCACATTTGCGCCTTGCTCGCGCACGATGTTGAAGGCGAGCGCCTGTTCGCCCCGGAAACGCAACTGCGCGTTGGAGACCTTGTAGGCAAAGCCCACATCGGCCACGTCTTTCACCAGCACCCGGCCCAGCGTATTCTCGGTGCCCAGCGTTTCGCTGCGCAGCACCACGTTTTCCACCGCGTCGATGGTGTCGAGCTTGCCTTCCGCGCGCACCACGTAGCGGCGCTTTCCCTCGTCCACGTCCCCGGCGGAGAGGCTCACGTTCTCGGCGCGCAGCCGTTGGACGACCTGCGGGATCGTCAGCCCGTAGCGGGCCAGATCATCCGGGTGCACAACGATCTGCAGCTCCCGCGACACGCCGCCAAAGACGTTCACGGTGGAGACGCCATCGATCCGCTCCAGCCGCTCCTTGATCTCATCTTCAACGAAATCGCCATAGTTCGGCAGAGGCTGGCTCACGCCCTCGCCCGCCTTCACCATGACCCAGGCAATCGGGCTGTCGTCCGCGCCGGAGGTGTTGAGCGTCGGCTCGCTGGCCTCGTCGGGATAGCCGCCGACGCGGTCCAACCGGTTGGAAACCAGCAGGAGCACGTCGCTCACATTGGTGCCGACGGCGAATTCCAACGTCACCTCGGCCTGTCCGGTGCGGGCGCGGCTTGTCATCCGGTCGAGCCCCTCAAGGCCGCGAAACGCGTCTTCCTGCGGGTTCACGATCTCGCGTTCCACCTCGGCAGGCGCCGCGCCGGGCCAAGCGGTTTCCACCACGACGATGGGTTTGCGCACATCGGGCGCAAGCTGGACGGGGATGCGGGTGAGGGCGAGGATGCCGAACATCACCGCCATAAAGACGATGGCGATGACGGCGACGGGGCGCTCGATTGCGTAGCGGATCGGGTCCATCGGCCTAGCCCTGTTCGCTGGCGTTGTCGGCCACGACGCGCGGTGCGGTGTCTTCCGCCGCTGGCCCGCCCTGCGCTTGCGGCGGGCCTTCGGCGGGGCGGCCCGGCGGGCCACCGCCTTCGCCCGCGCCGGGGCGTCCACCGGGGGCCCCTGCCCCGGCCGGGGCGATGGGCTGGCCGGGGCGCAGGCGTTCGTTGCCGCGCACCACGACCTCATCGCCCAGTTGCAGGCCCGAAAGCACCTCAAAAGCACCGCCCACCGCCGCGCCGATTTCCACCGGGCGCGGGGCTGCCGTGCCGCCGTCGTTCACGAAGACGCTCCAGCCGCCGCGCGCCTGCACCAGCGCATCCTTGGGCACCACGAGCACCTCGCGCGGGGCGCTGGTGGGCAGATCGAGTGAGATCGACTGCCCCACCGCCTTCGGCCCCGCCGCCTGCGTGATCGCAAACAGCACCGGGCGCGTCTGGGTGTTGGCATATTCGGTGGGCAGGATGGCCCGCAACGACAGGTTCAGCCGCGCACCCGTGGCCGTCTGGGCGGCAACGTCGCGGCCCGTTTCCAGCACGTCCACCAGCTGGCTCGGCACATTGGCGCGCACTTCGATCTGATCCAGATCCAGCAGCGAGACGACCTCGCTGCCCGCGTTCACATATTGCCCGACCTGCGTGGACAGCGTGAGCACCACGCCATCGAAAGGCGCGCGGATGGTGGCGTTGCGCAGGGTGTAGCTGGCCTCGTCCATCGTGTTGCGCGCCGCCGCGATGCGCGCCATGGCCTCCTGCATCAGCCCTGTGGCCTCGGCCAGCGCGCTTTGGCGCTCTTCCAGCGATGCATCGGAGATATTGGCGCTTGCGCGCAAGGTCTGGGCGCGCTCGAAGGCCTTGCGGGCGCGGTCCAGCCGCGCTTCGGCCACCTGCACCCCGGCTTCGGCGATGGCCAACTGGCTTTCGGCCCGCCGCGCCTCGATCTGCAGCAGTTCCATATCAAGCTGGGCAAGGATGTCGCCCTTCTCCACCCGGCTGCCCACACGCACCGGCACCTCCACCGCCACGCCCGGCACCCGCGCCGCCACCGCGCTTTCGCGCTCCGCCACCACTTGCCCGAACACGCGCGTGGTGTCGCTCATCTCCACCAGCGTGACAGGCGCTGTTTCCACCCCGGCGGGCCTGCCTTGGGCAGCGGCGGAAACGGCGGTCAGGACTATGACGGCGAAGGCCGCCAAGGCGGGCAAGGGGGGGCGCTGAAATGTCATCGGGGCTCTCACGAAGGCGGCTATACCAACGTATACGGAGCGGCCCGCCGTTCGGATCAATCGCAGCTTGCAAAAAGCGCCCCGCGGGCGCGGATCACTCCGCCCGCAGCGAGGGCAGATCCACGGCGGGCATCGTCTGTTTCAGCTCGTCGATGTCGCTGGCGTTCTTGTCCAGCAACGTACAGACGCGCTGGCGCGCCAGATCCGGGTTGCGATCGCGGATCGCCTCGGCAATCCAGACGTGATCGGGGATGTTGCGGATGAAGCCTTCGTTGGCGTGGGTGAAGAGGCTGAAATTGCTCAGCAACAGCCGCTCGATGGCGGTGGCGAGCGAGCGCAGCAACGGGTTGCCCGAGGCCGCCAGCAGCACCTTGTGATACTCGGTGTCCCAATGCACGGCCTGCGCCGCCGTGCCGCCCTTCGCGCCCATCTTCTCGCAGCATTCAAACAGCCGCAGGATCTGTGTGGCGCTGGCGCGCGTGGCGGCGAGCGCGGCGGCCTCGGGCTCGATGATCCGGCGCAGTTCGGACAGCGACTGGATCAGCGCCTCATTGGTGGCGGTGTCCTGAATGAGCCAGTCGATCACCTGCGGATCGAGCAGGTTCCACTCCTCCGGCGGGCGCACCGTGGTGCCCTTCTTGCGCGCCGACACCACGAGGTTCTTGCCCGCCAGCGTTTTCACCGCCTCGCGCACCGCGTTGCGGCTGGCGCCGAATTCCTCGATCAGTTCTTGCTCGAACAGCACATGTTCCTCGCGGCCCATCTCGCCCGAGACGATGCGGCGGCCCAGCACGTCGATGATGTGCTGGGTGATATTGGGCCGCTGTGCGGGCTTGGCCGGATCGGTCATCTACACATGTGTCCCTGTGGGGCGGCCCGCAGGCGCTGCGGTTGCCTGATAAAGCCCGGCCTCTGACTGCGCGTCAACCTTGCGCGCCGCGCATCTGGCACGGGATTGGCTCCCTTTGGACCTTCGTTTTTGCGGCAGCACGTCGGCTCTCCTCCTCAGCCTGAACGCCCGGCCCTTCCGGCAAAGGGCGCATCAGTTTCGCGGAAACATCCCATCCTCAAGTCCCACTTGTCAAATATTAAATACTACTTGAAATGATGTCATGTCCCACTTAACAATTTCTGCACGGTGAGATTCGCGCAGCCCTGCCGCGCCGCTCGCCGCAGATGTTCACTGGCCGCCGCCGCAGGGAGGAGACCCGCCGCGACAGGCCGCAAAGGACTGAACCATGGGGGAGGAGACCCAAATGAAAGCGACGAAGAAAACCGCGCTGCGCGCAGGCTGCGCCAGCCTCGTGGCCCTCGGCCTCTGCGCATCTGCCGCGCAGGCCCAACCCAAAACCAACATGATGCACCAATGGGCGCAGGGTTCTGAAGCCGCCGCCATCGCCAAGCTGGGTGAGATGTTCGAAGCCGCCGGCGGCGTCTGGGAGCAGACGGCCATCTCCGGCCACACCTCCAACACGCTCGCCAAGCTGCGCTCTGACGTGGTGGCCGGCAACGCGCCCGCCGCCGTGCAGCTCAAGGGGCCGGAAATCGCCGAGTGGAACGCCGCCGGGGCCACCGCGAACCTCGACGCCACCGCCGCCGAGCAGGGCTGGGACGCCGTGGTCGCGCCCGAGCTGCTGACGGTGATGAAGCCGACCGGCAACTGGGTCGCCGCGCCGATGAACATCCACCGCGTGAACTGGCTCTACTCCTCGCGCGCCATCCTCGATGAGCTTGGCATCGCCGTGCCCACCACCTGGGCCGAGTTCAACGACGCCTGCGACAAGATCCAGGCCGCCGGGAAGATCTGCATCGCCCATGGCGCGGCGGATTGGTCCGACACCACGACCTTTGACAGCGTCGTTTACGGCATGGACGCCGAGCTCTATCGCAAGGCCTTCCAGGAAGCCGATCTGGACGCGCTGCGCAGCGATGGCATGGTCAAGGCCTTTGAGCAGCTGCGCAAGATGGTCGGCTACATGGATGACGGCATCAACGGCCGCTCCTGGGAGCAGTCGATGACGATGACGATGACCGGCGAAGCCGCCTTCTTCCTGATGGGCGACTGGACGGTGGCCTCCGCCAACCTCGCCGGCTTCTCCGAGGACACCGATTACTACTGCACCCAGACGCCGGTGGACTGGGGCGGCAACGGCTTCATCCTGAACTCCGACTCCGTCGTTTTCTTCAAGCAGAAGGACGACGACTACATCGAAGGCCAGAAGCTGCTGGCCGAGATCATCATGTCGCCGGAGTTCCAATCCACCTTCAACGTGGCCAAGGGCTCGATCCCGGCGCGCACTGATGTGGATCTTTCCGTGGGCGGTTTCACCAAATGCCAGCAGCAGGGGCTTGAGGATCTGAAAGCCTCCGTTTCTGAGGGCACGCTGGTGCGCTCCATGGCCCACAACATGACGGTTCTGCAGAAGTTCCGCGGCGCGATGATGGAAGTCATCACCGAGTTTGTCGCCGACGACAGCATCTCTGCCGAAGAGGCCGCCAACCAGCTGGCGGATGCGGTCGAACTGCAGATGTAAGCTCTCCCTGCCGCCCCGGCCGCGTCCACGTCTTTGGGCCGGGGCGGTTTTTTTCGACCCTTCGTCTCCCCGTCGGCAGACTGGCAGAAGGAGCCCGCCGTGCCCCCCGAACCCAAAACCCGATCCGCGCACCGCTGGGGCGAGATCACGCCGCAGATGGTACTGGTGCCCAGTGTCATCGTCGCCGCGATCTACGTGATCGGCTTCACGATCTGGACCTTCTGGATCTCGCTCTCCACCTCCACCC
Source organism: Pseudoruegeria sp. SHC-113 (assembly GCF_025376885.1). Classification (NCBI taxonomy): domain Bacteria; kingdom Pseudomonadati; phylum Pseudomonadota; class Alphaproteobacteria; order Rhodobacterales; family Roseobacteraceae; genus Pseudoruegeria; species Pseudoruegeria sp. SHC-113. The sequence goes on from NZ_JAHUBR010000005.1 coordinate 42,488, forward strand.
TGCTGCCCGATCCGACCTACGCGGGCTTTGGCGAATACGCCAAGCTCTGGGGCAGCAAACGCTGGACGGTGGCCTATCAGAACCTCTTCATCTTCGGCACGCTCTACGTGCTGGGCACGCTTCTGGTGGGCACGCTTCTGGCCGTGCTGATCGACCAGCGGGTGAAGTTCGAATCCATCTGGCGCACGATCTACCTCTATCCGCTGGCAATCTCCTTCATCGTGACCGGCACCGTCTGGCGCTGGATCTTCCACCCCAACACCGGCGTGGAACTGGCCCTGCACGACATGGGCTGGGCGGCGGCCAAGTTCGACTGGATCACCGATCGCGATCTGGCGCTTTACGTGGTGGTGATCACCGGCATCTGGCACGCCTCGGGCTTTGCCATGGCGCTGATCCTCGCCGGCCTGCGCTCGGTTGATGGCGATCTGGTGAAGGCCGCGCAGATCGACGGCGCCTCCATGCCGCGCATCTACCGCAAGGTGGTGCTGCCCACGATCTGGCCGATCTTCATCGCCGTCACCGTGGTGCTACTGCAATTCGCCATCAAGACCTATGACCTCGTCGTGGCGCTCACCCAAGGTGGCCCCGGCGTGGCCACCACCGTGCCCGCGATCGTTGTCTATGACCTCATGTTCCAGCGCGGCCAGATCGCGCAAGGGGCGGCGGCAGCCGTGATGATCCTCGTGGCGCTGGCCGCCGTGCTGATCCCCTACGCGCTGTGGATGGCGGTGCAGAAACGCAAGGAGGGCGCCCGCCATGGCTGAGACCCATCAGCAATTCGACCCGCTGTCCACCGGCAGCCGCGGCCGCCAGATCACCGCGAAATCCATCGTCTACGGCGCGCTTGGCCTCTTTGCGCTGATCTACATCGCGCCGCTGCTGATCATCCTTCTGAACACGCTACGCCCGCTGGACGACATCGTGCGCACCGGCTTCATCGCCCTGCCCGAGGCAGAAACCGCTTCGCTGAAATACTGGGCCGAGGCCTGGGGCAGCTTCTGCATCGGCGGCACCTGCGAGGGCGTTTCGCGCTTCTACAAGAACTCGCTCCTGATGACGATCCCGGCCACCGTGCTTTCCACGATGTTCGGCCTGCTCAACGGCTATATCCTGTCGAAATGGCGCTTCCGCTATGACGGCTGGGTCTTCGGGCTGATCACGCTGGGGGTCTTCATGCCGCAGCAGATGACGCTGCTGCCCTGGGCCTGGATGCTGGGCAAGCTGGGGCTCTCCAACACCATCGCCGGGCTCGTTCTGGTGCACACGGTGCAAGGGATCTCCTTCACCACGCTGTTCTGCCGCAACTACTTCGTCTCGATACCGGACGATCTGATCAAGGCGGCGCGCATCGACGGCGCGGGCTTCTGGCGCATCTTCCGCCGGATCATCCTGCCGCTCTCGCCGCCCATCGTCATCGTCACCGTGATCTGGCAGTTCACCGGCATCTGGAACGAGTTCCTCTTCGGCACCGTGTTCACCTCCGGCGGCAACCAGCCGATCACCTCCGCCATCGTCGCCTTCTCCGGCAGCGGCACCGGCGAGCGCCACTACAACGTGGAGGCCGCCGCCGTGATCATGGCCGCCATCCCGCCGCTCATCATCTACGTCGTGGGAGGCAAGTACTTCGTGCGTGGCCTCACGCAGGGCGCTGTCAAATAACAGGAACCGCTGATCATGTCCTCACTCACCATCAAGGATCTCCGCAAGAGCTACGGGTCCGTCGAGGTTCTGACCGACATCAACCTTGAAGCCGAAAGCGGCGAGTTCATCGCGCTCGTGGGCCCCTCGGGCTGCGGCAAGTCCACACTGCTGAACATCATCGCGGGGCTGGAAAGCGTCACCAGCGGGCAGGTCGCCATCGAGGGGCGCACCGTGAACGATGATGCGCCCAAGGACCGCGACATCGCCATGGTCTTCCAGTCCTACGCGCTCTACCCCACTATGACGGTGCGCGAGAACATGACCTTCGGCATGGAGTGCCGCAACGTGCCCAAGGCCGAGCAGAAGGAAACCGTGCAACGCGTGGCGGAGCTTCTGCAGATCGGCCCGCTGCTGGATCGCAAGCCGAGCCAGCTTTCGGGCGGGCAGCGGCAGCGGGTGGCCATGGGCCGCGCGCTGGTGCGCGATCCCAAGCTGTTCCTGTTCGACGAGCCGCTCTCCAACCTTGATGCCAAACTGCGCATCGAGATGCGTTCGGAAATCAAGAAGCTGCACCAGCGCGTCGGCAAGACGACCGTCTACGTCACCCACGATCAGGTGGAGGCCATGACGCTCGCCAGCCGCATCGCGGTGATGTTCAAAGGCGTGCTGCAGCAATACGACACGCCTAAGGAAATCTACGAGCGCCCGCGCAACATGTTCGTGGCGGGCTTCATGGGCTCGCCGACGATGAATTTCCTTGAAGCCACCGTCACGCTCGCGGGCGGCACCCCCGCCCTGCGCTTGGCCGGTGTGAAAAGCCCCCTGCCCCTGCCCGACGGCAAATTCGCCAGCCTCACGGAGGGGCAGCAGGTGATCCTCGGCGCGCGGCCGGAACATTTCAACCCGGTCCACGCCCACCGCGGCGACGCCACGGCCCGCGTCACCGTGCTGGTGGATATGGTGGAGCCGACGGGCTCGGAAACCATCCTGATGGCCAGCCTCAACGGACAGCCCGTGGTGGCGAGCGTGGAGCCCGACGACGCGCCGGACGAAGGCCAGCCCATCGAGCTGGCCCTGAACATGAGCAAGATCTGCCTGTTCGATCCGAAAACCGAGCTGCGGTTGGAATAAAGCCGCCTCAGCCCGCGGGCAGGATCTTCACTTCGGCGTTGATCTTCTCCACATAGCCCGAAATTGCCTCGGCGCTTTCAGGCTGGTAGAGGCGGATCACCTGCGTCCAGCCCGGCTGCACATCCATGCTGTTGGGCTGGCCGGGGCAATTGTAGCGGAAGGTGATGGAACCATCGTCATTGGCGGTGGCCGCGCGGTCATTGAGCGCGAAATTCTCCTCCACGATCCAGCTTTCCGCGCTGTAGGTGGTGACGGAGAAGAACGCCCCCTCGTCATATTTCAGCGGCGGGCGCGGCAGGGTCATTTCCGAACAGGCCCCTTCCGCCGAAGCGCCTTCGGGCACGATCGTCGAGATATAGACGGCATCCTTGTAGGGCAGCCCGCCCCAGCCCTTGGCGGTGGCGATCAGGAACATCTCCGGGTCCACATCCTCGGGCCGCCCGAAAAACAGCTCCGGCTTGTCGGCCTCACCCGCCCGCGCCACCAACGCGGCGCGCACCTCATCTAGGCTTTTGGTGTCAAAGCCTTTTGGCGGGTAAGGTTCCGCCGAGGCCGCCTCGATCCCGAAACCATCCTGATGCGCATAGGCGGCGGCTAGGCCAGCCTCATCGGTGGAGCGCAGGCCCGTGCGCATGTTGAGGAAAACGTAGCGCCCGGTCGTCAGATCCTCAGGCGTCAGCGTCACGCTTTCGCCTGCGTAGAGCACGTGCAGCGTGTAGTGGGCCTCATCGATGATCTGGATCATCGAGAGGTAATCCCACGCCGGGTTGCTGATCGTCGCGCCGCCCATCGTGTCCACCACAGCGTGGCTGTAGAGCACATCCTTGTTCTCCGTGATCACGAATTGGTTCTCGGGCCCGGACGGCTCCCGTGAATGGCGGATGGTGTTGATGGCGTGCTCGGCGGAATGCTCCGCCATGTAGCGATCCGTTTCCGCGATGGTGAAATTCTCAAGCGTGACGGGCGTGCCCTCGGCATGCGCCGCCCCGGCAACCATCAGCGCCACAACGGCGGCGGCGCGTTTTGATCCATTCATCAACAAACTCCCTTCCGAAACCAACACGGGCGCGGCAACCCACGCCCACCCGGCATTGCTAGCATGGGTGTTCTGGCACTTTGGGGTAAAGACTACGTTGATGCAGGCCAGCCCGGCCCCTGCTCTACGCTTTGTAGCGGCGGATCTTGCTGGCTTCGATGGTGTAGCCCACTTCGGCCAATTCGGTGCTCGTGACGGCCGTGTTGAACAGCCCCGTCACCTCGACGGGGTCAAACAGATCCGACATCTCGTAAGGCTTCGCGCTGTGCACCAGCACAAGCTGGTTCGCGGGCGGGGGCGGCACATGGATGCAGGCCCCAACGAAAGGCGCGAGGATGAATTGCGTCACCCCCGTTGCACTGAATTCCAGCGGCACCACGAAGCCCGGCAGGCGCACCTCCTGCCCGTTGTAGGCCTCCGTCACGCCGGAGGCCGCGACCTGCTCGAAGCCGGTGGACAATTCGCCATGCTGCACCACGCCCAGCTCGCGGATCTCTTCCAGCAGCGTGACGTCGCTGCCCGTCGGGATCAGGTCGGCCCAGTCAAGCTCCGTCACATCCTTCCAGAAGGCCTGCGCGGGCAGCGCGGGGGCGAGCCCGGCGGCGGCGAGCGTGGTAAGGAGATGGCGGCGTGTGGGCAAAGGCGGCTCCCTTCAATGGCTCAATATCATGAGCGCACCTGCATCCCGTCCGAAAGCGACAGGAAATAGGCGCGCAGGGCAGGCAACAGGCTCACGAGCGTGCCCGCCAGTACGATCAGCCCCAGCACGGCATATTCCCGCGCGGTGGGCCAGGTGATTTCCAGATACAGGCCAAATGCCGCATCCACGTAGGAGCGCGCAACAAACAATCCCGTGTACAGAAGCCCGGTGCCGATCAGCACGGCCAAAAGGCTCATCAGCGCGGCTTCCAACGTCAGCAGACCCATGATCGTGCCGGGCCGCGCGCCGATGGCGCGCAAGAGCGCCATTTCGCGGCGACGTTCGTTCAGGCCCGAGAAGATCATCGCCACCATGCCCAGAAGCGCCGTGATGATCACCATGACAGAGACCGCCACCAGCGCGTTCTCCGCCACGCCGATCAGGCTCCACAGCTCGCTCAACGCCACGCCGGGCAGGATCGCGAGCAGCGGTTCCTCTCGGTATTCATTGACCCAGCGCTGCAAGGCGAAGATCTGCAGCCGCGAGTTCACCCCGATCAGCGCCGCCGTGATCGCCTGCGGGGCCAGATCCATCTGCCGGACCTCATCCGCGCTCACCGGGTTTTGCGACCGCCCGCCGCCGCTCCAATCCACGTGGATCGCCTCGATGGCCTCAAGGCTCACGAACACCGTGCGGTCCACCGGTGTGCCGGTTTTCTCAAGGATGCCCGACACGCGGAAGGGTTTATCGTCATGTTCGGTGAAGGAGGCGATGCCATGGGCCACGACGATCTCCTGATCCAGATCGTAGCCCAGCTGGGCCGCGACATCGGCCCCCACCACCGCATCGAAGAGATCGTCAAAGGGCGCACCGCTGGCAAATTTCACATCGCGCCCGCCGCGAAACTTGTAGCGCTCGAAAAATTCTCCCGTGGTGCCCAGCACGCGAAAGCCCGCGTGGCTGTCCCCAAGCGACATCGGCACCGCCCAATCCACCTCGGGCCGGGCGGCGATGTCTTCAAAGCTTTCCCACGTCACGTTGTTCGTCGCATTGCCGACGCGGAACACGGAATAGAGCAATAGCTGCACCCCGCCCGAGCGCGCGCCGACGATCAGATCGGTGCCCGAGATCGTATCGGCAAAACTCGCCTTGGCCCCCGTGCGCACCTTCTCCACGCCCAAAAACAGCGCCACCGAAAGCGCGATGGCCAGCACGGTGAGGCTCACGGTGAGGGCACGGCTGGCCAGAGATTTCGCCGCGAGGCGCAGAAGGATCATGCCACGGCCCCCCGGCGCACCTGCGCGATGTCGGCCAGATCGAGGCTGCGGTCAAACCTTGGTGCGAGCCGGGCGTCGTGGCTCACCATCACGAGCGTTGCCCCGGCGGCCTCGGCCTGCGCCATCAGGAGCGCAAGGAAGGCCTCCTGCGTGCCCGCATCCAGCGCCGAGGTTGGCTCATCGGCCACAATCAGCTCCGGCGCGCCGATCAGCGCGCGGGCGGCGGCCACGCGCTGCTGCTGGCCGATGCTCAGCTCTGTGGTGCGCGCCTCTGCCACGAGATCGGCGTCTAACCCCAAAGCCCTCGTCAGCCGCAGCGCTTCAGCGCGAGGATCGGCCACGCGGGCGCGGCGGCCCGGCGCGAAAGCGAGCGGCAGCAGGATGTTGTCCAGCGGCGAGGCATAGGGCAGCAGGTTGAACATCTGGAAGATCACGCCGATATGCTCGGCCCTGAAGCGATCCCGCGCGGAGGCGCGTAAGCTGGCCAGATCGGTGCCCTGCACCGCCACGCGGCCGGTTTGCGGCGTGGCGATGCCGCAGATCAGGCTCAGCAGCGTGGATTTGCCCGAGCCGCTTTCGCCCAGCAGGAAAAGCTTCTCCCCCGCCGCGACGGTCAGCTCCGGCACGGCGAGGCTGAAGTGCGTGCGCCCGCGCCATGAGAACGCCATGTCACGGATGTCGATGGCGTCTGTCATGGCTGGCGTCAGATGTCCCGTATCAGTTCAGATCGATCACGGCAGCGTCGCCGCTGGCCTCCACACTGCGGGCCCCGGCGTCCGTGACAAGTTGCACCTCCAATTCTTCCGCATTCGGGAAGGCATTGAAATAGGCCAATTCGACCTGCGTCAGTTTGGACGCATCCTCGCAGGTCATCAGGAAGGCAGCATGGAACTCGGAGTGGCTCTCGCCCTCGGCATGTTCCTCATGCTCGTCGTGGTCATGGCCTTCGGCGTGCTCTTCGTGCTTTTCGTCGTCGTGGTCATGGCCTTCCGCATGCTCTTCATGCTTCTCGTCATGATCATGCTCTTCCTCATGATCTTCGTGGAGCTCTTCGCCGTGCAGCTCCACCAGCATTTCGCTCACCTGGCACCCGGCGGCCTCGGGCAGCACGAACAGGCTCAGCGGCTCGGAAAGCTTCGCGAGTGCTTCCTCAACGGCGGCTTTGTCGGCGTCGGACTCCGGCGCATGCTCGAAGCCCACGATGTCAAAACCCGGCACCTCCAGCTCGATGGCCAGAGTGTTGCCCTCGATCGCGATGTTCAGCGCGCCATGGCCATGCTCATGCGCCCCCATCTCGCGGGTTTCCTCGCCCGAGGCGAGCGCGGCGGCGGGCAGGCCGGCGACAAGAAGAGTGGAACACAGAAGGGAGGCTTTGCGGGGCAGAGAGCGGGGCATGGGGAAACTCCGGTTGGAATACTTAAAGAATTTTCCCCATTTTGTTATGTTATTCCATAACACATCACAAGCACCGAACACTAGGCTACCCGCCCCAAACGCGAAAACCCGCCGGGCGGGCGGGTTATGGTGCTGCGCCAGGGCGCGGGCCGGTTCGGGCGCGGGGGCCAGGCCACCGCGCCCGTTTTCTCAAAAGGCCAGTTCGGGCAGGAAGGTGGCGATGGCCGGGATCAGGATGATCAGGATCAGGGTGATCACCTCCACCTGCAGGAACCACCAGATCCCGCCGAAGATCTCCCGCAGGGAGAAGGACGGCACCACGCCTTTCAGCACGAAGGCGTTCAGGCCAACCGGCGGCGTGATCAGGCCGATCTCCAGCGTCTTGACGATCACGATCGCCAGCCAGATCGGATGCGCCCCCAGCGCCACCAGCGGCGGCACGAAGATCGGCACCGTCAGGAACATGACGGACACCGGATCCACCATGCAGCCCAGCACCAAGAGCAGCAGCACGTAGATGCAGACGATCCCCATCATCGGCATATCAAGCGATAGGATGAACTGCGACACCGCGCCAGAGGCCCCGCTGACCGCCAGATAGGACGAGAAGATCAGCGCGCCAACGAGGATGATGAAGATTACCGAGGTCGTCTGCGCGGTGTCCAGAAACACCTCCCGCAGCACCCCGAAGGACAGCCGCCCCCGCAGCAGCGCGATCAGGAAAGCGCCCACGGCCCCGATGGCCCCGGCTTCCGTCGGCGTGATGATCCCGGCGTAGATCCCGCCGATCACGATGCCGCCGAGGGCCAGAAAGCTCCAGACGCCCTTGAGCGAGTGCATCCGCTCCTCGATGGAGGCTTTGGGGAGCGCGGGGGCCAGCTCCGGGTTCCGGCTGACGCGGATGTAGATCATGACCAGATAGGCGACGGCGGTAAGCAGGCCCGGAATGATGCCCGCGATCAGCAGCTTCGGAATCGATTCCCGCGCGATGATCCCGTAGACGATCAGGTTGATGCTGGGCGGGATCATCCCCGCCAGCGTGCCCACGGTGGCCACGCAGCCGGCGGCCAGCTTGCGGTTGACCTTCAGGCTCAGCATTTCGGGGATCGCAACCCGGCCAAAGACGGCCGTGGAAGATGTGGTCGAGCCCGAGCAGGCGGCGAAGGCGACAGCGGCGACGGTGGTTGCGAACACAACGCTGCCCTTCATATGCCCGAGCCAGGCGCGGGCGGCGCGGTAGATGTCCTGCGTGATCCCGGCCTTGGCGGCCACATGGCCCATGAGCAGGAACAGCGGCACGGCGCTTAGGGCGTAGCCCGATCCGATGTCAAACAGCCGCCCACCTATGGTGTCGAGCGTGATCGTCGTGCCGCGGATGAAGGCAAAGCCCATCGCGCCGGAAAGAAGCAGAGAGATGCCCACCGGCACGCGCATGACCATCAAGAGGGCCACCGTCCCCAGTACGAGCGGAATTTGGAAGGTCTCGATCATCAGTTTGTCTCTTCTTCGGCGGCGGCGGCCTCTTCGAGCAGCACGTCGTTCTTGATCAGGTCGATCAGCTGGATGAGGAAGCGGGTGGAGAACAGCGCCAGCCCGACGGGGATCCCGGCGCGCGCCCACCATGTCTTGACCTCGATGATGCCCAGAACGGTGTCGCCCATCACATAGGCGCTGAAGGCCGATACGCCGCTCGTCCAGGTGAGGGCCCCAAAGAACAGGCAGGCGATGAGCAGATACAGCCCCTCGACGATCTTCTTGGCGCGGCGGGGCATGTGGTCATACAGGATGCCCACGGTGATATGAGCGTCGCGGCGCTGGGAGAAGCCAAGCCCGAGGTAGATCAGGTAGACGAACATCAGGCTCACATATTCATAGGAGCCCGGCACGCTGATCCGGAAAAGCGCCCTTGCGAACACTTCGAGCACGGTGATCGACATCATCGTCGCCACGGCCATGGCCGAGACATAGCAGGCGATTTCTTCCAGCTTTCTCTGCAGAATTAAGGCATTGCTTGCAAACGTTGCCATCGACGCATCCCCTCTCAAAGCCCCGCACCTCCGATCCCATACCGCATTTCGCGGCCGGTGCCGAATGGCTTGAGCCTTGCCGATTTCCTTGGTGTTTCTTGTGATGTGATGGTGGAGTTGCGCCGCCCGCGCCCCTTTTGGGCTATGGCGGGCGGCGCAGATGGTGGTCTGACGAAAGCACTCAGCTTTGCGGCGCGCGGGGTCAGCCGCCGTGCTTGCTCAGGATCGCGCGGAAGTCATCCAGCACGGCCTGGCCGGGCAGGCCCTCGGCCTCGCGGGCCTCCGCCCAGTGCTGCCAGGCGGCATCGCGCACGGCGTCCATCTTGGCCTGTTCGGCGGGCTCCAGGTTGACGATCTCGGTCTGCTCCATCAGGGCTGCGCGCGCCTCAACCTCTTCGGCCTCCAGAAGGGTGCGGGCTTTCTCGACGGTCTCGTTGCCGACCTGCTCCATGATCGCCTGCACATCCGCCGGAAGCGCGTTCCAGGTGTCAAGGTTGATGGAGACGGGCATCGGGAAGTAGAACCAGTCCACGTTGTCCCAGTAGCTGAAGATCTCGCCGAAGCCGAAGGCATAGGCATCCGCCGGTGCGCCGATGATGGCGGCCGTCACGACCTTGCGCTCTGCGGCGGCAGGCAGCTCGCCCCACGGGATCCCGTAGACGGTGATGCCCAGCTCTTTCAGGATCTCCGCCGCGCCGCCATGGGCGCGCACCTTAGCGGCCTTTAGATCCTCGATCGTGCGGATCGGGTCATGGGACAGCAGCTGGATCGAGCCCCACTGGCCCGGAAACAGGTATTTCTGGTTCATCGCGGTGAATTCAGCTTCCACCGTCGGCGTCTTGAACAGCTCGTGGCCCGCCTGCGCGTGGGCCATCGGGTTGTCCGTCATGAAGGGCAGCGAGGTCACGTTCGCCAGCGGGAACAGGCCCGGATTGTACACCGGGGAGAACTCGCCCATGTCAAAGGCGCCGACCTTGATGTTTTCCGGCTGGCCCGACAGCTTGCCCAGTGGGCCGCCGAAGATCCGGGTGAATTCCACCTTGCCCTCGGTGCGTTTCTCCACCTCGTCCATGAACCAGCGCGTGGCAAGGTTCGAGGGGCCGACGCCGGCGAAGGCGTGGTACTTGAGGTTGATTTCCTCGGCCACCGACAGCGTCGGCGCGGCCAGCGATGCGGCTGCCGCCAATGCGCCGGCGCAGAGTGTCTTAATCAGTTTCATGTCAGGTCTCCTCCCTGGGGTCGTTTCGTATGGGTGACGATCTTTCGTCGTTTGGAAAGGGGGCCCTTGGGGCAACCGGCACGCTCCTTTCGTGCGGAAGGCCTGTGGGCTTGATCTTTCTGGTGCCTAATCTGCAGGCAGTGCCTCTGGCCGGATACGGGGGATCACGCCCGGAAATTGCGGAAGCCCGCAGCCTCCGCGGGGCACATCCGCAAGCCGTGAGACACGTGCGCTCACTTGCGCACCCAGCTTTCGCGGATCTCGCATCCGGCGCGGCGCAACAGCACGGAAACAGGGCATTTTTCCCCGGTGATCCGCTGCAGCTCGGCAATTTCGGCATCGCTGGCGTCGGTGTCCAGAACCACGCGCAATTCGATCACCGGGAAGGGCGTGCCGATCTCGGCCTTGCCAAACACCCCCCGCGTATCGAAATGGCCGCAGATCTCAAACTCCATGCCGCGCAGCTTGATCTTCAGAAGCCCCGCCACGTAGTTGGCGATCACATTTGTGCAGCCAAGGAAGGACGAAAGCATCGTCTCCAGCGGGGTCGCGAAGAGGTTGGTGCCCCCGCGCTCCGGCGGCTCGTCTGTCGTCACCACCTTGCCGCGCGCGACCATCTCGGTGCGGGCATGGGTGATCGCGTGGCCTTTCACGTCGATCTTGAACAGGTCTGGCATCACATGCGCCATGAATGTCTCCTTATCTGGCCCGTTGTTTGGCCTGTCCTCTGGCCGGGCTGCCCTGCGGCAGGGGATCGGCCGTTCCGGCAACGGGGGTCGGGTTGCACAAGCGGGAGGCTGCACGCCACGAAACCCGTTGCCGAAAGGCCGGGCGGCTGGCCGCCCAAACCCCTTGCGCGCTCAGAACAGCGGCAAGCCCGGTGTCTTGACCTTGATGCGGTACAGCGCGGTGGAGGAGGTGAAGTAGAGATCCGTCAGATCCGCGCCCCCCCAAGCGAAATTCGCGGTAAACTCGGCCATGCGGATCACGCCCAGCGTCTCGCCTTGCGGCGTGATCACATGAACCCCGCCCGGCCCGGTGCAATAGACATTGCCCTTGCTGTCGATCTTCATGCCATCCGGGTGGCCCTCGCCGTCGCCCTCCGTCACCTCGACCCAGACATCCCCGCCCGTCGCCGTGCCGTCCTCGGCAATGTCGAAGCGGCGGATGTGCTTGCGCTCGGTGTCGTTCACGTAAAGCTGCTTGTGATCCAGCGAGAAGCACAGCCCATTGGGCTGCGCGAAATCATCGGCCAGCCGAGTGATCGCCTTGCCATCGGGCGTCACGCAGTAAACCCCCTGCGCCCCCATCTGCAGCGGCCGCTCGACACCGAAATACTCCATCCGCCCGTAGGTCGGATCGGTGAAATAGATCAGCCCGTCCCGGCGCACGACAATATCGTTGGGGCTGTTCAGCTCCTTGCCGTCGTAATGGGTGGCCAGCGTGGTGAGGCTGCCATCCGCTTCCGTCCGTGTGACCGAGCTTGTGGCGTGCTGACAGGTCAGCATCCGCCCCTTGGCGTCATAGGTGTTGCCGTTGCCCATGTGGCTGGGCTTGCGGAAGGGCGTGACCTTGCCGTCCGCACCAAGGCGGTAGAGCGCGTTGCCGGGAATGTCGGAGAAGGTGAGATGCTGCGCGACCGGGTGCCAGATCGGGCCTTCGGTGAACAGGAAGCCCCCGGCCACGATCTCCAGCGCCGCATCGGCGTCGACGATCTCGTGCATCCCCGCCTTGCGGATCTCGATGCTCATGCCCCGGCCCTCAGTTCCTTCACGCGCGCGCCGCCCGCGAACCAATCGGTGTCTTCGACCTCCTCAAAGGTGACCCAGACGTTCTCCTTCGGAATGCCCGCCGCCTCGGCGATGGAGTCGGTCACCGCGCTCTGCACCTTGTCCTTGATGCCCTCCGGGTCATGTTCGATCACTTGTTTCACGATGCGGATATTGACGAATGGCATCGGCGCCCTCCCTTGGCCTCAAAGCTGCGCGGCCCCGGATGGGTGGCCGCCTTGCCCTGTGTCTAAGCCTCGGGAGGGGGGTGGTCTGCGGCGAGTCGCGCAGGAATTTCGCGGAGACGCACGGCGGATCTGCGGGAACCCGCAAAAGGCGCTCGGGCGGGCTTTCAGCCCTGATGGCGGCCGATCCAGACGCGCAGGTTTTCCTCTTCCTTGCGCAGGGCATCGGCGTTCAGGATCCCCCGCGCAAAGGCAAGCGAGATCGCCCGCGTGCGGGAATTATAGGTCGGCCCCCACTCGCCAGAGGGGATATCGCCCTTGTCCAGCCCCAGCTTCTGGTAGAGGTGCTGCAAGCGGCTCTGCGCGCCCCGTAAGGACACATTGCGCCGCGCCGCCATCGCCTTGTCCGTCAGGCCAAGGCAGAGATCCACCAGAGCTTCATATTCAAGCTCGCTCAGGCCCTGAAGCCTGTCGCCCGCGCGCTGCTGCACCACGCGGACCTCGCGGTCGATCACGCATTGCTCGGCGATGAACACCCCCTGCAGCGCCAGCTTCAGCTGTTCTGCCGGGGCGGATTTCAGCACGTAGCCATAGACAGCCGCACTGGGCACGATCTTGGTGATGCCCCGGATATAGGCCTCCTCGGTGTAGTTCGACCAGAAGAGGATCTTGGTATCGGGCTTCTTGGCCCAGATCGTCTTGGCCACCTCAACACCGGTGGCGCGCGGCATCTGCAGATCCAGCACCACGGAATCATAAGCGCCGGCGTCAAAGGCGGCGATCGCCTTCTCGCCATCCTCCGCCAATGTCAGCGCCTCCAGCTCCGCAAGCGTGTTGCGCGCGACCTTCTCAAGGAAGTCGCGGTGCAGCTTGTCGTCCTCTGCAATCAACAGACGCATCCCTGGCCTTTCCGTTTCAGCCTTCAGAATCACACCGGCAGCCCGTCGCCCGCCGACATCGGAACGCTGATTTCTACACGCGTGCCCTTCGGTGCGGGCAGCCGCTCAAAGCGCACGGTCGCCGATATCAGATCGGCCCGCGTCTTGATATTGCTGATGCCGCGATTGGACAGAAGATCGGCTTCCGCGATCCCGGTGCCGCTGTCATCGATCTGCACCACCATCCTGTCGCCATGCTGGGCAATCAGCACATCGATGCAATCGCAATCGGCGTGTTTCAGCGCGTTGTTCACCGCTTCCTGCACGATGCGATACATCGCCGTGCGCACCGTATCCTGCAGCACATCCATCTGGCCGTCGGATGCGTCCTGCACCGTCATTTCGATGCTGCGGCGCATGTGCTTCTGACAGCGCAGCAGATGCGCCTCGACTGCCTCCGCGAAGCCAAACATCTGCAACACGCCCGGCTTCATGTTCTCGACGATCCCACGCACCTCGTCGAGGCAGTGATCCAGTTCTTCCTGCAGAAGGTCTATCTCCTTCTGGGCCGCCGCCGAGCCGCCGTCGATGCGCGACAGCCTTCGCCGGATCCGGGCCAGATCGGCCAGCGTTTGATCGTGCAGATCCATGCCAAGGCGTTGCCGTTCGCGCTCCATGCCCTCGGTCAGTCGCAACGCGCCCAGCCGCAGGGCCGCCTCCCGCCCATTGGCCTCAAGCTCCGCCATCGCGGCCTCCTTGGCCTCCTTGCCGCGTTCCAGCGCGAACAGATAGGCCGCCACCAGATCTGCCGCGCCTTGCGCGAGCCCCACCAGTTCCGCGTTATAGAAATCGATCCGATGGCTGGAAATCGCAAGCGATCCGATCAGCGCGCCCTGCACACGCAGGGGCACGACGATGCGGCTGTGTAGATTGGCGTCAAACAGCGGCTTGCTGTCAGAGCCTTCGAAATGCAGCCGGTCATCTGTCCAGGCGTCACCCGTCAGGATGTAGGGCGTGTGGCCCAGCAGCACGTCGCGGATTGGGCTTTCGGCGGTTGGTTTGGCGGGGTTCTGCGTGTGGCTCCACGAGGTATGCATCCGCGCCTCGTAGCAGATCTGCGTGCCCGAGGGATGCAGCAGCACGATGTCCAGATGGTCATGGGCGATCAGCGCCCGCAGGCGGCTGGCAAAGACTTCCAGCACCAGTTCGTAGTCCGTTTTGCCAGCAATGGCCTGCGCGATCGACAGGTAGCACTCCAGAGCCTCTTCAGCGTTTGGCATAGATGCAGAAAACCCCTCACCCGGTGTCCTGAGCGGAGCATATCCTGTTTTCTGCGTCACATTAACCTCTACATCCCGCGCCGCCGCCCCGGGGCCATCCGGTGCAGGTCAGCACGTCGAACCTCCCGCCGTGAGGGCATGGATCCTGCATAGGGCGGGGGTGCGAAGGCGGGAACAGCTATGCCCGCAGGCAACTTGCGGGAATCCGCAGCACGGGGCGCGCAGGCGTGCTGCAAGCGCCCCATTCCTGTCGGCTAGAGGCGCTCGGCTTCCGCCTGCAAAGCGTCCAGATCAAGGATGCGCACCGCGCCGTATTCGGTGCGCACGATATTGGTTTCGCTCAGGCCCAGAAAGGCGCGTCGGAAGGCGGCGCGGCTCATGCCCGCCATCGCGCCCAGCTCGGCCTGCGTCGCGTGAACAACCCCGGCTTCATCGCGCAGCCGCAGCAGCATCCGCGCGAAACGGGCGCGCGGCGGCAGGGCGATGGTTTCCGAAAGCACCTGCAGCGAAAGCATGACATTGGCGTGGTTGAGCTTGAAGAAATGCACCAGATCGCGCGGGTTCTCGTCCAGATGGCGCGACAGCCTGCGCGCCGGGATCACGAGGCACAGGCAATCCGTATGGGCCAGAAAGGAAATGCCCCGTTCCGTCTGGGCGATCAGCGCGGAATCCCCGATCCAGAAGCCCGGCTGCGCCCGGTGAATGTTCACCATCTCGTCGCTGGAGATGGGAATCGACACATCGGCCAGCCCCTGCTCCAGCCCGAAGACAGCGTTGACCTCATCTCCCACCTGATACAGATCCGACCCGGCCGGATAGTTGCGCCAATGGGCCAGTGCCAGCATGCGCGCGCGGAAATCCTCGGGTTGCTCGGCAAGCCAGCCCTTGCGGGACAGCACGTTCGGATGTTGCAAAACGGCCGGATGGCCGCGCGAAATCTTGGTCACGGAAAAAAGCTCACAACAACGGCTGCGCATTATGCGCAGTTGTAAGTGTAGCCGTCATCCGCCCTTTGGCCAGTGCCAGATCGTCGCTAACGCGGCAGCAGCACCGTCGCGCCTAAGCGCAGGCCCCAGCCATCCGGCCCGTTTGTCGGCGATTCCACCCAGTAGCGCGCGCCGCCGAAAAAGCTCACCGGAAGCTTGCCCACACGTACGAGCTTCGAGGCCGTCACGTTGAGCGGCACGGCCCATTCGTCGGTTTCCCAATTGTAGGTCGATTCCGTCGTGGCCGTGAACGTCCAGGCGTCCTGCGTGGTGTAGGAGACGAAGGGCTGCACGAAGCTCTGGTTCACATCGTTGCGGCTTGAGTCCCCTGCGAAAGACCAGATGTGATTGGCCAGCCCGCCGTACGTCCATGGCCCACGCTGCCAGAGCACCACGCCCGTGGGCCCTGCGCCCCATTTGCCGGTGCCCGTCAGATCATCGGTGGCCGTCGGGATCAGAAACACCGGGCCGACGCCCCAGATCAGCCCACCCGCCGTGGGGCGGGACGGGGAGAAGAAGAAGCTCTGCACGATGTCCCCAAGCCCGGTGGTGGAGCCACTGCCCGGAATGATGTCATCCACTCGCACCACGGGCACGATCGTGCGCGAGATCAGGTTCCAATCCTCGCCCAGCGAAAACGGGATCACCGGCTGGATGTTGAGGATCGCGCGGGAGCCACTGCCTGTCGGGCCGATCCCTTCTTCGTAGTTGAACTGCAGCGGAATGCTGATCAGCGCGGCGACAGGGTTGGCCAGCTGCTTCGCCAGATCCTCCCCCTCGCTCTGCGCCAGCGCCGCGCTGCCAAAACCAAGCACAGAGACCGCTGCCGCGCAGAACGCGCCGATGGCCCTCAATATCCTCATGGCCCCTACGCCTCCTCGTCCTGCGCGGGCTGCGGCTGCGGGCGCGGCGTGGCGCGGCCAGCCTGGTTGCCGCGGGTCGCCCCGTCCGCGCCGATCAGCGCCCCGGTGGCCCCGCCCACGGCCGTCGCCGCTGCGCTGCCCCCGGAAATCGCGTTGCCTAGAGCCGCACCGCCCACTGCGCCGACGAAGGCGCTCCTGTCGCGGTTGTTGGAACAGCCCGCCGCAAGCGCCACACAGCCGATGAGCCCCAGTGCCCGCAGTTTCGTTGACCGTCGTCCCATGTCTTCCTCCACTCGTTCCTTATAGTTGGTCCAGCGCCTTTATTCCGGGATCACCGCGCCAATCGCGCCCTTGAAGGGCTCGGTTCCGGGGATCTCGACCTCCGGCCCGGTGCCCGGCATGATCGGGAAGCGCGGATCGAAATCGACCATCAGCCCCGCCAACTGCACCAGCACGCCCACATCGCCCTCGGCCACTGCGCGGCCATCGGCCAGCAGATCCTCAAACGCCGCCTGCCCGGCCATCACCAGCTCCAGATCGGCGCGGTTCAGCGTCAGGCTCAGATCCGCATCCTCCACCTGGTAGCCCGCAATCGTGGTCAGCGTCGCGTTGGACAGTTCCACCACGAATTGCTCGCCATTGTCCGGCGTCGAGAGGTTCATCTTCAGCGCCATGCCTTCAGCGCGGCGGCCATCCATGCGGATCGCGAGGAAGTTCAGGAACAGCTCGGTGGACATCGCCCGGATCACATCGGGGCTGGCGCTGCTGGCGGCCTCGCCCTGCGGGATGCCATCCCGCAGCTCGTAAGCGGCGGCGAGGAAACTGTTGCGCAGGCCGGGGTTCTCCTGCTGGTAGCCCAGCTGCTCAAACGCATCCGCCAGCGCCTCCTTGGCGTCGCGGTTGGCAGGGTCCGATAGCACCAGCTTGTCGAGGATTTCGGTCGCCAGCAGATACTCGCCCGCCTCGTGCAGCTCGGCCGCACGCGCAAGGATTGCCCCGGCCCCGCCCATCATCTCGACGTAGAGCGGCGCGGAGTCCGCCGGCGATTTCGGGATCAGCGTCGTCGGGTTGCAGTCCCAGAAGCCAAGGTAGCGCTGGATAACGCCGCGCGCGTTGTGCTCGGGGGAGCCGTGGTAGCCCCGGCAATGCCACTTCTGCTGCAGGCTCGCGGGCATCTCATAGACATTGTGGATCTGGTTGATCGTCACGCCCTGGTTGGCAAAGTGCAGCACCTGGTTGTTCATGTTGGCGTAGAGGTCGCGCTGATCGCGCAGCACTTCCTTCACCCGCTCATTGCCCCAGCGCGGCCAATGGTGGGAGGCAAACATCACCTCCGCCTCATCGCCAAACAGGTAGAGCGTTTCGTTGATGTATTTCGACCAGTTCAGCGGATCGCGCACCGCCGCGCCGCGCAGAGTGTAGATGTTGTGCAGCGTCGCCGTCACGTTTTCCGCCATCCACAGCGCCTTCATGTCCGGCAGGTAGGTGTTCATCTCGCGCGGGGCTTCGGTGTTGGGCGTGTTCTGGAAGATCATCCGCACCCCGTCGACCTCGAACTCCTCGATCGGCTCGGAAACAAACCGCGTCGGCGCGACAAGCCCGGTGCGGCCGTTCGGGATCCGGTGCCCCAGCCCCTGCGTCACGAAGCCATGGGGGCTCACGGGCAGCAGCAGGCCGTATTGGTAGAACAGCCGCCGGTTCATCGCGTTCCCGGCAAAGACGTTTTCCGACATGGTGAACTGCATGAAATCCTGCGGCGCGATGATCTCCACCCGCCCTTCGCGCATGTCTTCTTCGCTCACGATGCCTCGCACGCCGCCCCAGTGATCGCCATGGGTGTGCGAATAGATCACCGCCTTCAGCTGCAGCCCTTCGCCCACATGTTCCTGCAACAGATCCCAGGCCGCGCGGGCGGTTTCCGTCATGGTGAGCGGGTCAAAGACGATCCAACCCGTCTTGCCGCGCACGAAGGTCATGTCCGACAGATCGAACCCCCGGACCTGATAGATGCCGGGGATCACCTCGTAGAGGCCGAAGTTGTTGTTGAGCCGTGCGATCCGGGTCATCGAGGGGTGGATGCTGTCAAACGCCTCACCGGTGTTGAGGAAATCATAATCCGACATGTCGAAGGCCACGTTGCCCGCATCCGCCATGATGCGCGGATCGCTGCGCCGCGCGATCAGCCCGCGCGCCTGCTCTTCCAGATCACGGGTGTCCTGAAACGGCAGCCCATCGGCGGAGGCCCGGATCGCCTCGATGGTGTGGGAAGACGGCGCCTTGCCGCGCGGGTGGAAATGCCCCTCAAGCGGCGCGGCGGCTTCCGCGGTCTGGGCCGAGGCCTCCTCAAACAGCGCACCGCCAAGGGCAAAGGCTGCGCCGGTGGTCGGCAGGGAAGCAAGAAATCCGCGGCGGGTGGTCATGGGGCACTCATCCTCTTTGGCAGGTAAACGGTTTTCGGGCCGCGCTTCCCGCTGACCCGACAAAATCGATCTTAAAAAAAGCCTATCGCCGCGCCCCTTGGGCAAATGCGACGATTGGCACAGTCTGGCCGCCTTCAGCTTTCAGCGCAACGCGCGGCGGCTGCGCAAAGGCTCGGCTTCCACCGCCATGCGCTGCACGTATTTCAAATGGCCGATGGCGTTGTGAAACGCCTCATGCGCCGGTTTGCGCTCAAGGTAGTCCATCAGCCGGTAGAGGTTGATCGGATGCTTCACCACCAACTCTTTGATGCGCTCCACCGCCTCCATGTGCGGATAATGATCGATCAGCTGGCAGGCCGTCTGCGTGGGCGTAAGCACGAACCAATCCTGCTCCCGGCGCTCGGTGTAGCGGGTGGCATCAAAGGGCGATTCCCCCAGCGCACGGAACTTCGGCATATACAGGCGGATATTGTCGACCTGGTTTTCCAGAACCGTACCGGAGATCTGGCGAAACCCCATCGGCGCGAGCTTCTGCACCACCCGGCGCCGCATCGGGCCCGACATCATGTCCATATCGGCGCGGTCGTATTTCAGATCGTCAAACACCGAGATCAGCCGCAGATCGCGGTCCACCACAGAAAGGAAAGGATCCTTGTCCAGCGCCAGCACCGCCTCGGCGAACCCTTTCGCATAGGGCCCGCTGCCCCCCGGCACGCCTTTTGAAAACCCGAACGCCTCCGCCAAGCTGCGCATCCCTTCCGTTCCTCTCCCTAGACCAGCCCATCCGGGGCGCTATCATTGAACATATCGAAAACCTAAGGCGACAGGCGGGCCCGGCAATGCTGCAAGACAAACGTTCAGACCTCGACGCGGAAAAGCAGAAGAAGCTTCTGCAACGGCTGGTGGGCGAGCTCAGCACGCTCCGGCCGGATCTTTATTACCAGCCCACGAGCGTAATCGCGGAGGAGATGGAAGCCTTCATCGACGGCGAAGCCAAGCTCTATGCCGAGGAGCGTGTGCTGCTCAAGCGGCTCACCAAGCGCGACATTGAGGTGCTGCTGAGCCTGCACTAAACGCGCGCCCGCACCCAGCGGGAGTAGGGCATCGCCAGCAGGATGGCGAGCAGCGCATAGGTGAGGATCGTCGGCACCGCCACGAGGGTTTCAGGGCTGCTTTCCGCCAGATAGAGCGAAAGCCCAAGGTTGCGGGCCACGCTGGCAATCGCCAGCCCCGCACGCCGTGCCACCTGCGGCCCGCCCAGCAAATGCCCCGCTGCAAGCGCGCCCCCGGCCATGAGGATCACCGCCGCCCAGCCTGCTGCACCGATCAGCAATTGCTGCCGCAGCTCCGCCATCAGCGCCACCGCCAGCACAACCGCCAGCAGGAAGGCAAAAAACAGCAACCGCGCCACCGTCGAGAGATGCGCGGTATAGCTCTTCAGCCCGGACGGCGTGACACGGGCGATCCCCCAACCAAGCGCCAGCGGCAGGAAGGTCACCATCGCAACCTGCCCCGCCACCTTGGCGGGCGAAAACGGCCCCGGCGCGAGCTCCAGCAGCCCGTCCATCAGCCAGAGCACCAGCGGAAAGCTCAGTGCAGCCCCCGCAGCCAACACCAGTTGCAGGGCGGAAGTGAAGGCGCGATCAGCTCCGGCGGCCTCGCTGCGCCGCGTGGTGAGCGGCGCGCCGGGGGCGGCGGCCAGCAGCGCAAGCCCCATCGCCACCTCGGGCGGCAGGGGCAGGAGCCAGATCAGCGCTGCCACCACCAGCGGCACGACGACCAAAACCGAGCAGAGCGCCCGCAGCAGAAGGGCGGGTTCCGCCAGCAGCCCGCGCAGGCTGCCCGGCGCATAGCGCAGGCCCACGTCGAGCATCTGCGCGAAAACAACGATCCCGGTGAAGATCACCACGGCTTGCGGCATCGCTCTAAGCCTCCGTGCCGTGGGGCAGCCGCGCCTGCGCCTCGGCGATCGCCTGATTGAGCGCCGCGCCCAGTTCCGGGCTTTCCCGATACACATGCGCGGCCCCGATCGCCTCCAGCAGCCCTGTGCGTTCCAGCTGGCCGTACAGCTCCTCGTTGACGCCGGTCAGCACCAGTGTCCCCCCGGCCGCGCGCAGGCTCTTGGCATAGCGCGTGAGCAGGCGGATCACGGTGCTGCCCAGATCATCCACATCGCGCAAGATGAAGATCAGCGTGCTCTGCGCGGCCCCCGCCACCTTGGGCAGCTGCGCCTCCAGCCCCTGTGCGGAAGCGAAGAAGAGCGAGCCGCGCGCCCGGAGCACCCGCACCTCGCCCGGCCCCAGATCCGGGCGCACCGGGCGCTCGATGGGAAAGCCGTTTTCCACCAGCTCGAACTCCCGCACCTCGACGCGATTGGACATGTGCAGGATCTGCAGCAGGAACGAGAGCGCCACCCCGATCAGGATCGCGAATTGCAGCGGCAGGAAGAGCGTCGCGGCAAAAGTCACCGCCATGGCCGCGCGCGCCGTCAGCCCGGTGGCCCAGACGGTGCGGATCGCCTCGGGCTGCAGGTTCTGATAGCCGACCACCAAGAGCAGCCCGCCAAGCGCCGCCATCGGCACGATCTTCACCAGATCCACCAGCAGCAGCACGATCAGGATCACGAACACCCCAGCAAAGATGTTGGACCAGCGCGATTTCGCCCCGGCCTGATAGTTCACCGCCGTTCCCGACATCGAGCCGCCGCAGGGAATGGCCCCGAAGGCCCCGGCGGCAAGGTTCGCCGCGCCCTGCCCCACGAAATCGCGCGAGGTGTCGGGGAAGCGGCCATCCGGGTTCGGGTAGCTCTGCCCCACGCCCGCGCCCTGAATGAGGCCGATCACCGCGATGGCGAAAGCCGGAAGCGCCAGCGTGCCAAGGCTCGCCAGATCGGGCAGGATCGGCAGCGGCAGGCTGCGCGGGATCACCGCGATGTCGCGCACCAGAACCGCCGTCTGCCCCCCCATCAGCGCCACGAGCCCCATTGCGAGCAGCGTCGCCACCGCAAGGGCAAGGATCAACGCGAACCGGCGCAGCGCGGTGCGCTGGAAGGCCAGGATCAGCCCCACCGTCGAGAGCCCCACCAACACCGTCTGCAAATCGATCAGCCGCCAGCGCAGCATCGTATCCGCAAGCCGCAGGATGTGGTTGGGCTGCGTGCTGCTGTAGCCGGTGATGTCGGAGACCGAGCCGAACATGATCAGGAAGGCGATGCCCGAGATGAACCCCGTCATTACCGCATTGGAGACAAAGCGGATCAGCTTGCCGAGCCGCAACAGGCCGAACACCAGCTGAAACGCGCCGACGAGCAGCACAAGCGTCACCAGTGCGCCGATCTTGTCGGCCTCGGCAAAACCATAGAGCGCCTCGCCCGCCGCCACCGAAAGCGCGCCCGTGGTGGAGACGTTCATGTAGATCGAAGAGGTGAAGACCGCCCCCACCGGCATCGCCACCATCAGCGCGTAGAGCCCGGCCACCGGGTTCACCGAGGCCAGCACCGCATTGGCCATGCCCTGCGGGACGTTGACGATGGCGAAGGTCGCCCCCGCCACCAGATCGGAGGCGAGGTTTTCGCGCTTCAGGCGCAGCCCGTCCGGCCAGTTCACCGCGCTACTCCGGCACCACCTCTTTCATCTCGGCCCCGTCGAAGGGATCGTGCGCCGCCGCGCCCTCTTCCGGCGCACGGGTGCCGGGGAAGATCTCGAAGGTCGGGGTGAAATCCA
Source organism: Pseudoruegeria sp. SHC-113 (assembly GCF_025376885.1). NCBI lineage: Bacteria > Pseudomonadati > Pseudomonadota > Alphaproteobacteria > Rhodobacterales > Roseobacteraceae > Pseudoruegeria > Pseudoruegeria sp. SHC-113. The sequence goes on from NZ_JAHUBR010000005.1 coordinate 64,960, forward strand.
CGAGCATTGCCGCCAGCTTCATCAGGATCGAGGGATCGCCCTCCGCCGTGGCCGTGCCCTCGGCCAGATGCGCCTCCAGAGGCTTCACGCCCATCAGCGTTTCATCCAACGCGCTGCGGTTGATCGTCAGCGTCAGATCCGCCTCGGGGGCCTGAAACCCTTTGATGTTGGTCAGCGTCGCGTTCTCAAGCTCCACGAGGAATTCCTCGCCATTGTCCGGCGTGCGCAGGTTCATGATGAACCGCTGCCCGGCGGCCTTTTCGCTCACGAGCCGGATGCCGAGGAAATTCAGGAACAGCTCGGTGGACATCGCCCGCATCACGTCAGCGCTGTTGGTTTTCGGGATCGCACCGGAGGGCACGCCGGACCGCAGCTCGAAAGCCCCGGCAAGGAAGCTGTTGCGCAGGCCGGGGTTTTCCTGCTGGTAGCCGATCTGCTCCATCGCGTCGGCCAGCAGATCGCGCCCGGTCTGATTGCCCGGTTCCGCCAGCGCGAGCTTGTTGAGGATCTCCACCGCGAGCTTGTATTCGCCCGCGTCATACAGCTTTTGCCCTTCCGCAATGATCGCATCCGCCCCACCCATCATCCGCACGTAGAGCGGCGCCGAGTCCTCCGGCGAGGGCGGGATCAGCGTGGCCGGGTTGCAATCCCAATAGCCAAGATAGCGCTGGATCACGCCGCGCGCGTTGTGCTCGGGCGAGCCGTGATAGCCGCGCACGTGCCAGTGTTTCTGCAACGCGTCCGGCACTTGGTAGACGTTGTGGATCTGGTTGATCGTCACCCCGTTGTTGGCGTGGTGCAGCACCTGGTTGTGCATATTGGCGTAAATGTCCCGCTGGGCGCGCATCACCTCCTGAATCCGCGCATTGCCCCAGCGCGGCCAGTGGTGGGCGGCAAACATCACCTCGGCCTCGCCGCCGAAACGGTAGAGCGCCTCAGCGATGTATTTGGACCAGTTCAGCGCATCGCGCACCGGCGCGCCGCGCAGGGTGTAGAGGTTGTGCAGGCAGTGGGTGACGTTCTCCGCCATCCACAGCGCCTTCATGGAGGGGATATAGGTGTTCATCTCCGAAGGCGCCTCGGTGTCGGGCGTGTTCTGGAACACCATCTCGATCCCGTCGACCTCGAAGGTCTCGTAGGCCTCCTTCACCAGCCGCGTCGGCGGGATCAGCGTCACCGCCCCGCGCGAGGTGCCCTGCCCGAGGCCTTGCGTAACGAAGCCGTAGGGATCAACGGGCAGCAGGATGCCGTATTGATAGAATGCCCGCCGGTTCATCGCGTTCCCGGCGTAAACATTCTCGGCCACGGTGTTCTCCATGAAGCCATCGGGCGCGATGATCTCCACCTTACCCGCGCGCACGTCGGCCTCCTCCACCACGCCCCGGATGCCGCCCCAGTGATCGACGTGATTGTGCGAGTAGACGACCGCCGAGATCGGCAGATCGCCCCCGACATGCTCGCGGAACAGCGCCAGCCCGGCGGCGGCGGTTTCCTTGGAGATCAGCACGTCGAACACGATCCACCCCGTCTTGCCGCGCACGAAGGTCATCTGCGAAAGATCGAAGCCGCGGATCTGGTAGATGCCGGGGATCACCTCGTAGAGGCCGTAATCCTGATTGAGCTTGGCCTGCCGCATGAGCGAGGGGTGGATGCTGGGGTAGCCTTCCGCCTCATCGATGAAATCAAACTTGCCCATGTCCCAGGCGTCATTGCCGGCCTCGGCTTTGATCACTTTCGACGGCATCTGCGCGATCAGCCCGCGCGCGCATTCCTCGAAATCCTGCCTATCGTGGAAGGGCAGCGCCTGTGCCGCGGCCTCCAGCACCGCGCGGGTGTGGGCGGAGGGGGCTTTGCCCTTCGGGTGGAAATGGGGGCGGTCTGCATTGGAATCGGTTTGGGAATCGGTCATCGAAAAGGCCCTGCAACTACTTGTTTCATGGGGCTGCCGGGACGAGAGCCCTGAAAACGGCTGTGGCAGCGCCTTCCACTCTGCCTAGCCAATTCGGCTCTGTCCAATTGTCACGTATGGCCCATTCGGCGCGCATTGGGCCGCGCGCCCTGCCCCGGCCTTAGGGCGCTGCGCTCCACATCCGGTAGCGCCCCTGCCCGGTGACCTCCCGGATCAGCCCGCGCGCTTCCATCCAAATCAGGTTGCGCTGAACGGCGGCGCGGCTGGCCCCGGTGAGCGCTTCGGCCATGGGTGCGGAGACAAGCGGCCAGTCGGCCAGCACCGCCCGCAAGGCCGGCGGCGTGCGCCCCGAAAGCCGCGCCATCGCGGCCTCCGCCTGCGCATGCCAGCTTTCGATCTCATCAAGGTGGCGCATCGCGGCAAGGCAGGCGGTCTCCATCCCGGCAAGCCAGACCCCAAGCCGCGCCTCGGGCGGACCGCCTGCCCGCAGCCCCCCTGCCCCGCCAAGGGCCAGCGGCGCAAACACCGCGCCGCGCCCGTCGCCTGCCGCGATGCGCGCCGCTGTCACCGCCGCCTCGATCCGGTCGCCGCTCTGCCCAAGGCCCGCGAGGCTCCAGAGGTGAAACCCCATGCAGGCGCGCGTGATCGGATGCAAGGCCTGCGCCGCGCCCATCACATGGGCCCAGCCAAAGGCGCGATCCTCAAACCTGTCGGCCTGCAGGCCAACCGCCGCCGGGTCGCGCCGATCCAGAAACTCCGCAAGCCCGTCCAGCGGCCCCGGCCCGCCAGTGAGCCGCCGCACCGCCCAGCCCACACGCGCCAGCGCCTCCGGGTCATCCTGCGCGCCCGACAGACGCAACGCGATCCAGAGCGCCAGCCGGTCCGCACTCACCCGATCGCCGGTGAACCAACTCAACTCCGCCGCCTCGATCAGCGCCAGCCGATGCCGCCACCCCTGCGGCCCGCGCAGAAGCCTGTCATCCAGTGCCCCAAGGCGTGCGGCCACGCTCGCAAGCCGCGCGGCACTCTGCGCCTCTGCCGCCTGCCAATCGCCGACAACGGACTCATCCCGAGGCTCCGCCCGTGGCCCCGGCGGCAAGACATCCTCCTCCGCCTCCAAAGGGCCCGGCAGGAACCAAAGGTCCTCTTCCGCCATGTCTGACGGGTCTTCAGAGGTGTCAGGGGAGCCAGAGGGTTGAGAAATCATATGTGCAAAATACGCAGGTTTTGCACATTACCAAGGGAAATCGCAAAACCCCCTGTTTTCAGCGCGTTTTGCGCACTGCTTCAGGCCTCGATCACCACATCGTCGATGTCATCGGTCACGCTGCGCACCGCCTTCAAGCAAAGCCCGTGCAGATGCGTGGCGACGTAATGGGCATGAAACCGGCTCGGCGCGCGCAGCACCAGTCTGCGGCCCTGCACCCCCTGCCGCGTGAGCGGCGCGAGCCAGTTGCCATAGGCCGCCGGATCCTCCGCCCGCAACACTCCCGCCGCCAGCGCCCATTCGCTGCCATCGGACACGGGCAGTGGCGCCGCCTTCTGCGCGCCCAACGCCACGATCTTCGCACCCGATGCCGCTTGTCCGTCCGGCGCAGGTGCCTCAGCCCCCTGCCCCATCCGCTGCTCGAAATCCGGCCCCACCGCCGCCCAGGCCGGTTGCGTCTGTTTCAACAGGCACGCCAGATCCAGCCCGTATTGCGTCACTCGCCCGCGCGCGCCGGGCCGCTTCACCACGAGCCAGCCCAGCCCCCGCAGCCGCGCCATCTCCCGTTTCACCGTGCGCTCATCCACCGACCAGAGCCGCGCTATTTCCCGCTGCCCCACGGCCAACTCATCGCGCTGCCAATTGTAGCGGGCCGTCAGAAGGGTGAGAAAGCGCAAGGCCAGAACCTGCTGCGTGCGCGGCTGAGACATCGCGAAAGCGCCGATGGCGGTGAGCACATCGTATTTGATCGCGGGGGCCTTCTGCCCCACTGGCTTTACAAGCCGCATTGCCCGCCCCTTGCCGCTGCGCGCCGCCTTTCTGATGAAGGCGATGGTTTGACTGCCTCTGTGAGCGCTTCTGTGCAGGGCCTCTTCCGCCCCAGCCCGCTTTTGCGATTTCTCAGCGCTCTTTCGTTGTTGTGGATGATTAGCGTTGTGTTTTGCGATTCTGTCAAGGGGAAGCACGGAGCGGCCCCTCGCTCAAATCCCATTCAAAAATCTAAAGAAAGGTATTTATGGTATTGGGGGACATTACATCTGACACCCTATCGCGCGGAAATGTCCCCTCAACATCTCGGCGCGCGCCCAAAGTGTCCCCCCCAATATGCGCCCCGCCTGGCCTCGAAACGGGCCTCTTTCCCCGTCTGGCCCCAGATCGCTTCCGAATCGGAGGCGCTTGTGTTCTGCGGGCCTCAGCGCCAATCCCGCTTGGTGCGGGCCTGATACCGCGCCCTCTCAACGCTCTTTCCGAAAACAGCGTAATCTACGATTTTTACTTTTGCAAATTTTCCGTTTTCAGCGTAAATCCGAAAGCAATGATAATCAACGTCCCCGCGGGGACAGGAGGCACGATGTTCACCCATGAGGACCTGAGCAAGCTGCAGGCGCAATCCTTGCGCATGCAGGGGTTCATCCGGCAGCAGACCTATTCGCCCGAGCGCGAGAAAACCCTGCGCCGCTTCTCCAGTTGGGAGGTGGCGGAGCTGATCTTCAAGGTCAACCAATCCACCTTGCGCGGCCGGCTCGCCGCCGACCCCACCCTGCCGCAGGGCTATGTGGAAGAAGACGGCCGCCAGCGCTGGTACAGCCTTGAAGAGATCAACGAGATCCGCCGCCGCCTGAAGGTCTCCCGCAAATCGCTGATGCCGCCCCGCCCCACCGGCAAGCGCGCCATCCGCGCCGCCATCGCCAACTTCAAGGGCGGTGCAGGCAAATCCACCGTGGCGCTGCATTTCGCCCATGCCGCGGCGCTGGATGGCTACCGCGTGCTCTGCGTGGATTTCGACCCGCAGGCAACGCTCTCCCACTCCATGGGCCTCACCGATGTGGCCGAGGAATACACCGTCTGGGGCATCATGGCGCGCGATCTGGTGCAGGAAACCGAACGGATGAACTCCGCTGCGCGCGGGGCTGAAAGCGGCACCGCCCTGCCCCAGCGCCGCCTGCCCGCTTCGATCACCGGCATGGGCCTCTCCGATCTGCGCGACGCCGATTTCATCAAGCCGACGAACTGGCCCACGATCGATCTCATTCCCTCCTGCGCCAATGCCGCCTTCGTGGAGTTTGCCTCCGCGCAATACCGGCACCTGAACCCAGAGTGGTCCTTCTTCGCCGCCGTGCGCCGCTACCTCGATCACCTGCCCGCCGACGCTTATGATCTGGTGATCTTCGATTGCCCCCCGGCCATCGGCTACCAGTCGATGAACGCCGTCTTCGCCGCCGATGTGCTCTATATTCCCTCCGGCCCCGGCTATTGGGAATATGATTCCACTACCTCCTTCATCGGCCAGCTCGCCGAGGCGCTCGAGGATCTCTCCGCCTTCAGCGGCCCCGTCCCGGCGGGGACAGGCAGCCCCGAGAAAGCCTTCCAGGACATCCGCTTCCTGCTCACCCGTTTTGAGCCCGGGAATGATCTGCACCGCGCGATGCGTTCGGCCTTTGAGAAGGTCTTTGGCGAAAGACTGGCCACCCACCCGATCGAGATGACCCGCGCCGTCGAGCAATCCGGGCGCTTCCTCGCCTCGATCTACGAAACCGATTACCGCGATATGACGCGCGAAACCTGGCGCCGGGCGCGCTCCTCCTTCGATCAGGCTTACGAGGAGTTCCGCACCCATATGCTGGCGGCCTGGGAAAACCTGGAGGATGAGGCATGAGCAAGCGCCGGATGTTCGATATCGATTTCCCGTCCGGGGAAGACGAAACGCCCGTCCCCGCGGGGACGGATGCGCCCGAGGCCAAGCCCGCGCGCCGCGGCCCGATGGCCAGCGCCATCAGCGAAAACGCCGAAGCCCTACGGCAGCGCCAACAGGCCGAGGCGGCGATCCAGCAGGAAAACACCGCGCTTGCCGAGGAATACGTGCGGCTCAAGAAACAAGGGCTGATCGTCGATGCGCTGCCGCTTGATCAGATCCGCAGCGAGAAGCTGACGCGGGACCGCAGCGCCAGCCGCGACCCGGAGCTTGACGAGCTGAAGGAGTCGATCCGCGCAATTGGGCTTTCGAACCCGATCCGGGTGGAGCAGGTCGAAGGCGGCTACGAACTTGTGCAGGGCTTCCGGCGGCTCTCAGCTTTCCGCGAACTCTTCGAGGAGACCGGCGATGCGGCCTATGCCAAAATCCCTGCCGGCTTGCTGCCGAAGGGGGAGGGGCTCGATGCGCTCTATCGCCGGATGGTCGATGAGAACCTCGTGCGCCGCGATATCTCCTTCGCCGAGATGGCGGCGCTCGCGGTCAATTACGCCGCCGATCCCGGAACCGATTGCGACAGCGTGGAGGAGGCCGTAGCGCGGCTCTACGCTTCCGCCGGGCGTCAAAAGCGCGCCTATATCCGCCACTTCGCGGTGCTGCTCGGCGCGGTCGGCGAACGGCTGAAATTCCCCGAGGCAATCCCCCGCGCGCTGGGGCTCGATCTGGAGAAGAAGCTCGTGTCGGACTCAGGCCAATCCGCCCGCCTGCGTTCGCGGCTTGCCGCCGCGATGGCCACCACGGCGGAGGCCGAGCTGGAGGTGCTGCGCGGCTTCCTGAAAGAGGCCGCGCCAAAGCCCAGCCGCGAAAGGGCGGGGGCGGCGGAGAAGGTGAAAACAACCTTCCGCCTCTCCGTCCCCGCGGGGACAGTGCGCTGCAGCGCCACCAAGGGCCGGCTGGAGCTACGCTCGGAGCGGGACTATTCCAGCATCGATCGCGCCCGCCTCGAAAAAGCGCTCGCCGCCTTCCTTGCCGCGCTGGACGAGTAAACCAAACGCCCCCGGAAGCGTCCCCGATGCTTCCGAAATTCACCTAATGCATTGAAAAATATAAAAAATTTTTCCAAAGGCGCACCTCTGCCCCCTGTCCCCGCGGGGACGCCCCTTCATTCCTCTCGCTTTAAATACCTCGGGGGTGCGGGGGCAGAGCCCCCGCTCCGTCAAAAAAACAGCCGCACCAGCCCCAGGGTGATCGGCGGGAAACCCACCAAAATCGCGATGCGCAGGATGTCGGACAGCACGAAGGGCAGGGCACCCCGGCAGGTCTCGCCGATACGCACATCGCGCGACAGGGCGTTGATGACGAAGAGGTTCATGCCCACGGGCGGCGTGATCAGCCCGATCTCCGCACTCATCAACACGAGGATGCCAAACCAGATGCCCACCTCGGCGGGCGGGATGCCGAAATCCAGTTGCGTGATGATCGGGATGAAAATCGGCACGGTGAGAAAGATCATCGCCAGCGAATCCATCACCGTTCCCAGCACCAGATAGAGCAGCAGCATGCCGATCAGAATGGTCCAGGGGCTCAGACCCGAGGTGAGGAAATAACCTGCCAGCGTCTGCGGCACGAGGGCGGAGGAGAGGAAGGAATTGTAAAAGCCTGCCGCCAGCACGATGAAGAAGATCATCGCCGAGGTCTGCGCGGTGGCCAACAGGGAGTTGCGCAGCCCCGCCAAATCCAGCCCCCGGTTGGCCACGGCCACAAGCGCGGTGCCGGCCACGCCCACGGCGGCGGCGGCGGTGGGGGAGAAGACACCGGTGTATATGCCGCCGATCACGGCGAGAAAGATCAGCATCACCGGCCAGACGTCCACGAGGGCAGCGCAACGCTCCGCAAGGCTGCGCTTGGGGATCGTGTTGCCCCAGTCCGGCACCAGCCGCGTGTAGATCGCGATTGTGAGCATATAGCCAAACATCGCCAGCAGGCCGGGCACCAGCGCGGCGGTGAAGAGCTTCTCGATGTTTTCTTCCGCCAGGATCGCGTAGACGACCAGCACGATGGAGGGCGGAATCAGGATGCCGAGCGTGCCGCCCGCCGCCAGTGAACCCGTCGCCAGCGCGCCCGAATAGCCGCAGCGGCGCAGCTCGGGCAGGGCGACCTTGCCCATGGCCGAGGCCGTCGCCAGCGAGGAGCCGCAGACCGCGCCAAAGCCCGCCGACGCCCCGATGGCCGCCATCGCGACGCCGCCCTTGCGGTGCCCAAGCCAGGCTTCCGCCGCCCTGAACAAGGCCGTGGACATGCCGCCGCGCGTGGCGAACTCGCTCATCAGCAGAAACAGCGGGATGATCGAGAGGGAATAGTTCGTGAACGTGCCGTAGGTAAATGTTTTCAATTGGTTATCCACCATCCGCATGTCACCGGCGAGGATGTAGGTGCCCATCAGCCCAACGCCGAACATGGCGGCGGCGAGCGGGATGCGGAAGGCGATCAGCACGAGCAGCACGCCGAAGCTCGCCAGCCCGATCTGGAAGTCGGTCATCACCGAGGTCAGGAACGCGGCCATAGATCACGCCGCCCCGGATTTGAGGATCAGCGCCCGCGCACTGCGTAGCACGCAGAAGCAGGCGATCACGAAGAAGGCGGCCACGCAGGCTTCGGCGACGATATAGGTCGGCCAGAGCTTGATGCCGAGGATCTGGCTTTCCTGCGCATCACGCAGGCGCTCGCCGATCACGCCCCAGTTCCCGGCCATAACCTCGGTCATCAAAGTCTCCTCGCTGCGCCGCGCGGGGCGCAGGATCTGGAACCACTGGCGGGTCAGGATCAGGTAGGCGATGGCGGCAAGCGAGAGGTCGGCGAGCAGATCCAGCCAGCGGTTGAAACCGGGTGAGAAGCGCGGCTCAAACAGGTCGATGCGGATATGGCCGCGCCGGATCATGGCCCAGGGCAGGGCGGCAAAGAGCGCAAAGCCCACGCCGTAGGTCACCAGTTCTTCCTCCCCCAGAATGGGCCCTGTCCAGCCCAGCGGGCCGGTGATCGGATCGAGCAGGCGGCCTGCGAGTTTCAGCAGGATGCTGAGGCAGGTGATCAGCGTGGCAAACAGCAGCCCAAGCCCGCCGAGCACGGCAAGCCCTCCGGCAAATCGGGTAAGCGCGGTTTCAAGGCGGTCAAACATGGGGGGGATCCGAAAGCAGGGGAGGCGCGCCGCGAGAGGCGCCCCCGCCGGTTCACTGGTTGGCGGCGATCAGGCCTTGGGCCTGTTCGATCAGCGCATCGCCGTCGATACCTTCCCCGCCCGCGCGCTCCACGAAACGCGTCCAGACAGGGGCGGCGGCGTCGATCCAGCGGGAGACTTCGGCCTCGTCCAGCGTGATCAGCGTGTTGCCCGCCTTCTCGGCTAGGCTGCGCCCAAAGGCATCGGCCCCGACCATCACCTCGCCCGCGGTGGCCGACAGCGCCTTGCCGGTCTCGGCGTCAAGGATCGCGCGCAGATCATCGGGCAGGCCCTCGTAGCTGTCCCAATTCATCGCCAGCACGAAGGCGGCGGTGTAGAGCGCCTTGCTGCCGCCGATCTCGGTGTGGTTGGTCACAAGCTCGGCAAGCCGGATTGAAGGCGTCACCTCCCACGGGATCACCGTGCCGTTGATCACGCCCTTGGAGAGGTTTTCAGGGATCGCGGGCAGGGGCATGCCCACCGGGTTCGCGCCCAGTTCGCCCAGCAGATCGGTGACAAGCCGCGTCGGCCCGCGAAGATCCTTCCCGGCGAGATCTTCCAGTGTCTCAACCGGTTCGGCGGTGTGGATCACGCCGGGGCCATGGACCCAGGCCGCCAGCACCTTCACATCGGCAAATTCACCGTCCTGAAGATCGCTCTCCACCAGATCCCAGAAGGCTTTGGAGGTGGCCACGGAGTCTTCCATGATGAAGGGCAGTTCGAACACCTCGGTGTGGTTGAAGCGGCCCGGCGTGTAGCCCGGCAGCGTGAGGACCGCGTCCACCGCGCCGTCGGAGGCCTGATCGAACAGGTCGGGCGGGCCACCGCCCAGCGACATGCTGTCAAACACCTGCACCTCGATGCGGCCGTCGGAGGCCTCCTTGATGCGCTCGGCAAAGGGCACAAGGAACTGGCTGTGCAGCGGTGCCTTGGCCGACATGAAATGATGCACGCGCAGGGTGACCTCCTGCGCCTGAGCGGCGAAGGCGGTGCTGGCCAGCGCGAGCGCGGAAAGCGTGAGTTTCAGGTTCATCCTATCCTCCCTGGATGGTTGCGGTTTGGGCCGCCTGCGCCTTCTACGCGGGGCAGGGCGGCGGGGTGTGCGCGCGGGCTAGGGCAGCCCGGCGGAAAGATCGGTGAGCAGGCGGGCGACGGCCTCTGGCGCTTCGATGCAGGGCAGGTGGCCGATGCCTTTTAGGCAATGATACTGCGCGCCGGGCAGGCGGGCGGCGAGGGCCTGCACCACCTCCGGCGGCGTGGCAAGATCGCTGCCGCCTGCAAGGCAGAGCGCGGGGCAGGTGAGCTGTGCAGTCGAGGCCCCGAGATCTACGTCGCGGATCGCTTCGCAGGTGGCACGGTAGCCCGCTTGCGGCGTGCGGGTGAGCATGGCGCGGTAGCCTTCCAGTTCCGCCGCGCGCGTGGTGTGGAAATCGGGCGAGAACCAGCGTTCGAGTATGGCATCGGCCATGGGCCCAAGCCCGCCTTTGTCCAGCGTGGCGATGCGGGCGTTCCACGTGGCATCGTCGCCGATCTTGAAACCGGTGTTGGAGAGCAGCAAGCCCGTCACCAGATCGGGGCGGGTGGCGGCCAGTTGCTGCGCGATCAGCCCGCCGACGGAGACGCCGCAGATTAGCGCGTCCCGTAGCCCCAGCGCATCCATCAGCGCGGCCAGATCCACGGCGTGATCGGCAATCGACACCGCGCCAAGCTGCGAAAGCCCGTGGCCGGATTTGTCATACCGCAGGGTGGGCGTGCCGTCCGGCAGGCGGGCCAAGACGCCGTCCCAGATGCGGAAGTCGGTGCCCAGCGAGTTGGCGAAAACGATGGGCCGCGCCGCGTCTGTGCCGGGGCTCAAGGCGTAGTGCAGCACGCGGGTGCCGGTATCCAGAAAGGCGGGCATCTCAGGCGGCCCTCAGGCTTAGAATGCTGCGGGCCTCTTGTGGGGTCGCCACGGGGCGCTCATGGGCCTCGCAGACCTCCACCGCGCGTTTCACCAGCGCGGCGTTGGAGGGGGCGAGGGTGGCTTTGTCGAGCCGGACGTTGTCCTCCAGCCCGGTGCGGACATGCCCGCCCGCCGCCACGGCCCATTCGTTGAGCGTGATCTGGTGGCGGCCGATCCCGGCGGCGCACCACGGGGCATCAGTGCCAAACAGGCGGTGGACAGTTTTGATATAGAAATCAAACACTTCGCGATCCACCGGCATGGCGTTCTTCACCCCCATGACGAATTGCACATAGGGCGTGCCCAGCAGTTCGCCGGCTTCCGCCATCTCCTGGGCGCGGAAGATGTGGCTCAGATCGAAGGCCTCGATCTCGGGCTTCACATCGTAGGTGCGCATCTCGCTCGCGAGCCATGACACAAGATCCGGCGGGTTCTCATAGACGCGGGTGGGGAAGTTGTTGGATCCCACCGAGAGCGAGGCCATGTCGGGGCGCAGCGGCAGCATCCCGCCGCGCGCCTGCCCCGCGCCGGAGCGCCCGCCGGTGGAGAGCTGAACGATCATGCCAGGGCAATGGGCTTCGATCCCTTCCTTCAGGGCGGCGAATTTCTCCGGGTCCGAGGACGGGCTGCCATCGTCGTTGCGCACGTGGCAATGGGCGATCGCGGCCCCGGCCTCGAAGCTTTCGTGCACGCTCTCCACCTGCTCGGGCACGGTGATCGGCACGGCGGGGTTGTCGGATTTTTGGGCAACGGAGCCGGTGATGGCGACGCAGATGATGCAGGGTGTTTTCGCGGGATCAGACATTGCGGGCCTCAGATATCGAAGAACACGGTTTCGTCCTCGCCTTGCAGGCGGATGTCGAAACGGTAGACGGGCAGGGGGCCGCCATCAATGCGCGCGGCGATGAGCGTGGCGCGGCGGTGTTCCCATTCGATGAGGGTGAGCACCGGATCGGCGGCATTGGCAGTGGCTTCATCGGCGAAGTACATCCGCGTGTTGAGCCCGATGTTGATGCCGCGCGCCACCAGCCAGAGGTTGAGATGCGGGGCCTGCAGCGCGCCGCCCCGGCCCTTGCTCGCGCCGGGTTTCACGGTTTCAAAGGCCCAGACTCCGGTGTCGAAATCGGTGATCACGCGGCCCCAGCCGCGAAAGCCCTCTTCCACCGCGCCGCCGCCTTCGGGGTGGGCGTAATGGCCTTGGGCATTGGCCTGCCAGACCTCCAGCAGCACGTCCTTGATCGGCGCGCCCATGCCGTCGGTCACCACGCCCTCCACCCGGATGCGCTCGCCTTCTGCGTTCGGCCCGGTGATGTCGTGGCCGAGTTCCTCGCGGTAGATGTCAAACCCCGCCGCCCCCGGCGCAAGGCCGATGTGGACGTAGGGCCCTGCCGTTTGGGAGGCGGTTTCCTTCAGGTACTCAAGCTTCTGCGCCATGTCAGTTGCCCTCCATGCGGTTCTCAAACATCGTGGAGCGGCGGCCGCGCAGGATGATGTCGAACTTATAGGCGATGGAATCCAGCGGCACGGTGGCGTTGAGATCGAGCTTTGCGGTGAGCTGGTCGATGGCTTGGGCATCGGGGATCGTCTGCACGATGGGGCAGATCGGGATCAGCGGATCGCCTTCGAAATAGCATTGCGTGATCAGCCGCTGCAGGAAGCCCGACCCGAAGACGGACACATGGATATGCGCGGGCCGCCAGTTGTTGACCATGTTGCGCCACGGGTAGGCACCGGGTTTCACGGTGCGGAAGGCGTAATGGCCGGTCTCATCGGTCAGCGTGCGCCCGCAGCCGCCGAAATTCGGATCGATGGGCGCGAGGTAGGTGTCCTTCTTGTGGCGGTAGCGCCCGCCCGCGTTGGCCTGCCAGATCTCGATCAGCGTGTTGGGCACGGGCTTTGCGTTCTCATCCAGTACGCGGCCATGCAGGATGATGCGCTCGCCGATGGGGCTTTCGCCGGGTTTGGCGTAGTTGCTGAGCAGGTCATTGTCGCCGGCGTCGATGTCGCTATGGCCAAAGCGCGGACCGGTGATCTCGGAGACGGTGTTTTCCAGCGAAATCAAGGCGTAGCGCGGGGAGCGGGCGACGGAGGTCTTGTAGCCCGGTGTCAGGGCCGGGGGCTGGAGGCTGCGGTCGCGCTGGTAGTAATCGCCGGTATTTTTCATGCGCCTTCCTCCAGTTCCGCGAAGGTTTCCTTGGCCAGTTTGATCGCGTGGTTGGCGCGGGGCACCCCGGCGTAGACGGCCACATGCAGGAAGGCCTGCATCACGTCCTCCGGGCTGGCCCCGGTGCGGGCGCAGGCGCGGATGTGCATCGGGATCTCCTCGAAATTGCCGGTGGCGGCGAGCAGAGCCAGCGTGAGCATGGAGCGTTCGCGGCGGGTGATGGTGTCATCGGCCCAGAGCGTGCCCCAGGCGCCCTCGGTGATCAGTGTCTGGAAGGGGGCGTCGAAGGGCGTTTTGGCGGCGTCGGCGCGGGCGACGTGATCCTCGCCCAGCACCTCCCGGCGCACGTCCATGCCTGTGTCAAAACGGCTGTTGCTCATCACAAAATCCTTTCGCGGCTCAATAGGGCAGGCCCACGTAGTTTTCGGCCATGGCCCGCTGGGCGGCGGTGTTGGCGCGCAGGAACTCCAGCTCGGCGATCTGCATTTTCAGATCGAAGGCCGATTGATCGGGGTAGCGGTGCAGCAGGCTGGAAAACCACCAGCTGAAGCGTTCTGCCTTCCAGACACGAGCGAGCGCCTTTTCGGAATAGGCCTCAAGCCCGGCCTCGCTGCCGCTTTCATAAAAGGCGCGCAGGCCGGTGTAGAGGTAATGCACATCGCTGGCCGCCGTGTTGAGCCCCTTGGCCCCGGTGGGCGGCACGATATGGGCGGCGTCGCCACAGAGGAAAAGCCGCCCCCAGCGCATCGGCTCGGTGACGAAGGAGCGCAGCGGCGCGATGGATTTCTCGATCGAGGGCCCGGTAACAAGCCGCCCGGCGATGTCGGCCGGAAGGCGGCGCTTGAGCTCCTGCCAGAAGGCCGCATCGCTCCAGTCGCCGGGGGCGTCCGAGAGCGAGCACTGGATGTAGTAGCGGCTCAGGTGATCGTTGCGCATGGAGCAAAGCGCAAAGCCGCGCGGGGAGTTGGCGTAGATCAGTTCAGGATAAACGGGGGGCGTTTCGCTTAGCACGCCGAGCCAGCCGAAGGGGTAAACCTTCTCATACTCGCGCCGCACGGAGAGCGGGATCGTCTGGCGGCTCACGCCGTGGAAGCCGTCGCATCCGGCGATGAAATCGCAGCTCACGCGGTGGCTTTCGCCGTGCTTTGTGTAGGTGACATGGGGGCTGTCGGTCTCGGCGCCGTGGATCACCACGTCTTCCACCTCAAAGGCAATAGGCCCGCCTGCCGCCTCGCGCGCCTCGTAGAGATCGCGGGTCACTTCCGTCTGGCCGTAGACGATCACCGGCGTGCCGGTGTGTTCGGTGAAATCGAGGCGGAACATCTCATCCCCGTAGGCGATGCAGGTGCCATCATGCACGAAGCCCTCGCGGTGCAGGCGTGCCGCGCAGCCTGCCTCTTCCAGCAAGGCCACGAGCCCCTGTTCCAGAACGCCCGCGCGGATGCGGCCAAGCACATGGGCCTTCGTCTTGCGCTCCAGCACGAGGCTCTCGATGCCGCGCTTGTGCAGAAGCTGCGCGAGCAGAAGCCCCGAGGGGCCGCCGCCGATGATGACAACGGGGTGATGCACGCGCCGATCCTCCTCCCTTTTGGTCCGGCCCCAGTCTGGTCCCAGTCTGGCCCGAGCAGGATAGCGCCTGCCGGTGGGAGAAGGCTAATCATGCAAATCGCAGATGAATATTGATAGTTTTGTGTTAATTCATAATCATACGGATATGAATCTCGACTCCCATATGCGCCTGCGCCATGTGCGCTGTTTTCTGGAGGTGGCCCGCGCGCAGAGCGTGTCGCGCGCCGCTGAAGCCCTGCACATCACCCAGCCGGCGGTGTCGCGCAGCCTGAAGGAGTTGGAGGCGATGCTGGGCACGCCGCTGTTTGATCGCGTAGGTCGGGGGCTGCGGCTGAACGAGGCGGGGCGGGTGTTTCAGGCCCATGCCTCGGCGGCGATGGTGGAGTTGATGCGCGGGCAGGAACGGCTGGCGCAGGAGGGCGATCTGTCCCGGCGGCTGTCGATCGGGGCCTTGCCGACGGCCTCGTCGCAATTGCTGCCCCGTGCCGCCCTCGCGTTCCGGGAAGAGATGCCCCATGTGCGGCTGCATATCCTGACCGGGCCGAATGGCTTGCTGTTCAACCAGCTGCGCGATGGCGAGGTGGATCTGGTACTGGGCCGGATGCCAGAGCGGGAGGCGGGTGCGGGCGTGAGCTTTCAGCAGCTCTACATCGAGGACGTGGTGCTCGTCTGCCGCCCCGGCCACCCGATCCTGAACGAGGCCCGGCCCGAGCAGGCCATCGCCGCCCATGAACTGATCCTGCCCCCGACGGGCGCGGTGATCTGGGAGACGGTTCAGCGCTATCTGGCGAGCATCGGCCTGCCGGAGCGGCGCGCGGGGATCGAGACGGTTTCGCTGCCGGTGGGGCGGGGGATCGTGGGGCTGTCGGACGCGCTCTGGTTCATCTCGCGCGGGGTGGTGGCGGTGGAACTCGCGGCGGGCAGTCTCGTGGCGGTGGATCTGGCCAGCCCGCTCCTTTCTGGCCCCGTGGGGATCAGCGTGGCGCGGGCCGCACCGATCAGCGTGGAGCGCAGCGTCTTTGCCGATTGCCTGCGCGCGGTGGCGGGCGGGGCATGAGCCACCGCCCGTTTCCGCCTGCGTTTAGGTTTTGCGCGTGATGCAGGCCACGCCGCAACGGCCCAGTTCGGGGCTGCCGAAGGCGAAATCCTCTGCGCCGAAAAGGGCGGTGAGGTCCACCGGATCGCCGCTGTAGTTGAACAGGAAGCGGTGGGGGCCGTTGTCGCGCAGGCGCACGTCGGGGGGCAGGTCGAGCCACGCTACGCCCGCCGCGTCCAGCACATGGCGCATGAGGCGATCAAAGGCGGGCTCGTCCGGGCGGCCCGGCAGGTAGAAGGCGCGGCCCTGTTGCAGGAGCGCCGGTGTGCCGTCCACGGTTTCCTCGACCACGGTGACGCCCGCGCCGGGCTCCACGAACTCGCGCCAGCCCGCGAATGCGCCGCCCTTGGCGAGCGGGATCGGCGCGAAGGGGCGGCGGGTTTCCACGCGGGGGATGCGGATGTCGATCAGCGCGCGCAGGGGGCCGGGGGGCAGGCCTTCGGAGATCGTCAGGTTATGGCCCTTGCTGCCCGCCCAGGGCCCGGCGAGCACGGTGGCCTCGCAGGCGGCGAGCGCCTCGGCGAAAGCGGGTTCGATCAGCGTGACCATGGGCAGCACCACGAGCTTGCGCCCGGCAATGGCTTCGGCTGTGGGCGGCACGATATCGACGCTGATCCCGGCGCGGCGCAGGGCGGCGTAGGCGCGCAAGGCGGTGTCGAAATGGGAGGCGTCCTGCGCGTGGGGCTGGATCTCGGTAATCCACTGGCTGGGATAATCAAACACCAGCGCCACTTCTGCGCGGGCCGGGTCAGAGAGCGGGGCAAGCGCGGTGAGTTCCTCGTGGATCTGCCCGCAGAGCGCATAGCCCTTGTTGGGGGTGCCATCAGGCAGCAGGAGGCCTTCGTGCATCTGCTCCTGCGCGAAAGAAGGCTGCCGCCAGCGGAAGAAGCTGACGACTTCCGCCCCGGCCGCAAAGGCCTCCCAGACCCAGAGACGCCCGGCTTCCGGGTGTGGCGCAGGGTTGTAGCTGCCCCAGTTCAGCGGCCCCGGCGGCTGCTGCTCCATCACCCACCAGCGCCCTGCGGCCGTGCCGTTGCGCAGATCGCCGCAAGCCCGGTAGAGATCGTGGTGGAAGGCGTCAAAATCCGGATGCCCGATCTGCATGTAACGTTTGATCAGTTCCGGATCGCCCAACTCGCGGTCCAGAAAGCCTGTCGGGTAGGCGTCCCATGCGGCGATGTCCAGATCGGCGCTGACGTCGTAATGGTCGAACTCGAAGAACTTGCCCATGAAGTTGTGGCTGATCGGGCGGCCCGGCGAATGGCGGCGGATCGCGTCGCATTGCAGGCGGTTGAAGGCCACTACTTGATCGGAGGCATAGCGGCGGAAATCGAGCTTGTGGGCGGGGTTGGTTTCCGTCACCGCGCCGATGGGCAGTTCGACCTCGTCAAAGCTACGGTACTCCATCGACCAGAAGACATTGCCCCATGCCCGGTTCAGCGCTTCAGGGCTTTGGTATTTCTGGGCGAGCCAGTCGCGGAAGCCGTGGAGCGCGGCTTGGGAATAAGAGAGCGTTGTCTTGTGGCAGCCGTATTCGTTGTCGGTCTGCCAGGCCGCCACAGCCGGGTGGGTGCCGTAGCGCTGCGCCATGGCCTCGGTGATGCGCAGGCATTCGGCGCGGTAGCCCTGATGGCTGAAGCAATAATGCCGCCGCGAGCCGAAGCCGCGCACGCGCCCGTCGGGGCCGATGGGGAGCATGTCGGGCATGCTGTCCACCAGCCATTTCGGCGGCGTGGCGGTGGGGGTGCCGAGCACGATCTTGCGGCCCGCCTTGTGCAGCACCTCGATGGCGCGGTCCAGCCACGCCCAATCGTAGGTGCCGGGGTCTGGCTCCATCAGGCCCCAGGCGAACTCGCCGATGCGGACATATTCGATCCCGGCCTCGGCCATCATGCGGGCATCCAACGGCCAGCGCTCTTCGGGCCAGTGTTCGGGGTAATAGCAGACGCCGAGGGTCTGGGCGGGGCGTGCGGAAGCGGGCATGGGTTGGTGTCCTTGCAAAGCGTCGGATGAAAAGGGTGTCAGGGCAGGCGGGTGCCGTCGGCGGCAAAGAGATGGGCGCGCTCAGGCCGGATGCCGACGGTGATCTGCCCGCCGGGGCGATCTTCGCTTGCGTCTTCCGGGCGGGCGACGATCACCGGCGCGTCGCCCTTGGTTTCGGCATAGGCGTAGCTCAGCGCGCCGAGGCGTTCGATCACGTCGATGGTGAGGGTGAGATTGCCCTCGGGCAGCGGCGCAGGGGCGAAGTGCTCGGGCCTTATGCCGAGCGTCACGGCAGCGCCGTGGGGCAGGGCTTTCGCCTGCGGCAGGGCAAGGCGGCATTCCGGGTGCGCTTCCAGCGTCACCTGGCCCGCACCGGTGACGGTGCCTTCAAAGAAATTCATCATCGGCGAGCCGATGAAGCCCGCCACGAAGCGGTTGGCGGGGCGGTGGTAGAGATCCAGCGGCGCGCCGACCTGCTCGATGCGCCCGTCGCGCAGCACGACGATGCGGTCGGCCAGCGTCATGGCTTCCGTCTGATCGTGGGTGACATAGATCATCGTCGCGCCCAATTCGCCGTGCAGGCGGGCGATCTCCACCCGCATCTTCACGCGCAACTCGGCGTCGAGGTTGGAGAGCGGCTCATCGAACAGGAATACATCCGGCTCGCGCACGATGGCGCGACCGATGGCGACGCGCTGGCGTTGCCCGCCGGACAGCGCCTTGGGCAGGCGGGCGAGCAGCGGGGCGAGCTGCAGCACATCAGCGGCGGAGCGCACGCGCGTCTCGGTCTCGGGCTTGGCGTGGCCTGTCATGCGCATGCCGAAGCCCATGTTGGCCTCCACGCTCATATGCGGGTAGAGCGCATAGGTCTGGAACACCATGGCCACGCCGCGTTCGCCCGGCTCGGTGTCGTTCATGCGGGTGGCGCCGATCTGCAGCTCGCCGCCGGAGATGTCCTCCAGCCCGGCGATCATGCGCAGCAGTGTGGATTTCCCGCAGCCGGAGGGGCCGACGAAGACGACGAACTCACCGTCCTCCACCGTCAGATCCGCGCCGTGGATCACGGCATGGGCGCCGTAGGATTTTCTGAGCCCTTGCAGGGTGACCGATGCCATGGGGGCGCTCCTTACTTGATGGCCCCGGCGGTGATGCCGGACATGAAATAGCGTTGCAGGAAGACGAAGACGGCGAGCATCGGCGTGGTGAGCAGCACCGCCCCCACCATGATGCCGCCCCAGCTCACTTCGGTGATGCCGATCAGCGAGCCAAGCGCGACGGGGGCCGTCATCATGGCCGGGTCATTGGCGATCAGCAGCGGCCAGAGGTAATTGTTCCAGCTGTGCAGGAAGAGGATGATGCCGAGCGCGGCCAGCGTGGGGCGGGCGAGCGGCAGGGCGACGTAGAAGAAGATGCGCCATTCGCTGACGCCCTCCACGCGGGCGGCGTCAAACAGATCGGCGGGCATCATCGAAAACGCCTGCCGCATGAACAGAACTCCGAGCGAGTTGAACAGCGGCGGCACGATCAGCGCGACCCATGTGTCGGAGAGGCCGAAATCGCGCGCCACCATGATGAACTGCGGAATGACGACGACGAAATAGGGCAGGGTCATCGTGCCGAGGATGATGGCGATCACCGCGCCGCGCCCGTGGAAGCGGTAGCGCGCCAGTGCCCAGCCCGCCATGGAGGTGAGCGCCATGGAGAGCACGGTGTAAACGCTGGCCACAACCACGGAAACGAAGATGGTGCGCACGAAATCCAGATCGGCCTGCAGCTTGCGGAAGTTTTCAAGGAACTGATCCGACGGGATCAGCTCGATCCGGGGCGAGAAGATCGCCTCATCGCCCATGGTGGCAAAGACGAGCATCATCCAGATCGGCAGCAGCCAGAGCAGTGCCAGCGGCACCAGCACGGCGTGCAGCGCGAGCGCGCGCAGGCGCAGGGTCTTGGAGCGGGATGTCATGTGCGGTCCCTCCCGAGCCAGAGGTTCAGGGCAGCAATGGCGACCGCCAGCATCGCGATGGTGTAGGCGATGGCGGAGGCGTAGCCGAAGTTGAGGTTCAGGAAACCCTGCCGATAGAGGTAGAGGCCGAGGGTTTCGGTGCCGCCGCCGGGGCCGCCCTGGTTGGTGATCAGGTAGGGCTCCACGAACATCTGCATCGAGCCGATGACGGAGAGCACGAGGCAAAACAGGATGATCGGGCGCAGAAGCGGCAGGGTGATGTGGAAGAACTGCTGGCGCGGGGTGACGCGGTCCAGCGTGGCGGCCTCGTAGACATCCTCGGGGATGGATTGCAGGCCCGACAGGATGATGATCGCGTTATAGCCGACCCAGCGCCACGTCACGGCGACGATGATCACCGCCATGGCGGCGTCGGGATCGCCGAACCAGTTGAGCGCGGGCAGGCCGACGCTTTCGAACATCTTGTTCACGATGCCGAACTCGGCGTTGAACATCAGCCGGAAGACGGCAGCATAGGCGGCCTCGCCGATCACCACCGGCGCAAAGAAGGCAAAGCGCATCAGCCCGCGGGCGCGCAGCAAGGGCGAGTTCAGGAAGACCGCCAGCAGCGTGGCCAGCGTGAGCATCACCGGCACCTGAATCACAAGGATGGTGAGCGTGTTTTCCAGCGCGTTCCAATAGGCCGGATCCTGTACCACGCGGCCCCATGTCATGCCCGGGTTGAAGCTCCACGGCGCGCGCCGGGTGGACATGAAGGAGAGGTAGAAAGAGTAGAGGATCGGCCAGCACCAGAACACCGCGAAGATCGCGAGGTAGGGCGCAAGGAAGCCGTAAGCCACTTTGGTTCTGAGGCGCATTGTCTTTGGTCCGGGTCAGGGGTGCCGGCGGGCAATCGGGAGGACGCCCGCCGGGCTGGATCACTTCGCGATGGGCAGGCCCGTGGCGAAGCTGATCTGCTTGGCGGCATCGTCGAGCGCGGATTGTGCGCTTTCATGCTCGCCCTTGATGTAGGCGATCTGGGTGGCCTGGATCACCTGATCGGCGTCGCCGAAGAAGGGGGTGCCGGTGGCGGGCTTGATCTTGTCGAGCCGGCCCAGCACCGTTTCCCAGACGGTCTGATCCGCGTAGAAGGGGTGCGGTTCCTTCACGAAGGGATCCTCCAGCGCGCTCAGCAGCGAGGGCACCAGCCCGTATTCGCGCAGCATGGTGATCTGGCCCTCGTTCGTGCCCAGCGTATAGGCGAGGTACTTGTAGGCCGCGTCTTTCTGGTCGCTGTTGTCGGCGATCGCCAGCAGCGAGCCGCCCACGTTGGCCGCGCGGCTGCCGCCTTCGGCGACTGTCGGCATCAGGGTGACGCCCCAGAGGCCTGCCTGCTCGGCCGGGACGTTGTCGCGCAGGGTGCCGTCAAACCACGCGCCGTTCATCGCCGTGGCCACGACGCCCGCGCCCGCGTTCTGCACGCGCTCGCTGAAATCGCCCGCCGTCACCAAGCCGTCATTGACCATGCGGCCCAGCACCTCCAGCGCGGCCACGCAGCCCGGCTGGTTCACGGTGATGCTTTCGCCATCCTCCGAGAAGTAGCCGCAGCCCTGCTCGTTGGCGATCATGCGGAACCATTCCGCGCCGCCGTTGAGGTTGTCGTTGGACATGGTGACGCCGGGGTTGGCTTCCATGATCTTCTTGCCCGCAGCGTGGAAATCCTCCCAGGTGACAACGCTTTCGGGATCGACGCCCGCGTTCTTATAGAAGTCACGGCGGTAGAAGAGCACGGCCGGGCCGGTGTCCCACGGCATCCCGATCACCCGCTCGCCATCGCGCAGGGCGGTGAGTTTGAAATCGGGGAAGCCGGCCTGTTTGTCGGCGTCAAAGCCCAGCGGCACCAGATCGGTGGCGCAATCGGGGAACTGTGCCTTGATCAGCTCCATCTCGATGTTCTGGAACTGGAACACATCCGGCAGGCCCGTGCCCCCGGCGGCGCAGGCGGCCAGCACGCGGCTTTTCACCTGCGAGTAGCCAAGATTTTCCACGGTGACCTTGATGTCCGGGTTCTCGGCGTTGAAGCCCGCCACGGTGGCGTCCAGCGCCTTGGCGGCGACACCCCAGCCCCAGACGGTGATTTCGGTTTCCGCCGTGGCCGCAGCCGGAGCCGCAAGGCTGATGGCTGCCACGACGCTTGCAGTGAATCGTTTCATTTCGAGTTCCTCCCCCTGTCTGATACGATCGATGAGAACGTGAACATGCCTGAGTCCGAGGGGGACGTCTCATCCGTGGGGAAGCGCGAGTCACCAGATCGTAAGATCGTCGAAAAAAGATTGTGGGATCCGGCGGGCAGCACCGTGGAGCAGTTGCCCAACGAGATCATCCTTGGCCGCGGGCACCCGGCGATCATGCAATCGCAGCACTGGCACGCGCAGATCGAGATCAACTACGCAAGGCGCGGCAGCGTGTTTTACGAGATGCACGGCTTCCCGATGGAGATCCCCGAGGGCCATATGGCGGTGTTCTGGGGTGGGCTGCCGCATCGCCTGAGCGATTGCGCCGCCGATGGCGAGATGGAGGCGATTCATCTGCCGCTCTTGCAGTTCTTCCGCCTGCGCCTGCCGGATTCCTTACGCGAAGCCCTCATGCGCGGCGGCGCGCTGATCACCAAGGCCCCCCATGCGGAGGATCACCTCGCCTTTGCCCGCTGGGCGGATTACTTTCGCTCCGGCGATCCGGCGGCGCGGATCATCGCCACCGAGGAGATGCTGCTGCGCATCGAACGGCTGGTGCTTGCGCCCTACGAGGTGCGCTGCCCGCCTGCGGCCGGGGAATCGGCCTCGGAAGCGCCGGATCAGCCCAGCTTTGACAGGATCGGCTCCATGCTTGAATTCATGAGCCGCCATTTCAAGGATGAGATCGACGCCTCCTCCATCGCCAGCTCGGCGCAGATTCACCCGAAATACGCGATGAGCGTGTTTCGCAAATCCACCGGGATGACGCTCAACCAATATGTGCTGCTGCTGCGGCTTTCCTATGCGCAGGCGCTCCTGATGCAGGGGGAGGACTCCATCGTGGACATCGCGATGGACTCGGGCTTCGGCTCGCTGTCGCATTTCAACCGGGTGTTTCGCAAACACACCGGCGCAAGCCCGTCGGATTTCCGCCGCGCCCATGGAAGCCGTTTGCAAACAAGCGCTTAAGCCCGCTTTCGCCGCGCCGCGTTGACGCTCCCGGCCTGCCGGTGGGTGGCGCTTTTCTGCGCGCGGGCTTGGGCGCTCGCGTGATCTTACCATCTGCACAGCTCACCTTACCCGGAGGCGAGACAAGCGCGCAGGCCTGAGGCAGCGTCGCGCCTGCTGCGTATGACTGTCACTACCGAAAAATATATGAAAAATCATTTGCGCATATAAAAGTAATTTGCGCATATGGGATTCGACTCGCCTGTGTGGCCCGTTTCGGCCCGGTGACACGCGCGTCTGCCCGCATTCGGGCATCACCAGAGGGAGGAGAGACCCATGAAGAAGATTTTCGCCGCGATCACCACGATCGCGCTTGCCACCGCGTCCAGCGTCTATGCCGAGGGCATCAAGATCGGCCTGTCGGTGGACCAGCTGTTTGAAAGCCGCGTGGCGGTGAACAACGGCATCAAGGCCGAGGCCGCCGACCGCGGCTACGAGGTGGTTGAGGTGGTGGCCGATGGCGACGCCCAGCAGCAGAACGCGCAGATCCAGTCGCTCATCGCGCAGGATGTGGACGCGATCCTCGTCTGCGCCGTGGACCAGAACACCATCGAGCGCGCCCTGATCGCCGCGCAGCGCGCCGGGATCCCGGTTGTCGCCTATGACCGCGATCTGCCCGACAGCCGCGTGGTGCAGGCCTTCGTCGGCCCGGATTCGCTGTTTGATGGTCGCCTGGCCGGCGAATACACCGCCAAGGCGCTGGCCGGTGTGGAAGGCGAGATCACCATCGTCGAGCTGATCGGCGCGCTGAACGATCAGAACGGCATCGACCGCTCCAAGGGCTTCCGCGAAGGCATCGCAACGCTTGAGAACGTGAAGCTGATCGAAGTGCCGACCGATTGGGATTCCGCCCGCGCGCTCTCCGGCACCCAGAACGCCATTCAGGCCAACCCGGACGTGAAGGCCGTGTTCGCCGCCACCGACACCCACATCCCGGCGGTGGAAACCGTACTGACGGACACCGGCAAGCTGATGAAGCTGGGCGAAGAGGGCCATGTGGTTGTGACCGGCGTGAACGGCTCCAACGATGGCTATCAGGCCGTTGTCGGCGGCGTGGCGGACGGTTTCGTGGTGATGGGCACCGAGGCGACGGGCCGCAAGGCGGTTGCGCTGGTGGCCGACATCCTCGCGGGCAATGCCGTTGAGCGCATCAACGTGATCCCCGGCGATTTCTACACGATGGCCGATGCCGAGGCCAACAAGGCCAAGATCTGGGGCGCGAAGTAATTCGCGCACCGATCCGCGGGGTGCGCCGCCTTCCCGGCGCGCCCCGCTTTCGCCTTTCCGTACGTTTCCTGAATGCCCGGTGCCACCGCCATGCTGCCCAAGGCCATCGCCGCCCTGAAATCCTACCCCGCCGTGCCGGTGGTGCTTCTGCTGCTGGCGCTGTTCTCTGCCGCCTCGCCCTATTTTGCCACAGCTGGCAATATCGAGGCGATGCTGGGCGCGAATGCCGTAGTGCTGATCGCCGCCGTGGGGATGACGTTCGTTTTCCTGATCGGCGGCATTGATCTTTCGATCTCAACCGTGATCAGCGCCTCCGCCGTGCTGGCCGGGATCGTGATGGCGCAGACGGGCAGCATCCCGCTGGGCGTGCTCACTGCCGTGGCCGTGGGTGCGGGCTTTGGCCTGCTGAACGGCGTGCTGATCGGCTATTTCAAACTGACCCCTTTCATCACCACCATGGCCACGCAGCTGATCGCGCGCGGGCTGGCTTTCGTGATGAGCGAGGGCATCGCGGTGAAGGGCACGCCCTACGGGTTGCTCGATTTCGGCTTTCTTCTGTGGTTCGGCCTGCCCGCCGTCATGGTGGTGGCGCTGGCCATCGCGGGCGGCGGTGCGGTGGTGCTGGGCCACAGCACATGGGGCCGCCACGTGATGCTGACGGGCTCCAACCCCTCGGCCGCGCGCTACGCCGGGCTGAACGTGGCCCGCATCGAATGCGAGGTCTACTTGCTCTCCGGCGTGCTGGCCGGGGTGGCGGGGTTTGTCTCCATCGCCAATCTCGGCAACGCGATCCCCGGCGTGGGCGACACGCTGTTGCTGATCATCATCGGCGCGGTGGTGCTGGGCGGCACCAGCATGACGGGCGGCGAAGGCAGCATCGGGCGCACCGTGCTGGGCGTCGCGCTGCTGGCGGTACTCACGAGCGGGCTGAACCTGATGGGCATTCCCTTCTACGACCAGCTCATCATTCAGGGCGTGCTGATCTTCCTTGGCACATGGGTCGCCATGAAACTGAGCGGCCGGAGGGCCCTGTGATGCTGCAATCCCTACCCGCGGCTGAGACGCCCGCCACCACGGCCCCCGTTCTGGAGGTGCGCCACCTGTCCAAGGCCTTCGCGGGCAAGACGGTGGTGGATGACGTTTCCTTCGCGCTGCACCCCGGCGAGGCCATCGCGCTGGTGGGGGAAAACGGCGCGGGCAAATCCACCACGAAGAACATGCTCTGCGGGCTGCTGACGCCCACCAAGGGCGAGATCCGCATCGCGGGCACGCCGGTGCCGCCGGGCGAAGGCGCGCGGCCCGGGATTTCCGCCGTCCACCAGGAGCTTTCGCTCTTCGGCGCGCTTTCGGTGGCCGAAAACATCTGCATCTCCGATCTGCCGGGCCGCCCGGCGCGCATCGACTGGCGCGCGGCAGAGGCCGTGGCGGAAGAGCAGCTGGGCATCCTCGGCATCAAGATCGACCCCCGCGCGCTGGTGGAAACGCTTGGCGCGGGGCATCAGCAGGTGGTGGAGATCGCCAAGGCCCTGCGCCACGCCGACCGGGTGCTGATCCTCGATGAGCCGACAACCTCGCTCACTGCGCTGGAGCGCGAAAAGCTCTTTGCCATCGTCGACATGCTGAAGGCGCGTGGGGTGGCGATCATCTTCATTTCCCACTTCATGGAGGAGATCTACCGCCTTTGCGAAAGCTTCATCGTGCTGCGCGACGGCAAGCAGGTGGGGCAGGGGCGGCTGGCGGATGTCTCGCGGCGGCAGCTGGAAGAGATGATGGTGGGCCGGGCGATGGCGGATGCCACGCTCGATCTGGGCGCGCACGGTGCGGAGGAGATCCTGCGCGTGGAAGGTTTGAGCTCCGCCGATTTCCACGACATCAGCTTCGCCCTGCGCCGGGGTGAGATTCTGGGCATATCCGGCCTTATGGGGGCCGGGCGCACGGAGCTGGCCGAGGCGATCTTCGGCCTGCGCCCCTCTGGCGGGGCGATCACCGTGAAGGGCGCGCCCGTGCCCCGCGCCACCGTGGCCGGGATGAAGGCGCGCGGCATGTGCTACGTGCCGGAAGATCGCCGACGAAACGGGCTGTTCCTGAACCGCCCTGTGCGCGAGAACCTCTCGGCGGCGGCGCTGAAGGCCTTCGTGAAACGCAAGCTGGGCTTTGGCGGCGAGCGCGCCGTGGCGGAGGGCATCGTGGAAACGCGCGGCATCGCCGTGCCCCATGTGGAAAACCCGGTCGGCGATCTGTCGGGCGGCAACCAGCAGAAGGTGCTGATCGCGCGCTGGCTGGCGATGGCCCCCGATATCCTGATCCTCGATGAGCCCACCAAGGGCGTGGACATCGGCGCGAAGTTCGACATTCACGCCGCCGTGGCCGAACTGGCGCGGCAGGGGCGCGGCGTGCTGATCGTCTCCTCCGATCTGCCGGAGCTTCTGCACACCACCCACCGCCTGCTGGTGATGCGCAAGGGGCGGATTGCGGGCAGCTTCCAGCGCGAGGATTACGACGCGGTGAAGATCATTTCCCTTGCCGCCAGCACGGGTGAAGCCGGAGAGCAGACATGAGTGGCCAATCCCGCAAGAACCCGCTGACACGGCAGAAATGGATGCCGATCCTGCTGGCCACGCTGGGGCTGGCCGCGCTGCTTTCGGTGGCGGCACCTGCGTTCCTGTCGTTTGCCAACATGCAATCCATCCTCGTGCAGGCCAGCGTCACCGCGATCATGGCCATCGGCATGACCTTCGTCATCACCACGGCCGGGATCGACATCTCGGTGGGCGCGATCCTCTTCTTCACGTCGGCGCTCTTCGCCAAGCTGATGCTGGAGACCGGCAGCTACCCGCTGGCTTTCGCCGCGGCCATGCTCTGCGCGACGCTCTTGGGGGCGCTCAACGGCCTGCTGATCGTGCGCTTTCGCGTTTCGCCGCTGATCACCACGCTGGCGACCTATTCGATCTATCGCGGCGCGGCGATCCACCTGACGGAGGCGCAGAACATCCCGGTGCCGCGCGAGATGGGCTTTCTGGGCAATGGGCGGATCTTCGGCGTGCCGGTGCCGATCCTGATCCTTGCGGTGGTCTTCCTGCTCGGCGTCTATCTCTTCACCCAGACGCGCTTTGGCGTCTACATCCGCGCGCTTGGTGCAAGCCAGCGCTCGGCCCATGAAACCGGCCTGCCGGTGGATCGCGTCACGGTGCTGGCCTATGGCATCGGCGGCTTCCTGACGGGGATCGCGGCGCTCGTGCTGCTCGCGCGGGTGGGGGGGCTGCAATCGGGCATCGGCATCGGGATCGAGTTTACCGTGATCGCGGCGGTGATCCTTGGCGGCACCAAGCTGACGGGCGGCACGGGCACCGTGGCCGGATCGGTGATCGGCGCGGTGTTTCTGGTGCTGATCGACAACGGGCTGAACCTGATGAACGCCTCGCCCTACATCTACGACGCCGTGCGCGGCGCGGTGCTGCTGGCGGCGGTGGTGGTGGACAGGCTCTCGACCCACCGGCGGCACGTGACGCTGGAAAAGCGCAAGCGTGAGCGGCTGATGGCGGCGGCCTGAGCCGCGCTTGAAACGATCCTGACAGGTTTCGCGGAGCTGAAACAAAAGCGTCACGCGGCTGTCACCCTCTTCGGCGAATTGGGCGGTCATGCACCGCCCCGGTGCGCGCCCCGGCCCGAACCGGACCGGGCGCGGCACCGGGCCCAATTCGAACCGGAGAGACCTGATGAAATCCCTGTCCTTTGCCGCCGCCGCGGCCTTCGCGCTGGTGGCCAATGCTTCCACGGCCGAAACCGAAATCACCTTCTGGCACGCCATGGGCGGCGCCCTTGGAGAGACCGTCAACAAGATCGCCGAGGACTTCAACGCCTCGCAGGACGCCTACAAGATCACGCCCGTGTTCAAAGGCACCTACGAGGAAGCCCTGACCGCTGGCATCGCCGCTTTCCGCGCCGGTGAGCAGCCCAACATCCTGCAGGTGTTTGACGCCGGTGCCGCCACCGTGATCGGCGCCAAAGGCGCGACGATCCCGGTGCAGGATCTGCTGGTCGAGAACGGTGTCGCCTTCGATATCGAAGACTACATCTCGGGCGTGCGCTACTTCTACGCCGACGCCGAAGGCAAGATGGTCGGCATGCCGTTCAACTCTTCTTCGCCGATCATGTATTTCAACGTGCAGGCGCTGGAAGAAGCCGGTGTGAGCGCGCCGAAGACCTGGGAAGAATTTCAAACCGTCACCGCGCCCGCGCTGAAAGAGGCCGGCTACACCGCGCTGAGCCAATCCCACCTGCCGTGGATCTTCACCGAGAACTTCATGTCCCGCCACGATCTGCCGTTCGCCACGAACGACAACGGCTACACCGGCGGCGACGACACCCAGATCCTCGTGAACAACGACGCCATCAAAGCCCATTTCACCGCCGTGACCGAGTGGCAGGAAGAAGGCTACTTCGAATGGTTCGGCACCGGCTGGGGTGACAACCAGACCCCGTTCGAAGAAGGCAAGGTCGCGATCTGGCTGGGCTCCTCGGGCTCCTTCGGCGGGCTCTCCAAGAAGGATCTGGGCTTTGATTTCTCCGCCACCTACCTGCCCTATTGGGAGGCCGTGACGAGCGAGCCGAAACAGACGTTCATCGGCGGCGCGGCGCTCTTTGCCATGGCCGGCCATGGTGCCGAGGAAAACGCGGCCACCGCTGCTTTCTTCGAATACCTTACTAAGCCTGAAACCCAGTACTTCTGGCACCAGGACACCGGCTACGTGCCGATCACCGAAGCCGCCTACGAACTGGCCAAGGCCGACGGCCACTATGACCGCTTCCCGGCGGCCGAAGTGGGCATCCAGCAGCTGTCCCTGCCCGCCGGTGAGCACACCAAGGGCTACCGCATGGGCTTCTACGTGCAGATCCGCGACGTGATGAACCGGGAATACGGCCGCATCCTGACCGGCGAAACCACCGTGGAAGAGGCCTTCAAGGCCATCGAAGCCGAAGCCAACGCCCTGCTGGCCCGCTTCTCCAAGACCCAGAGCTAACCCGCTCCACCCTCACACGACTGGCGGCCGCACCCCCCTGCGGCCGCCCCTTTTTTCCGGGAGTCCCCATGAAACGCGCCGGTTTCACCACGCGCTGGCTGCCCATGCTGCTTTTGCTGCCGCAGCTCGCCATCATCACGATCTTCTTCTACTGGCCCGCCGCCCATGCGGTGCAGTCTTCTTTTTTCCTGCAGGATCCCTTCGGCTTCGGCGCGACCTTCGTGGGGTTCGACAATTACACCGATCTTGCCGCCAGCAGCGAATACCTGAAGATCGCGCGGTTTACCCTGCTTTTCACGCTTCTGGTGACATTCTTTTCCCTCGCGCTGGCGCTGCTGCTGGCGGTGAAGGCCGACAATGTGATCCGGGGCGCGAAAACCTACCGCACGCTTCTGATGTGGGTCTATGCCGTGGCCCCGCCGGTGGCCGGGTTCATCGGGCTGATCATGTTCAACCAGAGCTGGGGCCCCCTCACCGAGGCCGCCCGCGCGATTGGTTGGGATTTCAAACTGGGGGTGAATTTCACCGATACCGCCGCCGCGATGGTGCTTGTTTCGGTCTGGAAACAGGTGCCGGTGAACTTCATCTTCTTCCTCTCGGGGCTGCAATCCATCCCCAAGGCGGTGCGCGAGGCGGCGCTGATCGACAACGGCTCCGCCACCTCCCGTTTCTGGGGCGTGACCTTCCCGCTGCTCGCGCCGACAGGTTTTTTCCTGCTGATCGTCAACATCACCTATGCGCTGTTTGATACCTTCGGCATCGTCGACACGATGGTGAAGGGCGAGCCCGGCAACAACCCGATGACGCTGGTTTACAAGGTCTATGTGGACGGCTTCCGGGGCAATGATCTGGGCGGAAGCTCGGCGCAATCGGTGGTGCTGATGGTTCTGGTACTTGCGCTGACGGTGTTCCAGTTCCGCCTGATCGACCGCCGCATCCATTACACCTGAGGCAATACGCGATGACAGATGTTCTGCAACAGGCCCCCGCGATCCCCGCGCCGCGCCGCCGCGGCTTCCGCCTTGGCCGCGTGGTGGATCACGCGGTGCTGATCCTCGGCGCGCTCTTCATGCTGGTGCCGCTTCTGGTGGTGCTGCAAACCACCACCACCAGCGATCTGGACACGATCAAACACGGCCCCCAGCTGGTGATCGGCGATCAGATGGGCGCGAATTTCAAATCCGCCATGTTCAAGGCCTCGGGCTTTTCGGGCGAGAACACCGGCGTGTCGATGCTGGCGAACTCGCTGATCCTTGGCCTCGGCTTTGCCCTTGGCAAGATCCTGATCGGGATGATGGCGGCCTATGCGCTTGTCTATTTCCGGCTGCGCTTTGCCACCTTTGCCTTCTGGCTGATCTTCACCACGCTGCTGCTGCCGCTGGAGGTGCGCATCCTGCCCTCCTACGAGATCGCGCAGAAGCTGGGGCTGCTCAACAGCTACACCGGCCTGATCGTGCCGCTGATCGCCTCGGCCACGGCCACCTTCTTTTTCCGGCAGTTCTTCCGCTCGGTGCCCGAAGAGCTGGTGGAGGCCGCCCGGATCGACGGCGCGGGGCCGGTGAAATTCTTCATCGATATCCTGATCCCGCTGTCGCAGACGATGATCGCCGCCATGTTCATCATCATGTTCGTCTTCGGTTGGAACCAATACCTCTGGCCGACGATGATCACGACGGACGAGAGCATGTACACGCTGGTGCGCGGCATCAAGCAGCTCACGCAGGATCTGGAAGGCACCAACATCCCCGAATACGGGCGCGCCAACATGCTCGCGCTCATCGCCATCCTGCCGCCGGTTCTGGTGGTGATCTTCTTCCAGAGCTGGTTCGTCAAGGGCCTCACGGATTCCGACAAGTAAGGACGCTCAACAATGGCACATGTTTCCCTGAGCAATATTCGCAAGGTCTACCCCAATGGGTTTCAGGCCCTTGAGCGGACGGGGTTTTCCATCAAGGATGGCGAGTTTCTGGTGCTCGTCGGCCCATCGGGCTGCGGTAAGTCCACGCTGCTGCGCATGATCGCGGGGCTGGAAGAGATCACCGAGGGCGAGCTGCGCATCGGCGATCGGGTGGTGAACGACGTTGATCCGGCGGATCGCGATATCGCCATGGTGTTCCAGAACTACGCGCTCTATCCGCATATGACGGTGCGCAAGAACATCGCCTACGGGCTGAAGAACCGGGGCATCGCCAGCGATGTGATCGCGGCGAAAGTGGCGCAGGCCGCCGAGATGCTGAACCTGACGGAGTATCTGGATCGCAAGCCGAGCCAGCTTTCGGGCGGGCAACGCCAGCGGGTGGCCATGGGTCGCGCCGTGGTGCGCGATCCGGCGCTCTTCCTGTTTGACGAGCCGCTCTCCAACCTCGACGCCAAGCTGCGCCACCAGATGCGGATCGAGATCAAGGCCTTGCAGCGGCGGCTGGGGGTGACCTCGGTTTATGTGACCCACGATCAGGTGGAAGCGATGACGATGGCGGACCGCATCATCGTGATGAACGCGGGCCGGATCGAGCAGATCGGCACCCCGGCGGAGATCTACCACACCCCGGCCTCGACCTTCGTCGCGAGCTTCATGGGCGCGCCGCCGATGAACCTGCTTGAAGCGCGGCTGGAAGAGGGCGCGCTGCGCGTCAATGGTGGCACGCCGCTGCGTGCAGCCGAAGGCGTTGGCCCCGTGACGCTGGGCATCCGGCCCGAGGATGTGGAGCTGCACCCGGAGGGCGAGTTGGGCTTTGACGTGGAGATCGTGGAAGAGCTGGGCGGCCACCGCCTGCTGCACGGGCGGCTGGCCGAGCAGCCGTTCACCGTCCATATCGGGAAAGGCGGCGAGGCCAGCCCAGGTGCGATGCGGGTGCGGTTGAAGCCCGAAGCCCTGCGCCTCTTTGACCATGAAACGGGGCGCGCGCTGTGATTGAGTCTGTCGTTTCTACATTGCCGCTGGTGACGGCGGAGGAGCGCGCGGCGATCCTGTCTGCCCCGCGCACCGCGCAGGCGCATCGGGATTTGCTGGCCTCTGTCCCTGCGATGAACACGTTGCAGGTGGGCGGCACGGCCCGGGCCGCACGGCTGCCTGAACGTTTCACCGTCGCGGCCTGGAACGTGGAGCGCTGCCTGTTCCCCGAAGCCACCGCCGCCCATCTGGCACCGCTGAAGCCGGATGTGGTGCTGCTCTCGGAGGTGGATCACGGCATGGCTCGCACCGGCCAGCGCCACACCACCGAGGAAGTGGCCGCCGCCCTTGGCATGGGCTACGCCTTCGGGGTGGAGTTCCACGAGCTGGATCTGGGCGGGGCGACGGAGCGCGCCTTCTGCAAGGACGATGTCAACGCGCGAGGCTGGCATGGCAATGCGGTGCTCTCCTCGGTGCCCTTTGAAAAGCTCGCCCTGATCCGGCTGGACGATCACGGCCATTGGTTTTCGGCAGACGAGCGCGACGTGGATCCGGGCCAGCCACGCCTTGGCGGGCGGATGGCGATTGCCGCCGTGCTGCCGGGGGCGGAGGGGCCGCTCTGCGTTGTCTCCACCCATCTGGAAAGCAACGCCGATGCGGCGCATCGGGAGGCGCAGTTTTTGATCCTGCTGGAGGCGGTGGAGGCGTTTGCGCCGGGGATGCCGGTGCTGATCGGAGGCGATCTGAACACCGGTAACCACCTGCCGCCGGATTTCGATCACCGCCGCGAAACGCTTTTTGGGCTCGGCGAAGCGCGGGGTTACGATTGGGGTTTCACGGCGGACGGCCCAACAACGCGGCCCAGCCTGATCACGCCGCACCCGGACCGGGTGATGACGCTGGATTGGCTGGCGGGCCGCGATCTGGACTGCCTAGAGAAAGGGGTTCTGCCGTCCATCTCGCAAGAGGGCACGCCGCTTTCGGATCACGATTGTGTCTGGTGCCGGGCCGAGGTGGGGGGAGACTAGAGAGAGAGCCTGTCGCGCCAGCGGCAGGCACGCGCCCGCCCGCCCCACGGCGGGCGCGTTTTCGCGCCCACCCGGGCGGACGCTTAGCTCTGCAGAGTTAAGCCCCGGCGAAATGGCAGGCCACGTCGCAGCCTGCTTCCGTCAGAAGCGCGGGTTTGGTGGCCTTGCACACGTCCTGACGCTTCGGGCATCGCGATTGGAACAGGCAGCCTTCGGGCAGGTTGAGCGGGCTCGGCAGATCGCCTTCCAGCACCTGCGGCTGGACCACCACGTTCGGGTCGGGCACCGGCACCGAGGACAGCAGCGCCTGCGTGTAGGGGTGGCTCGGCGCTTTCACCAGCGCGGCGGACTCCGCCTTCTCCATCATCCCGCCCATATACATGACGAGGATGTCGTTGGAGATATGGCGCACCACACCCAGATCGTGGGCCACGAAGATCAGCGACAGCCCCATCTCCGCCTGCAGCTCTTTCAGCAGGTTCACCACCTGCGCCTGAATCGACACGTCAAGGGCGGAGACCGGCTCGTCGCAGAGCAGGATGGCCGGGTTCACCGCCAGAGCGCGGGCGATGCCGATGCGCTGGCATTGGCCGCCGGAGAACTCATGCGGGTAGCGGTTGAAGTTGCGCTGCGCGATGCCGACGCGGTCCAGCATGTCGCGCACGAGCTTTTCCTGCGCGGGCGCGTCCAGATCCTTGCGGAAGCGGGTGGCGGGCTCGCTCACGATCTCGCGCACCGTCATGCGCGGGTTCAGCGAGGCCACGGGATCCTGAAAGATCATCTGCACCCGGTGACGCAGGGCCAGCACCTCGGAGCGGCTCTGGTAGTTTACCGGTTTGCCCTCAAGCCGCACGGTGCCGCCAGAAGGCGTGACAAGCCCGGCGATGGCGCGGATCAGGGTGGATTTCCCACAGCCGCTTTCGCCCACGACGCCCAGCGTCTGGCCGCGCGCGAGCTGCAGGCTCACGCCGTTCACCGCATGGACCTTGTTCATCGGCGACCACGGGTATTTGCGGCCTTGCCGCGTGTCGAACACGACCTTCAGATCGTCGACGGTCAGGATGGCATCGCTCATGACAGGGCCTCCACGGGGCGCAGGCAGGCGCGTTTGGTGATCTCGCCGGTGAGCGCGGGCAGGGTGCTTTGGCACTCGGCCACTGCGTCCGCGCAACGGGCGGCGAAGGGGCAATGGGTGAGCGGGCGCAGCTGGTTGGGCGGACTGCCCGGGATGGCGCTCAGCTCTGCGTCGTCGTTGATGTTGGGCACGGCGCGCAGAAGGCCGCGCGTGTAGGGGTGGCTTGGCGCGGCAAACAGCGCCTTGGTGGGCGCGGTTTCCATCATCCGCCCACCATAAAGCACCATGGCGCGATCGCAGAAGCCCGCCACCACGCCCAGATCGTGGGTGATCAGCAGCACGGCGGTGTTCAGCTCGCTCTGGACCTCGTCCAGCAGGCGCATGATCTGGGCCTGCACCGTGACGTCGAGCGCGGTTGTCGGCTCGTCGGCAAGGATCAGGCTCGGCTTGCAGATCAGCGCCATGGCGATGACGATGCGCTGGCGCATCCCGCCGGAGAACTCGTGGGGGTAGGCGTCGATCCGGTTCCTGGCGTCCGGGATCTGCACCGCCTCCATCGCCTCGATGGCGCGTTTGCGGGCGGCGGCGCGGCCCAGCCCCTCGTGCAGCTCGACGATTTCCGTCAGCTGGCGGCCAACCCGCATATAGGGGTTCAGCGCGCTCATCGGATCCTGAAAGATCATGGCGATCTTCTTGGCGCGGATCTTGTTGAGCGCGGGCTGCGAGAGGGCCAGCAGGTTCTGGCCTTCAAACTGCGCTTCGCCCTCCACTTGGGCGTTCTTGGCCAGCAGCCCCATGATCGACAGCGCGATCTGGCTTTTGCCGGAGCCACTTTCCCCCACCAGCGCGACCTTCTCGCCGGGGGCGATGTCGAAGCTCACGTCGTTGACGGCATGCACATGGCCATCGCCGGTGGCAAAGCGGATGGCAAGATTGCGAACAGACAGCAGGCTCATAGGCGATCCTTCGGGTCGAGGGCGTCACGGAGGCCGTCGCCGATGTAGTAGAGGGAGACCTGGGCGATCACAAAGAAGGCCGCCGGGAAGGCCAGCTGCCAGAGCGTGCCGAAGGTCATGGTGGAAGCGCCCTCGGAAATCAGCGCGCCCCAGCTCGTGTTGGGCTCCTGGATGCCGACGCCAAGGAAGGAGACGAGGCTCTCCATCATGATCACTTCCGGCACCACCATGGAGGTGTAGATCACCACCACCCAGAGGATGTTGGGGGCGATATGGCGGAAGATGATGGCGACGTCCGACAGGCCCAGCATGCGGGCGGCGTCCACGAATTCGCGGTTTCTCAGCATCATCACCTGACCGCGCACGATCAGAAGGCCAGCCGTCCAGTTCACGAGGATGATCACGAGGATCATCTGCCCGAGCGAGCGGCCGAAGAAGGCCTGCCAGACA
Source organism: Pseudoruegeria sp. SHC-113 (assembly GCF_025376885.1). Classification (NCBI taxonomy): domain Bacteria; kingdom Pseudomonadati; phylum Pseudomonadota; class Alphaproteobacteria; order Rhodobacterales; family Roseobacteraceae; genus Pseudoruegeria; species Pseudoruegeria sp. SHC-113. The sequence goes on from NZ_JAHUBR010000005.1 coordinate 100,564, forward strand.
ACGAAGAAGATGATGTAGGGCACGGAAAGCCAGATCGTGTAGGCCCCCATCACGATGCTGTCGAAACGGCCCCCGAAGTAGCCGGCGAAAGCGCCGATTGTGGAGCCGATCAGCACCGAGGCGATGCCGGCAACGAAGCCGACTAGCAGCGAGGTGCGGCTGCCCTGCACGACGCGTGCGTACATGTCGCGGCCCAGTTCATCGACGCCGAAGTAGTGGCCATTGGCGATGGAGGGGCCGCCTTCCTCCTTGATCTGGCCAAGGAGGTTCCAGTCGATTTCCTCGTAGTTCCACTGGGCGATCACATTGCCGAAGATGGCAAAGAGCACCAGCAGGAAGAGCATAAAGATCGAGACCAGTGCCATGCGGTTCTTGAAGAAGCGGGCGCGGGCGTCGGCCCAGAAGGAGCGCGAGGAGAGCATCTCCTCGGCGACATCCTGAGCGAAGTCCTGCGATTGCAGGCGGGCTTTGGCGGAGGTCACAGGGAGTCCCTCACTTTCGGGTCGATCCAGGCGTAGAGCAGATCGAGCACAAGGTTGATCGAGAAGGTCAGCACGCAATAAATGATCGCAAGGCCGAGCAGCACGGAGTAGTCGCGGCTGTAGGCACCGTCGATGAAATCCTGCCCGATGCCGCCGGTGGAGAAGAAAACGTCGATGAACACGGAGCCCGTGATCATGTAGACGAAGACCGGCCCCATGTAGGTGAGCGTCGGCAGCAGCGCCGGTTTCAGCGCATGGCGGATCAGGATGGTGCGTTCGGGCAGGCCCTTGGCGCGGGCGGTGCGGATGAAGGGCGCGTTCAGCACTTCAAGCAGCGAGCCGCGCGTCAGGCGGGCGACGCCAGCCATGTAGGAGGTGCCAAGCGCGATGGCGGGCATCACGATGTATTGCCACTGGCCGCCGTTCCAGCCGCCGCCGGGCAGCAGGCCCCAGCTCAGCGTGAACAGCAGCACCATTAAGGGCGCGAGCACGAAGTTCGGGAAGATCTGGGAGAAGATCGCAAGACCCGTCATCAGGTAATCCCAGAAGCCGTTGTGGCGCAGCGCGGCGATGATCCCCAACGGGATGCCCAGCATCAGCACGAAGACAGCCGACCAGAAGCCATAGGTCAGCGTCACCGGGAAGCCCTGTGCGATGATGTCGTTCACCGAGCGGTCCTTCTGGGAGAAGGAGGGGCCGAAATCAAAGCAGCAGACGATATTCTTGATGTAGGTGAAAAGCTGGACGTGCAGCGGCTCGTCGAGCCCGTAGCGCTTGAGCACGTTTTCCATCACCGCCGGGGGCAATGGCTTTTCCGAGGTGAAGGGGCCACCGGGGGCCAGCCGCATCAGGTAGAAGGCGAAGACAATCAGGATGAGGATTGTCGGCACCGCTGTGAGCAGGCGGCGGACGCTGTAATTGAACATGCGATCTCCGAACGAAAGACCCGCCGCCTTCTGGCGGCGGGTGCGGGGCGCTCCGGGTCGGGCGCGCCCCTGATTTGCGGGACGTGGTTACTCGGAGACCTTGTAGAGGTTCTTGGAGTACCAGTTCTGCTCGACGTTGTTCACCGGCCAGCCCTGAATGCTGTCGGCCAGCATCATGTTGGTGGAGTAGTGATAGACCGGCACCACCGGCATTTCGTCGGCGAGGATCTGCTCCACCTCGGTGTAGAGCGGCTGCGCGTCGGCGGAAGATTTCGCTTCCGTCATCAGCTCGTCCACACGGGCGTTGGAGTATTTGCCGTCGTTGTAGCCGGAGGGGCTCGTCAGCAGGTCAAGGAAGGTCGAGGCTTCGTTGTAGTCGCCACACCAAGCGCCACGGGCCATGTCGAAGTTCTGGTTGCCGCGGGTTTCGAGGAAGACCTTCCATTCCTGGTTGGACAGCTCGACCTCGACGCCCAGTTTCTGCTTCCACATCTGGGTTGCCACGATGGCAACCTGCTTGTGGGCTTCGCTGGTGTTGTAGAGGTAGGTGAAGGCGAGCTTCTCGCCGTCCGGGCCGTAGCCGGCTTCGGCCAGCAGTTCCTTGGCCTTCGCGTCGCGGTCGGCCTGGCTCATGCCGGCGTACTCCACGCTGGGCACTTCAAAGCCCGCGGTGGCGGCCGGGGTGAAGGTGTAGGCCGGGAACTGGCCACCCTGCAGCACGCGCTCCACGATCACGTCGCGGTCGATGGCATAGGCCAGAGCCTGACGGACACGGGCGTCCTTGAAGGCTTCCGGGCCGCTGACGGTGTTGAAGGTGAAGTAGTAGTTGCACAGGCGCGGCAGCGCGTAGGCTTCTTCCGCGAACTCTTCCTTAAGGGCCGGGTACTGGCCTGCCGGGATCTCGGTTTTCTCGACTTCACCAGCGCGCCAGCGGGTCAGGGCCTGCGCATCGTCGCCGATCACAAGCGTCACGACCTTGTCCAGAACGGTGTTGTCGTTGTCCCAGTACATGGTGTTGCGCTCACGGGCGGAGCGCTCTTTCAGCACGTGCTCGGTCAGCACGAAAGCACCGTTGGACACGATGTTGCCCGGGCGCGTCCATTCCTTGCCGTGGGCATCGATCGCCCATTTCGGGGCCGGGAATGTGGTGGCGTGGGTCACCATCTTGTCGAAATAGGGCAGCGGCTGGCTGAGCTTCACGACGAGCGTCGTGTCATCCGGCGCGGAGACGCCCAGATCGGTGATCGGCTTCTCGCCCGCGATGATGGCGGAGGCGTTCTCGATCGACATCAGCTCCATGAACCACGCGTAGGGGGAGGCCAGCTCCGGATCTACGGCGCGCTGCCAGGCGTAGACGAAATCGCCAGCGGTCACCGGGTTGCCGTCGCTCCACTTGGCGTTGTCGCGCAGCGTGAAGGTGTAGGTCATGTTGTCGGCGCTGACTTCGTGGCTCAGCGCGACGCCCGGAACGTTGTTGCCGTCGGCGTCCTGGTTGTAGAGGCCTTCGAACAGATCGCGGACCACTTCGGAGCCGTTCACATCCTCAACGACCTGCGGGTCGAAGGAGGAGAACTCGTCCAGCACCCGGTAGGTGAAGGTCTGATCTGCGGCGAGATTGGTGCCCTCGGGGACGTCTGCGGCGAAGGCAGCGGTGCTGAGAGCGGTGGAAAGCATAAGCGCGGAAAGCGCGAACGAACGCGACATTGTCTGTCTCCCTGTGTGTTCGGATGCTTCAGTTGAGATGAAAACTTGGGCGGTTTTCAAGATACAACTTACGCGAATGGGCGGCTCCGCGCCGATCCAGACCCGACGTCAGCATTTATTTTTTGCGCGAAAAAACCAAACTGGCAACTTTGGCTGCCAAAACGGAAGCGGCTGCGGCGCGGCCTGTGCAAACTGGGCAGTGTGGCTGAGCTTTGGCGGGGGTGCGGGAATCAGCGCGCAGGGCGACAGCGCCTTGCCAATCTGGCCCGAAGCCCACAGGTATGACAGGGCAGCGCCCCGGCAAGGGGCGCAACATTGGGCGGAGGCGACATGAGCGAGACGAAGAGCGGCCTGACGGCGGAAGAGGCCAAGGGCCTGCGCACCGCCAAGGAACTGGAAGGCCATCTGCGCTGGCTCGACTCCTTCACCTCGGCCGCCCTTGGCGTGCTGGCCGTGGCCTCGGGCATCTACACCTACCTCGGCGTTTCCTCCCTGCTGGAAGACAACGGCGCGATCACTTTCATCGCCGCCGTGGCCTATTCCATCGCCGTATCGGTGGGGATCTTTGTGTTCTGGAGCTACATGTTGCGGCTCCTGCCGGCGATGCGCACCGCGGGGGGGTTCATCGGCCTCACCGTAGCCACGGTGGTCGGCTCGCTGGCGATCATTGCCATGTCGAGCTGGCTGAACGCCGCCGCGCTGGCGGGCTCGGCGGCGGTGGAGCAGCATCTGGAGAACACCGTGCGCGATTACCAGCAATCGCTGGAACAGGCCCATGACATTGCCCTTGGCGGGCAGGCCTTGGGGCGCGAGGTTGAGCGCGCGCGCCAGAGCTTTGAGGAATTGGCCGCACTGGAGCAATCGGGCGATCTCTCCGGCACGGCGGGGCGCGGGGCCGTCTTCCGCGTGCTTACCCAGAAAAGCGAGGAACTGCGCAACCTCGAAGAGCAGATCGCCGCGCAGCAGCCGCTGATCGAAGAGGCCTTTGAACGCGGCAATGCAATTCTGGCCCGGATGCGCGAGCTGACCGTCGCTCCCGGCCCGGTGGACCTCCGCTCGGTGCAGTTCTCGGAGGAAAGCGTGAAGCTCGCGGGCGTCATCTCGCAGCTGAACCAATATAGCGTGGCCCCGCTGGTGGCCCGCGCGGCGGAGGATCTGCCGGCCTCGGTGGTGCTGCCGGAGCTGGACGGGCGCTCCACCTCGGTGCGCGATGCGCAATCGGCCACCATCACATCGGTGCTGAACGCGCTGGATCAGCGCAGCCGCACCCTGCGTACGGCGGCTGAAGAGGTGCTGGCGATGGAGCCGCCGATCCAAACGGCCTACAACCCGATCTCCCGCGCCGATGCGGTGGTGCGCTATGCTGGTAACTTCGCGCCCAGCTGGGCCGGGGCCATCGCGATAGACCTTCTGCCGGCCGTGCTCGTGTTTGTGCTTGCGATCACGCAGGCCGCGATCCGCTCGGGCCGCGACGGCATGAGCATTGAGGAAACCCTCACGCTGGCGGATCTGAAGGCGGCGATGAACGCCATGAAGGATGTGGAGATCACCATGGGCGCCGCCGATGCCGCCCTGCAGGAACGCGCGAGCGCGAAACCCGAGCCCGACAAGGGCGGCGCGGGCTGATGGCTCTGGACGTTGCCCGGGGCCTGCGCCTGATCCTCGTGGCGCAGCTGGCGATGGCCGGTGTTCTGGTGGCCGCCGATGGGCTGGGGGCCTTGTCGGGCCTGTTCACGCCGTCCGCGCCCTTGCCCACCGGCCCTGTCTCCCCCGGCGATCAGACGCGCGAATACCGCCCCGACCGCACCCTGCCCACGCTGCGCCGCCCCGATGCGCCGCCGGGGCTGGAGCTGCCGCAGACCTTCTCTGACCGGCTGGAATTCGAGGAGCGGGAGATCGAAGGGCTTGGCAATGTCCTGCTGCTGTCGGGCACCATCGGCGAAGGCGACGCCGCGCGCTTCGCCGCCCATCTGGCCGAACGCGCCACACCGCCCGCCCGCATTGCCCTGCACAGCCCCGGCGGGATCGTGATGGAAGCTCTTGAGATCGGCCGCCGGATACGTGCGGACGGGCTCGATACGGTGGTGCCCTCCGGGGCCTATTGCCTGTCGAGCTGCCCCTATATCCTTGCCGCCGGGCCGGACCGCGCCGTGGGGCAGGGGGGCGTTGTGGGGGTGCATCAGCACTACTACGAGCAGCCGAAGTTTCTACCAGTTGTGATGGCGGTGGAGGGCATCCAGTTCGGGCAAGGGGAAACGCTGGAGTACCTGCTTGAGATGGGGATCGCGCCTGCTCTCATGGTGTTCTCGCTCAAAACCCCGCCCGAGCAGATCTATGCGCTAGTCGAGGAAGAGCTACTCGACACAAGGCTGGCGACAGAAATCCTACCTTAGCGCGGCTCAGCCCCCCGGTACCCGCGCCTCCTGCGCGCGCAGCGAGGCCACGAGGGCGGCGAGGATGATCGCCACGCTGACCGTGCCAAGCGCCAGTTCCGGCAGGTGCACGGCGGATTTCAGCAGAAGCCCCGCCGAGAGCAGGAAGACCGAAAGAAACGCGCCGTTCTCAAGGTAGATGAAGCGCGAAAGGGTGCGGAACTCCACGAGGATGATCGTGAAGGCGCGCACATACATCGCGCCGATGCCAAGGCCGATGGCGATGAGGAAGAGGTTGGTCGTCAGGGCGAAGGCCCCGATCACCCCGTCGAAAGAAAAGCTGGCGTCGATCATTTCGAGGTAGAGGAAGCCGCCCAGCCCGGCGCGGGCGCTGTCGCTGACGGCGGGCCTGTCGAGCACCTGTGCGAGGGCCTCCAGCGCGAGGAAGGCCGCCACGCCCGCCCCGGCAGCGAGCAGGAACTCCAACTGACGGCCCGCAGGCTGCAGGGTGGCAAAGCCCGCCGCGACGGCGAGCGCCACCAGCGGCGGCGTGATGTGGCCGCGCCCAAGCCGCCGCAGCAGCACCTCGACACCGGGCAGCCACGCGCCCTGCGCCGATTGCTGTCCGAAAAACGAGAGCGCCACCAGCATCAGGAACACCCCGCCGAAGGCGGCAATCGAGGGATGCGCGGCGGTGATGATCTCGGCGTAGCGGGCGGGATCGTTCACCGCCACATCCACCGCCGCCCAGGGCGCGATCCGCGCGGCGACGCAGACGATCGCCAGCGGAAAGACGATCCGCATCCCGAAGACGGCGATCAGGATGCCCCATGTCAGGAAGCGCCGCCGCCAGAGCGCGCTCATATTGTCCAGCCGGTTGGCGTTGACCACGGCGTTGTCGAAGGAGAGCGCGATTTCCAGCCCGGCAAGGATCAGCGCGGTGGCCACGAAGCCCACGGCTTCCGCGCCGCCCGCCGTCATGCGCTGGCTCAGGGCCGCGGCGGCGGCGAGGCCGAGGAAGGTCACCAGAATCGGGGCGCGCAGGTGGCTGCTGGGGGTGGGCGGCATGGGGTTTGGTCTCCTTGGAGCGGGGCAGGGCTGGCCAAGGGGATAGCCAAAGCCACGCCGCTCTTTCCCGGCGCGCGGGTTCGTGTTCCACTGAGCGAAACAGAGGCGGGAGGAGCCGATGGCAGAGGAGGCAGGCGGCGCGCGGCTGCTGGCGCGGGGGTTGAGCGTGCTCACAGCCCTTGGGGCCGCGCCGGGCGGGCTGAACTCGGCGCAGATTCAGGCGCGCACGGGGCTGGCGAAGGCGACGCTCTCGCGCATCCTCGCCACGTTGCGGGAGGCCGGGTTTGTGCGGCTGGGGGCGGATGGGCGGCGCTACACGCTGGGGCCGCAGCTTTTCGATCTGACGGCGGCGGCGCAGCCGGATCTGGCGCAGCGCGTGATCTTCCGTGCTGAAACCCAGCGGCTCGCCGATCTGCTGGAGCGCCCGGTGCGGCATTGGCGGCTGGAGGGCGCAAGCCTGCAGGCCGAGGCGCTGATCCTGCCCTTCGGGATGGAGTCCGCGGGCGCGGCGGCGCAGGCGCAGGCGCCGCAGAAGATCGCGCTGGACCGCTCCGCCGCCGGCACCGCCGTGCTGGCCGCGATGCCGCCGGAACGGCTCGCGCGGCTGCTGCCGGATCTGCCGGAATATTCCGCGCGCAACAGCGATCTGTCGCTGCGGCTTGGCGTCTGTGCCGCCACCGGCTTTTCCACATGGGACACCGGCGAAAGCCGCCATGACATCGCCGCCGCCGTGATCGACGCCAGTGGCGCGCCGGTCGCCGCGCTTTGCGTTGCCAGCTTGCCCGGCGAGGTGAGCGAGGCCGAGCGCCACCGGATCGGGCGGCAGGTGGCGCTGGCGGCGCAGAAGGTCTCGATGGGGCGAAACCTGGGGCCGCGCAAACGCGATGTGAAAACGCCTCTGCCCAAGCCCACCAAGGCCGCGCTGTCCGCCGAGATCGCCGTGATGGCGGGCGTGCCTGAGCCCGACAAGGTGGGCACGAGCCCGGCCTGGGACGCGCGCAGCCAGCGGCTGATCTGGGGCGACAGCCTTGGCGGTGCGCTGAACTGGCTGGCCCCCGGCGGGCAGGCGGGGCGGCTGCCTTTCGCCAGCCTGCCCGGCGCGGTGGTGCCCTTCTCCGGTGGGCGCGCCATCGTCGCCTCGCGGGATGGCATCGCCATCGTGGATTACCTGACAGGCCGCCGCCACGCCCTGAGCCACCCGGAGCCCGAAGACCCTCTGCGCCGCTTCTCTGTCGCCCGCGTCGGCCCGGACGGGCGGCTCTGGGTCGGCACATTGCAGCCCGCCGCGCCGGAAAGCACGGCGGAGGGGCGGCTTTACGCCTTCGGGCAGGACGGTAAGATCGAGAAGATGCTCACGCTGGAACGCGGCGTGAAGGGGCTTTGCTGGAGCCCGGACGGGGCCTTCCTCTATCTCACCGAGGCGGGCTCCCAGACGATCCTGCGCTTCGAGATGACCCCGCGCAACCACCGCCCGGCCCACCCGCGCCGCTTTGCACGCCACACGGGCGCGGGCACGCCCAACGGGATCACGGTGGATGCCGAGGGCTGCCTCTGGGCGGCGATCTACGGCGGCTGGCAGATCCTGCGGTTTGATCCCTCAGGCCGCCTGATCGGCAGCATCGATCTGCCGGTGCCGCTGCCCACGGGCCTGTGCTTTTTCGGCCGGAGCCTGCAGGAGCTTTTCGTCACCAACTGCCGCATGCATGTGCCTGCCGAGATCCTCGACGTGGCAGGGCAGGCAGGGGTGCCTTTGCGGATTCGGGTGCAGGCGCAGGGGGTGGCGCAGCCGGAGTTTCGCATGCCGTGACGCCCCCGCGCCGCCCGCGCGTTTCACTAGATGGAACAAAATTCACGCTCGCTTCTGCGCTTTGTGCAGCGGCGGTACACCTCGAAAAGACGGTGCCGGTTGGAGGAAGCCGCAACGCCGCAAACAGGGAGGAGACCCAATGACCACAAGATTTGATCCGTTCCGGGCGCAGGCGGGGACAGCCGCGCCCAAATCCGCAAAAGCGCGCCGGATGCTGGCCGCCGGGGCCTTTGCTCTGGCCCTGCCCTTGGCCGCGCCGCTGGCCGCGCAGGCCGAAACCATCGCCATCGCGGCGCTGGTGGAGCCGCCCTCGCTCGATGTGGCCAACGCCTATAACGCCAACAGCCGCACCGTTCTGGGCAATGTCTTTGAAGGGCTCGTGGGCCGCGATGGTGCCACCAACGAATTCGTGCCCGAGCTCGCCACCGCCTGGGAGCAGATCGACGACAGCACCTGGCAGTTTACCTTACGCGACGGCGTGACTTTCCACGACGGCTCGCCCCTCACCGCCGCCGGTGTCGCCGAGGCGCTGGCTTATGTCTGGAGCAAGGACAACGGCTTCCAGATCCGCGCGCTTGGCGGGCCGGAGATGTCCTTTGAGGCCGTTTCGGACATGGTGGTGCAGGTGCAGACCGAAACCCCGGATCCGCTGCTGCTGACGCGCGTGTGGCAGACTTACGTTCCGTCCGCTGAACATATCCGCAGCCACCCGGAGGAATGGGGGCAGGTGGCCGTGGGCACCGGGCCTTACAAGGTGAAGGACTGGACGCGCGGCACCTCGATCACGCTGGAGGACAACGAAAGCTGGTGGGGCAGCTCCGCCGCCGATGCCTATGGCGCGATTGATTTCACCGAGGCCACCTTCCTGTTCCGCCCCGAACCGGCTTCGCGCATCGCGGCGCTGCAGGCGGGCGAGGTGGATTTCTCCGAGCGCCTGCCGGGCGAGCTGTGCAAGGCCGCGCTGGCGGAGAACTGCATCGAGAGCCCGGACACGACCTCGACCTACTTCCGGCTCGACAGCACCAACCCGGTGCTGGCCGATCACCGCATCCGCGAGGCGATGTCGCTCGCGGTAGACCGCGAGACCATCGGTGAACTGCTTCTGGGCGGGGCCGCGCCCGCGACGATGATCGTCGGCCCGGCGTCGACGGGCTACAACCGCGATCTCGCGCCGCTGCCCTACGACATGGAGAAAGCCCGCGCGCTGGTGGAGGCCGCCAAGGCCGATGGCGTGCCGGTGGAGGCAACGCCGCTCAAGCTTGCCACCATGTCGGGCGGTTTCATCGGCAACGATCAGGTGATGGAGGTGATGCTGGAGCAACTCAAGCAGATCGGCATCACCAATGTGAGCGCCGAGGTGATGGAGCGCGGCCCGGCGTGGCAGGATGTGTTCATCCATGCGCCCAAGCCCACCGACCCGACCCGCGGGCTGATCGCGCTGCACAAGCACACCAACGATCCCTATGATTTCGCCTCCACGGTGATGGCGTTTTACACCTGCGAGGGGCGGCTTTCGGTGGCCTGCAACCCCGAGATCGACGCCAAGATCGCCGCGGCTGTCTCGCTCGTGGGGGCGGAGCGTCAGGCGGCGCTCGCAGAGATCGCGGCGCTCACCTATCAGGATCTCTGGTACATCCCGCTGCACCACGAGGTGCGCTTTCACGGAATATCGGACAGGGTGAGCTTTGAGCCACCGCTGCATGCGGGCGTGCGCCTGACCGATATCAAGCTCAGGTAGGCTGCTGATCCTCCCCGGCTCCGGTCGCTTGCCTGAAACCATCCCCCGCGCTCCTTCTGGGCGCGGGGGAGCCCGACACCGCCCAAAAAGCCCCGCAACGGGCGCTTAGACCAAGAGGCCCCGACCGTGCAGACCTACATCCTGCGGCGCCTGTTCCAATCCTGTTTCGTGGCCGCGGCCGTGCTGATCCTTGTCTTCTTCGTGGGCCATGTGATCGGCGATCCGGTGGAGCTGATGCTCCCGGCCGAAGCCTCTGACGAGCTGATCGCGGAGATGCGCGCGAAATTCGGCTTCGATCAGCCGCTGTCCGTCCAGTTCGTCGCCTTCCTGCAGCGGGTGGCTACCGGCTTTGGCGACAGCCTCTGGCAGAAGGCCCCGGCGCTGGAGATCGCGCTGCAGCGGATCGTGCCGACGCTCTACCTCACGATGACGGTGCTGGCGCTTTCGCTGCCGCTCGCCCTGCTGCTGGGCACGCTTGCCGCGTTCAACGCAGGCACATGGATCGACCGTGCGATCACCGTCTTCACGCTGGGCGGCATTTCCACGGTGGATTTCTGGCTCGGGCTTCTGCTGATCATCGTCTTCTCGCTCACGCTGGGCTGGTTCCCGACCTCCGGCTACGGCTCCTTCTCCCACGTGGTGCTGCCCGCGCTGGCGCTCTCCTACCGTTCGGTAGGGCGCATGGCGCAGATCACCCGCTCCGCGATGCTGGATGAATATGCCAAACCCTATATCCACGTGGCCCGCGCCAATGGCCTGCCGGAAACCACCGTCTTCGTGCATGCGCTGAAGAACGCCTCGATCCCGATCCTCACCATCGCGGGCGACGAGATGGCCATGCTGATGGGTGGCGCCATCGCGGTGGAGACCGTCTTCGCATGGCCCGGCATCGGGCGGCTGCTGGTGCAGGCCATCTATCACCGCGATCTGTTCCTGATCGAGGCCGTCGTCACCGTGATCGTCGTGGTGATCATCCTCGTGAACCTGCTGATCGACCTCGCCTACGCCTGGCTCGACCCGAAGCTGCGCTATGAGTGAGGCCGCCGCGATGACCCCACCCGTGACCGAGGCCGCCTCCGCCCTGCCGGACCGCCCTTCCGCCAGCCTTTACATGCGCGCGCTGCTGCGCGATCCGGTGACACTGGCCGCGCTTCTCTTCGTGCTGCTGCTGATCCTCTGCGCGGTGATGCCCGGCGTGCTTGCGCCCTATGATCCCACCGCGCAATCGCTGCGGATGCGCAACAGCCCGCCGCTCGCATGGCCCGCAGATGGCCCGGTGTACCTGCTCGGCTCCGATGCGCTTGGCCGGGACATCCTGAGCCGGATCATCTACTCGGCGCGGGTCTCGCTGCTGGTGGCGGTCTGCGGCGTGGCGGTCTCGGGCGCGATCGGCATCGCGGCGGGGGTGACAGCCGGAACCCTGCGCGGGCGCACCGATGATGTGATCATGCGGCTGGCCGATCTGCAGCTGGGTTTTCCTTTCCTGATGCTGGCGCTGCTGGTGCTCTATGCGCTGGGGCCGAGCCTTGCCAATATCATCCTGATCTTCGCCATCGTGCGCTGGCCTGTCTACGCGCGGGTGTCGCGGGGGCTGGCGATGTCCTTGCGGGAAGCGCCCTACGTGGAGGCCGCGCGGGCGCTGGGGGCCAGCAACAGCTGGATCATCCGCCGCCATATCCTGCCCAATATGTCCTCGCCGCTGATCGTGCTGGCGACGATGGAAGTGGCCAAGCTGATCCTCGCCGAAGCCACGCTCAGCTTTCTGGGCCTTGGCATCCAGCCGCCGGAAAGCTCTTGGGGGCTGATGGTGGCGGCGGGGCGCGATTACGTTTCGCTGGCGTGGTGGCTCGTGGCCTTCCCCGGCATGGCGATCTTCCTCACCGCGCTTTCGGCCAACCTGCTCGCCGCATGGCTGCGCGCTGTCTCTGATCCGGTGCAGCGCTGGCGCTGGCTGTTGCCGCGCAAACCCGCCCAGTCCGACACGAACGCCCGGAAGGCCCGCACATGACCCGCCCCGCCACATCCGAAACGCCGCCCCTGCTGGACGTGCAGAGCCTGCGCGTCACCTTTGCCACCGATCTGGGCCAGGTGGCCGCCGTCAACGGCGTGGACATGCGCCTAGAGCGCGGTGAAACACTGGTGGTGCTGGGCGAAAGCGGCTCGGGCAAGAGCGTCACGGCGCAGGCCATCCTCGGGGTGGTGCCGCAGCCTCCGGGGCAGGTCAGCGCCGCGCGGCTGAGCTTCGAGGGGCAGGATCTGCTTGCACTGCCCGCGCGGGACTATCGCGCGCTGCGGGGCCGGGATATGGCGCTGATCTTTCAGGACGCGCTCACCTCGCTCAACCCGCGTTTCACCATCGGCACGCAGATCGTGCAGATGCTGCGCCATCACCGCAAGCTCACGCGCGCGGCGGCCCGCGCCCGCGCCGAGGAGCTGCTTGCGCTCGTGGGTATCCCCGATCCGGCCGCCCGGCTGGAGGCCTACCCGCACCAGCTCTCGGGCGGAATGCGCCAGCGCGCGCTGATCGCCATGGCCGTGGCGCTGGACCCGCGCCTGCTGATCGCCGATGAGCCAACGACCGCGCTCGACGTGACGGTGCAGGCGCAGGTGCTGGACCTGATGCAGAGCCTGCAAGCGCGCGCCGGGATGGGGCTGATCCTGATCACCCATGATCTGGCCGTGGCCGAGCGCATCGCCGATCAGGTGCTGGTGATGTATGCTGGTGAGATCGTGGAGCAGGCCCCGAAAGATGCGCTCTTCGCCCGCCCGGCGCACCCCTACACGCAGGGGCTGATGAACTCGATGCCGGGCCACAGCCGTCTTGGCCAGAAGCTGACCCCGATCCCCGGCTCGCCGCCCGATCTGCGCGCGCTGCCATCGGGCTGCCCTTTCCGCACCCGCTGCAGCAAGGCGCAAGCCATCTGCGCGGCGGAAAAGCCTACGCGCAAGGCGCTGTCCGCCACCCACAGCAGCCTCTGCCATTTCGCCGGAGACGCACCATGACCGCCCCGCAAAAGCCTATGCCTGCCCCGGTGCTGTCGGTGCGCGATCTGAGCTGTCATTTCACCTCCCGCCGGGGGCCGTTCTATGCCCGGCAAACGCAGGTGGTGCGCGCGCTGCAGGCGGCGCGGTTCGACCTCTATCCGGGCCGAACGGTGGGGATCGTCGGAGAAAGCGGCTCCGGCAAATCCACGCTGGCGCGTTGCGTGATGAGGTTGGAGGTGCCCACCTCCGGGGAGATCCTGTTTGACGGGCAGGATCTGGCCACGGCCAGCGCGCAGAGCCTGCGCCCGGTGCGGCGGCATATCCAGATGGTGTTTCAGGATCCCTGGGCCAGCCTCAACCCGCGCCACACCGTGGGGCAGATCCTGAGGGAGCCGTGGCAGATCCACGAAGGCGTTGTGCCGCAGGCGCAATGGGAGGCGCGGGTGGCGGAACTGCTGGAGCTTGTCGGTCTGAACCCGAGCTTCGCCCACCGCTACCCGAGCCAGTTTTCCGGCGGGCAGCGCCAGCGGGTGTCCATCGCGCGCGCGCTCGCGCTGGAGCCGCAGGTGCTGATCCTCGATGAGGCGGTCTCGGCGCTGGATGTTTCGGTGCAGGCGCAGATCCTGAACCTGCTGGCGGAACTGCAGGAGCGGCTGGGCATGGCCTATCTCTTCATTTCCCACGATCTGGGCGTGGTGCGTCACCTCTGCCATGAGATCGGCGTCATGTATCTGGGCCGGATCGTGGAACACGGCCCCACTGAGGCGATCTTCACCGCGCCGCGCCACCCCTACACGCAGGCGCTGCTCTCGGCGATGCCGGATGCGCCGGAAGCGGGCCGGATCCTGCTGGAAGGCGAAGTGCCCTCACCGCTCAATCCGCCCTCGGGCTGCGGCTTCCGCACCCGTTGCCCCAAGGCGAGCGCGGCCTGTGCGGCGGGCGTGCCACCGTTTGAGCCGGGCGAAACCGCCCCCCATCGCGCCGCCTGTTTCCACCCGGTTGCAAGGGCCTGAGCCCCGTGACGATCATCGACACCCATACCCATTTTCACGATCCCCAAGCGGCGGGCGATCTGCTCTGGCCCAGCCCCGGCGATGCCCATTACCGCACCTGCCTGCCCGCTACCTACCGCGCCGAGGTGGGCACGCGGCCCGTGGTGGCGATCGAAACCAGCCCCCGCCGCAAGGACGATCTGCGCCTGATGCGGCTGGCGGCCTCCGATCCGCTGATCTGCGCCTATGTTAGCAACCTTCAGCCGCTGGAGCCCGGTTTCGAGGCGCGGCTTACGGAGGCCAAGCAGGACGCCAAGTGGCGCGGCCTGCGCCTGCGCCCCATCGCCGCCTTCGATCTGGCCGCGCCGGGGCTGCTCGCGGCGCTCGACAGGCTCGACGGCCACGGCCATGTGGAGCTGGGCCTGCAGCACGCCGACAGCCTGGCCGCCCTGCGCGCCCTCTGCCTTGCGCTGCCCCACATCCGCTTCGTGCTGACCCATTGCGCACGCCCGGCGCAGGCGGGGGCGGGGAGCTATGACTACCGCCCCTTCGAGGGGCTCGAAAACCTCTACGTCAAGCTCTCACCGCCCAAGGAGGAGGACATGGCGCAGGCCCCCGTGCGTGTGCAGCTCGCGGGCCATGTGGCGCGGCTTGTCGGCACGCTGTCGCCAGCGCGGCTGATGTTTGGCTCCAACTGGCCCGTCGCGCCCAAACCGGCGGCCTTCGAGGGCTGGCTTGCGGGCGTTGTGTCAGACGCGGGCGGCGAAGTGGCGCAGGTCTATACCCATACGGCGCAGGATTTGTACCGGCCTTGAACTGATCAGGGGATCAGATGGCGATAAGGTGATTGTCCCACGCCAGCGGATGCCGGATCGGCGCGCCTTCAGGCGGCACCACGAGGCCCGTGCCCGAGGTGGCGATGAAACCGCCCTTCGTGGCGGCCACGCCGCAGACATCCTCCAGCGCCGCTTCGCGGGTGAGCTCCGTGCCTGCGAACACTTGCAGACGCGCGCTGCGGGGCGAGGTCGTGGCCAGCGCGCCGCCGTCGGGCGTGATCGCGACGCTGCCCAGATAGCCCTGCATCTGGGGGATGGAAGCAGCGGGCGCAAAGCGCAGCTGGCCGGTTTCACGGGAATGCAGCCCCAGCAGCGGCAGCTCCGGCGCGTCGTCTCCCTGCCATTGCATGGCGAAGGCGACGGTGCCGCTGCTATCCACTGCAAGGTGGCGGATCGAGTTCTTCCGCTGCGCCGGTTCCAGCTCCACCCGTTCCAGAAGCGTGCCGTCTGCTGAGAGATAGGTGAGGTTGGGGCGCATCGTGGGGATATTGAGCTTGAGACGGCCGGTGTCGGGGTGGGTCTCGATGCCGCCATTGGCCACCACCAGCGTCTTGCCATCTGGCAGGCGCTGGATGTCATGGGGGCCGGTGCCGCCGGAGGCGAATTCCCCCAGCCGTGCGTAGCCGTTTTCCGCATCCCAAATGCCGATCACGCCAAGCCCGGCGTCATAATCGTTCTCGGTGGTGAAGAGCCGCGTGCCATCGGCGGAGAAGGTGCCGTGGCCGTAGAAATGCCGCCCCTGCGGGGTCTCCAGCCGGGCCAAAGCGTCGCCGCTGACGCAATCGATCACGAGGGCATAGGTGCCGGGGCGGCGGGCGAAGGCGACGGCTTGCGCCAAATGCGGGTGCGCCGCCGCTGCGTGGCCGCGCTCGGGCAGGGGCAGGGTGAAGGCAATCTCCCCCCGCGCCGTGAGGCCACACAGGTGGTACGCGCCATCGGGCGCGCGGGCGGCGGAAAGGAAGGCCGCGCCGCCGGCCTCGGCCCATGTGGCGCGGGGCAGGGCGCTGGTGGCGATCAGCCCGGCAAGGAAGGCGCGGCGGCTGGCCATCAGTCGCCGTCCAAGGCGTTGAAGCCCGCAGCAAGGCCCAGCGAGGGGCCGACCTGCTCTGCGAGCAGGCGGCGCAGGGCGTCGACCTCCTGTTGCAGGGCCTCGATGCGGAAGCGGGAGGCCGGATCTGAAACGCCTGCGAGAGTCGGATCCTGCAGCCCTTCGGCCCGCGCCAGCGCGTCGGCGAAGGCGGCATCGACGCCGGCGTCTTCGCCTGAGATCAGCGCGGCTAGATCCCGTGTGGCGGTGAGCGACAGCACCACGTGGCGCAGGGAGCGGCCTGAGCGCCGTGCCTCGGCGCGGGTGGGGCGGGGGGCGTCGAAGCTGCCGAGCGGGCGGCCAAGGCGGGCATTGGCAGTGAACTCAAGCCCGGTGGTGAGCGCGGTGAACATCTGCTGCGCGGCTTCCGTTTCGCTGCGGTAGGTGTCATTGCCCGGCACGATCATCAGCGCGCCGTAGCCGCCTTCCCAGCTTGCGAGGATCGCTTCGGCATTGGCGGCGATGTCGGAGGTGATGGCCTGTACGAGCGCGCAGTGGTAGGCCGGGCTGGCCGCGCTCACGAGGTGCGGATCAAACAGCAGATACTCCAGCGCATAAAAGCCCCGCGCGGCGATGGAGACGGTGGTGAAGGCCTCGGGCGTCTCCACCACGGGATCTTCCGTGGCGATCAGCCCGGCGAGCGCCTTCGGCGTGGCGCTGCGCGGATCGGGCCAGAAGGCGAGTGCGAAGGCGCGGTCGTCCTGCTCCGAAGGCCCGAAACGCAGGTGGCTGACGGAGACCCAAGCGTCAAAGGCAGCGTGGTAGGCGGTTTGCAGCTCCGGGCTGTCGGGCGCGCAGCCTTGCGCGGCGGTATCGGCGAGATGGGCCGTTTCGCGCGCCAGCGCCTGATAGCCGGGCAGCACATGGCCTTCCACGATGCGTGCCATATCCGGCGCGGCCAGCGCCGGGGCGGCGGTGAGCAGGGACAGAGCAAAGGCAAGGGCACGCATCAGAGGCTCTCCAGAAAGGCGATGAGGGCGGCGCGGTCGGGGGGCGGCATGGCGATTACAGACTCCCGCTGCGCCTCCGCCTCGCCGCCATGCCAGAGCACGGCTTCGAGCAGCGAGCGCGCGCGGCCGTCGTGCAGGAAGTAGCTGTGGCCCGAGACCTGCTCTGTCAGCCCCACGCCCCAGAGCGGCGGCGTGCGCCATTCCCGCCCATCGGCGCGCGCTTCGGGGCGGTTGTCGGCGAGCCCGTCGCCCATGTCGTGCAGCAGCATGTCGGTGTAGGGCCAGATCAGCTGGAAGCTCTGCTCCGGTTGCCCCTCCAGCCGGTGGGTGACGAAGGCTGGCTGGTGGCAGGCGGTGCAGCCGGTTTCGTAGAACAGCTGCTTGCCGCGCAGCACCTCGGGATCCTCCACATTGCGGCGGGCGGGCACGGCGAGGTTGCGGCTGTAGAAGGTCACGAGGTCAAGCCCCTCGGCGTCGACCTCAAAGCCGCGTTCGTCCTGATCGCCATGGGGGGCGGCGCGGCAATCGGCCTGCGCTTCGGTGCATTCGCCCCAGGGGGCGGGGAACAGCGGGTTCGAGATTCCGATGTCGCCCGTGAAGGCTCCAGCGGATTGGTGCCGTACCGTGGGCGCGCCCGCTTTCAGGCCGAAGCGGCCCAGCATGAGCTGATCGAACTCCACCGACCAGACGATATTGGGCTTGCCGGAGATGCCATCGCCATCGGCATCCTCCTCATCCGCGAGCGCAAGAATGTCGGCGGCAGGGATCGCTTCGAGCAGGCCGAGGCCGATCATCTGCGGCGCAACGCGGGGGCTGAGCATGGCCTCGGGGTGCAGCGGGCCGTAGCCCAGATCGGCGGCCGTGTAGCTGGGTTTGCGCAAGAAGGCCGTTTCGCCGCCGGCAAGGGCCACGGGGATCTCTTCATAGTCGATCTGAAGCCGGTATTCCGCAAGGTGCCCGGCAAGGCCGAAATCTTGCAACTGGGTGCCATACGTGGGCTCCGGCGCGGTGGCCAGATAGCCCTCGATCTGCTCTGAAAGCGCATCCGATGCCGCCGGGATCGACACGCGCAGGAACATGGAAATCGAGTTGTCCTCGGGGCCTTCCGGCGGGTGGCCACGGCCATCCTTCAAGTGGCACCGCTGGCAGGAGCGCGCGTTGTAGAGCGGGCCGAGCCCGTCGGAGGCCAGCGTGGAGGAGGGCGAGGAGACCCAGAGCTTGCGAAACAGCCCGTTGCCGACCTTGAACGTCAGCTCATCGGCGAAGCTGATATTGGCGGAGGGCTGGGAAAAGGCATTGGCGGTCTCCATCGCGCGCACGGTGGCGGCCCCGGCGGAGTTGGCCTCGAAGGGCTGGGCCTTGCTGAAATCCTCCGTGGGCGCGGTGACCTTCGCCACGCGGGCGGCCTCGGCCTCGGTGCGGGGCATAATGGGCAGGTGCGGCTCATCCCGCGGGCCCGCGAAGGCGGGGGCGGCGGTGAGCAGGGCGAGCAGGGAAAGGGCGCGTCGCGTGAACATGGCTTGTCGGCTTGGCTTTTTTAGAAGCGGGGCGCGGGGGAGGAGCCCCGCGCCCGCGCATGGGTTAGTGGAAAACGGCGTCGGGGTTGTCGAGGCTGTCGGAGCCTTCCACCGAAATGCGGCTGCCAAGCGCCGCAACCACGCGTTCGATGCTGCGGGTCTGGTCGATCAGCCCGTTCACGCCGCCCATGATCAGGGCCTCGCCCCCGGCATTGCCGCGCTCAAGCATCGAGTCGTAGGCAAAGCCGGCTTCGGCGGCCGTCTTGATCGCGCCGAGCGCCAGAACGGCGGCGGCGAGTTTGCCCTGCATCTCCGCATCCAGCGCCGGGTCCACGGCCGTCACCAGATCGGAGAGCGAGGCGCCCTCCACCACGGTGCCATCGGTGCGGGTGTAGCTGCCCAGGTAGACGGAGCGGATGCCGACGCCGTTGTAGAAGTGATCGTTGTGGGTGTTGTCGGAGAAGCAGGAGTGCTCCTCTTCGGGATCGTTCAGCATCACGCCAAGGCGCATGCGCTCGCCTGCGGTTTCGCCGTAGGAGAGCGAGCCCATGCCGGTGAGGATCGCCGCGATGCCGGCGTCTTCATCCTCCAGCAGGGTGGCGCGGGCCTCGCCGCCCTCGGCCCATTGCGCGGTGATCCAGTCGAGATCGGAGACCAGCAGATCGGTGGCGGCCTTCAGGTAGGCGGCACGGCGATCGCAGTTGTCGTTGGTGCAGGCGTCACCGGCGGCGTAGTCCGTCCAGGGGCGGCTGCCCGCGCCCGCGCCGTGGCTGTTCAGATCCTGACCCCAGAGCAGGAATTCCACTGCGTGGTAGCCGGTTGCGACGTTGGCTTCGACGCCATCGGCCTCCTGCAGGGTGTTTTCCAGCAGATCGGGCGTGATCTCGGAGGCGTCCACTTCGACGCCGGAAAGCGAGAAGCGCGGGTTGGCGATCACGTTCAGCACGGCGGCGGCGTTTTCATCGGTGGCCACGCCGTAGGAGGCGTCCACGTAGTCGATCAGCCCTTCGTCCAGCGGCCAGGCGTTCACCTTGCCTTCCCAATCGTCGACGATGGCGTTGCCGAAGCGGAAGACTTCCGTTTGCTGGTAGGGCACGCGGGCGGCGAGCCAGGCGGATTTCGCCGCGTCCAGCGCTTCGGCGGAAGTTGCGGCCAGCAGGGCGGCAACAGCCGCCTGCAGGTTCTGGGCGGCGGCGAGGCTGTCGGCGTAGTTGGCTTGTGCAATATTGGCGTAGGTGGCCAGCACTTCAGCCTTCGTCGCGGGGGTGTCGGCCAGCGCGTTGCTGCCCGCCAAAAGGGCAAGAGCGCCGGTGGCGCGGAGGATGGGGATCATGGTCACTGTCCTGGGAGTCGGAAAGCCGTTGGGTTTTTATCCGCTGCCCGCGCGGGCCGCATGGGCGCCGGACGGGCCAGTGCCGAAGTGGGATACGCCGGGGCGGTGTGATGTGGCTTTTCTCAGAGTGTCGGTGCTGGCTGACCACTCGGGAGTCGGCGGTTGGCTCTGCGGCATAACCTGAGTGAAAAAGTTGGGTATGTCAATCGGACATTTACAGCCCGTGCCTGCCACGAATGTTATTGAGAATGATTTGCAAAAGCATTGACGGCACCGGGGATTCGACATAGCTCTTTCGCCAACACACCGCCGTTTGTCCGCCCTTCTCGGAGCCTGCCCCCATGAGCCTTCCCAATTCTCTTCTTGGTGCTGCCATTGCCGCCCTCATCGCCGCGCCCGCGCTGGCCGGGGAGCGGATGAAGGTCGTCACCACCTTCACCGTGATCGCCGATATGGCCGCTAATGTGGCAGGGGAGGCGGCGGAGGTTGTCTCCATCACCAAACCCGGCGCGGAGATCCACGGCTATGAGCCAACCCCGCAGGACATCGTGCGCGCCTATGATGCCGATCTGATCCTCTGGAATGGCATGAACCTTGAGTTGTGGTTCGAGCAGTTCCTCGCCAACGTGGGCGACATCCCCTCCGTCACGCTCACCGAGGGCATCGATCCGATCGCCATCGCGACCGGCTCCTATGAAGGCAAGCCCAACCCGCATGCCTGGATGGGGCTCGATAACGCGCTGATCTACATCGACAATATCGCCGCCGCTTTCTCCGAGGCCGATCCGGCCAACGCCGAGACCTATGCCGCCAATGCGGAAGCCTACAAGGGCGAGCTGCGCGCCACGCTCGAGCCCCTGCGCGGAGCCGTCGCCGCGATCCCCGAGGATCAGCGCTGGCTGGTGACCTGCGAAGGTGCCTTCAGCTACCTGGCCCGCGATTTCGCCATGAAGGAGCTGTATCTCTGGCCGATGAACGCCGATCAGACAGGCACGCCACAGCAGGTGCGTGCGGTGATCGATGGGGTGCGCACCAATGATATTCCCGTCGTCTTTTGCGAGAGCACCGTCAACACCGCCCCGGCCGAGCAGGTCGCGCGGGAAACCGGCGCGGCCTATGGTGGTGTGCTTTATGTGGACAGCCTCTCGGCCGAGGATGGCCCGGTGCCGACCTACCTTGATCTGCTGCGCGTCACCGCCACCACCGTGGCCGAGGGGTTGACGGCGGCCACGAACTGAACCTCCATCCTCCAAAGCCCGGGCCGCGCCGTGCAGGGCGCGGCCCAACCTGTTTTCTGCACCGGAAAGGTAAATCGGTGACCCAGCCCAGCAAGATGCCCTCAGGCGAGGCCGATGCCGCGCCCGGCCTGAGCGCCCGCCACGTGACGGTGACCTACCGCAACGGCCACACCGCGCTTTGGGACGCGAGCTTCGATGTGCCGCGCGGCACGATCACCGCCCTTGTGGGCGTGAACGGGGCCGGGAAATCCACGCTGTTCAAGGCAATCATGGGCTTCGTGCCAGCCGCCAAGGGCGCGATCACCATGCTCGGCATGAGCGTGCGCGAGGCGCTGCGCAAGAACTTGGTGGCCTATGTGCCGCAATCCGAAGAGGTGGACTGGGCCTTCCCCGTGCTGGTGGAAGACGTGGTGATGATGGGCCGCTACGGCCACATGGGCTTCCTGCGCCGCGCCTCCCAAACCGACCGCGCGGCGGTGGATGCGGCGCTGGCGCGCGTCAACATGAGCGACTTCAAGCACCGCCAGATCGGCGAGTTGTCCGGCGGGCAGCGCAAGCGGGTCTTCCTCGCCCGCGCGCTGGCGCAGGAGGGGCAGATCATCCTGCTCGATGAGCCCTTCACCGGCGTCGATGTGAAAACCGAAGCCCAGATCATCGCGCTCCTGCAGGAGCTGCGCGCCGAAGGGCGGATCATGCTTGTTTCCACCCACAACCTCGGCTCGGTACCGGAGTTCTGTGATCGCACCATCCTCGTGAAAGGCACCGTTCTGGCCGCTGGCCCGACGGAAATCACCTTCACCCAGAAGAATCTCGAAAAAGCCTTCGGTGGCGTGCTGCGCCATTTCACCCTTGGCGGCGATGCGCTGCATGACGATGCCGATGCCCGCTCCGTCACCATCCTCACCGACGATGAACGCCCGCTCGTGCACTACGGCGGCAAGGTGCAGCAGAGCGAGACAGAGGGCCAGCCGTGAGCGCGCTGCTGGAGCCATTTACTTACGGCTACATGGTCAACGCCATGTGGGTGTCGGCCCTCGTCGGGGCGGTTTGCGCCTTTTTGTCGGCCTACCTGATGCTGAAGGGCTGGTCCCTCATCGGCGATGCGCTTTCGCATTCCGTGGTGCCCGGCGTCGCCGGGGCCTATATGCTCGGCCTGCCCTTTGCGCTGGGGGCTTTCATCTCTGGCGGGCTGGCGGCAGGCGCGATGCTGTTCCTGTCGGACCGCTCGGGCCTGAAGCCCGATGTGATCATTGGGCTGATCTTCACCTCCTTCTTCGGGCTGGGGCTGTTCATGGTTTCGGTGAGCCCCGTCTCTATTGACGTGATGACGATCACCATGGGCAATATCCTTGCGATCACGCCGGAGGATACGCTGCAACTGGCGATCATCGGCTTCGTCTCGCTCGCGGTGCTCACCGCGAAGTGGAAAGACCTGATGGTCACCTTCTTTGACGAAAGCCACGCCCGCACCATCGGGCTGCGCACCGGCCTGCTGAAAGCCACCTTCTTCATGCTGCTCTCGGCCAGCGTGGTGGCGGCGATGCAGACGGTGGGGGCCTTCCTCGTGATCGCCCTTGTGGTGACACCGGGGGCCACAGCCTATCTGCTGTGTGATCGCTTCCCGCGCCTCATCCTCACCTCCATCGCCGTTGGGGCGGTGACGAGCTTCGTCGGGGCCTATATCAGCTACTTTCTGGACGGCGCGACGGGCGGCGTGATCGTCTGCCTGCAGACGCTGATCTTCCTCGCCGCCTTCCTCTTTGCGCCCAAACACGGGCTTTTCGCGGCGCGGCGCAAGGCGGCCGAGGCGCTGCGGCGGATGCCAACAAGCGGGGGGGCGGCCTGATGGAATTTGAACTGGCCACAGCGCTCCTGCCCTTCCGTTTTCCCTTCATGCAGAACGCCTTCCTGATCGCGCTGATCGTCTCGGTGCCCACCGCGCTTTTGTCTTGTTTCCTTGTGCTCAAGGGCTGGGCGCTGATGGGCGATGCGATCAGCCATGCGGTGCTGCCGGGGATCGTGCTGGCCTATGTGTTCGGCTTCCCGCTCCTTCTTGGCGCCTTCGGCGCGGGGATGTTCACCGCCGTCGCCACCGGCTATCTGGCTGGTAACAGCCGGGTCAAACAGGACACGGTGATGGGCGTCGTCTTTGCCGGGATGTTCGGGCTTGGCATCGTGCTTTACGTGGCCGTGAAACCCGACAGCCACCTCGATCACATCCTCTTTGGCAACATGCTCGGCGTAGGAAGCGCGGATCTTCTGCAGGCCGGGGCGATCTCGCTTCTGGTCGCAGGCGTGCTGGCCCTGAAATGGCGCGATTTCTTGCTGCACAGTTTTGACCCGGCGCAGGCACGGGCCTCTGGCCTTGCGGTGAACGCGCTGCACTACGGGTTGCTGGCGCTGATCTCGCTCACCGTGGTGGCGACGCTCACCGCAACGGGGCTGATCCTCGCCGTCGGCCTGCTGATCGCGCCGGGAGCCACGGCCTTCCTGCTGGCGCGGCGCTTCTCCACCATGCTCTGGCTCTCGGTGCTGCTGTGCATGGGCGCGATGACCTCGGGCGTCTACATCAGCTTCCACCTCGACAGCGCCCCGGCCCCCACCATCGTGCTGGTGCTCACCGCGCTCTTCCTGCTGGCTTTCGCCTACCGCCAGATCCAGACCCGGCGCAGCGCGCGCCGCACGGTCTGAGGTCGGTCGGCACCGATCCGGTGCGTCCACTGTCAAAAGGCTTGAGTGAATCACCTCTTCAATACATATTCGAATAATATTATTTGATTGGAGGGTTTCGCCATGCCGGTATCGCGCAGGGTGTTTCTGGCCAGGGGGCTGGCCGCTGCGGGAGCCGCCCCGGCGCTGCTGGCCCCGGCGGGCGGCGTTCTAGCCGATTTGTCGCTCGGCGCGGCGCGGCTGACCACGGTGAGTGACGGCAGCCTGACGCTGCCGCGCGATTTCATCTTCGGGCCGATGCCGCAAGCCGAACTGGCCCCGATCCTTGCGGCCCATAACATCACCGGCGATGCGCTGACCCCGGAATGCAACCTCGCGCTCTATCGCGATGGGACGCACACCGTCCTGTTCGACGCCGGGGCGGGGCCGGATTTCATGCCTTCCGCGGGCCAGCTTCTGGACAGTCTCGATGCCGCCGGGCTGACACCGGAAGAGATCACGCATGTTGTATTCACCCACGCGCATCCCGATCACATCTGGGGCGTTCTGGATGATTTCGACGATCCCCTCTTCCCAGACGCCACCCATATGATGGGGCGGCGCGAATGGGATTACTGGTGGAACCCCGAAACGGTGGACAGGATCGGTGCGGCGCGTGCCACCTTCGCGGTGGGCGCGCGGCGGCGGATGGAGGTCATCGAGGCCATCACCGAGTTCTTCGACGACGGCGAGGAGATCCTGCCGGGCATTTCCGCCGTCGAGACTCCCGGCCACACCCCCGGACACATGGCGTTCGAACTGCGCGGCGGCGGGCAGGGGGCCATGATTGTCGGGGATGCGATCGGCAACGAGCACATCGCCTTTGCCCGTCCCGGTTGGGAAAGCGGATCCGATCAGGACATGCCACTGGCCGCCAAAAGCCGGTCGCAGCTTCTGGACCGGCTGGCCTCTGAACAGATGCAGATAGTCGGGTTCCACCTGCCGGGCGGTGGGATCGGGCGCGTGGAAAAGGGCGCGCCGGGTGAAGACGACTACCGGTTCGTCCCCGCCTGAGCCGCGGATTTGCACGCTGTCAAAACGCGCCGCCACAGGAGGAAGCTGAACTCGGTGTCATGGAAGAGCTGATCGACAGATACGGAGAGGCGCGGCTGATGCTTGCCGCGGGTGGCGGGGTCGGTCTGCTGTTCGGTATGGCCGCCGCCCATTCGCGCTTTTGCCTGCGCGCGGCCACGGTGGAGCTGGCGGACGGGCACCCCGGCCCGCGCCTCGCGATCTGGCTGCTGGCGTTTTTCTCGGCGCTCGCCCTCGTGCAGGGCGCGATCCTTGCAGGCTGGCTGGACGTTTCTTCCGCGCGGCAGTTGGCCACAACGGGGAGCCTCTCCGGCGCGATCCTCGGTGGGCTGATGTTTGGCTGCGGCATGATCCTTGCGCGCGGCTGCGCAAGCCGTCTGCTTGTGCTTTCAGCCTCGGGCAACTTGCGCGCCATCGTGACGGGGCTTGTGCTGACGCTCGTGGCGCAGGCCGCGTTGCGGGGCGTGCTGTCACCGGCGCGGCACGCCCTTGCCACGCTCTGGACCATCGACGGCGGGCAGGCGCGGCGCTTCATCGGCCCGGAGGCCCCGCTTTTCCCGGCTTTCGTTGCGCTCGTTGGGCTTTGCCTGCTGGCGGCCCTTGCCTTCGCTGCGCGCGTGAAACTGCCGCGCGCCGAGGCCGTCTCTGCGCTTTGCGTCGGGGGCGCTGTCTTTCTGGGATGGGGGCTCACCTATCAGATCGCGCAGGCCTCCTTCGAGGTGGTTGGGCTTCAGTCTGTCACCTTCACGGGCCCATCGGCCGATACGCTCATGGCCCTGATCAATACGCCCAACCTGCCGATGAGCTTCGGCCTTGGCCTTGTGCCGGGCGTGTTCCTTGGGGCGCTGATCGTCGCCGCGCTCCGCGGGGAGGTGAGGATCCAGCGTTTTGAGCCGGATACCCCAATGGAGCGCTACCTGATCGGCGGGGCTTTGATGGGGTTTGGCAGCATGCTGGCCGGGGGCTGCGCCGTGGGTGCGGGGATGTCGGGTGGAGCCATTCTTGCGGTGACGGCCTGGGTGGCGGTCTTCTGCATGTGGATCGGCGCGATGCTGACGCATCGCGCCCTCAGGGCCTGGGGAACCCCGAAACCAGCCTGACGGGCCGGTGACCTAGTCTGCTGTCGCTTCGGCCACGATGCCCGACAGCAGCGCTTCTACCTGATCCATGGCACCATCCGGGTAGTCTCGGTGCCCGATCATCACGCCATCCCCTGTTTCGGCAAC
This sequence comes from Pseudoruegeria sp. SHC-113, assembly GCF_025376885.1. Lineage (NCBI taxonomy): Bacteria > Pseudomonadati > Pseudomonadota > Alphaproteobacteria > Rhodobacterales > Roseobacteraceae > Pseudoruegeria > Pseudoruegeria sp. SHC-113. Next base: position 126,566 of record NZ_JAHUBR010000005.1, read on the forward strand.
GAAGATGCCATAGGGGCAATGCTGGATGTTCATCGGATCGGCCTCCATCACCGCGCGCGAGACAACGGCCGAGCAGAACAGGAAGATGTCAGCGGATTTGAAGATCTCCGCGTCGCTCCCCACATCGCCCCCAGTCCGGTTCAGCATGTCGCCCACATGGGAGACGTAGTCGATCACCAGCCCTTCGCCGACAATGGCGTTTTCCACGGCGAAACGGGCGTCTTCGAAACTGCCGTCAAAGGGGACAGTGATGGCCTCCTGGGCCGAGGCGGGCAGGGCGAGCCCGGCCACGATGGCGAGTGCAAGACGTTGCATTGTGGTTCCTCCTTTGATTTATTCCGAAGTTTGCATATGAGCTTTTGTTGCACCTTGAGCCATGTCAATTCGCGTATGGCTCAAGGTGCAGCGGAGAGTGGCCTTAGCCGAACATGTCCGCGGTGATCCCGCTGTACCAGCCTTCGGACTCCTGGAACGTCGCCTTGCGCAGCTCTGCGGTTTCACCGGTTGCGGAGATGAACCCGTCGACCTTGGCGATCTTTTCGGGCGTCGCCTCGTAGGACGCCCCGACCTTCACGCCGTCTTCGGTGGCGATCAGCGACCAGCAGGTGTTGCTGAATTTCGCCGGGAACACCTTGGAGCCCGTCAGCGCGCCCCGCACAGCGTTGGCACAGACCTTGGCCTGGCTGTTGGCCGAGAAGCCGGACTTCGGCATATCGCCCTGCTGGCTGGCATCGCCCAGCACGTGGACATCCGGGTCCGCCTTGCTGGACATGTCGGCCGCGTTCACCGGGGCCCAGTTGCCGTCGGTCACGCCGGCAAGCTCCGCGATCCGGCCCGCTTTCATGGCCGGGATGACATTGCAGACGTCAGCCTTTGTCACTTCGCCGTCGATCGACACGGTCATTGCTGCCGGATCCACCGACACGTTGTCGCCGCCGAAATCGGCCCCGATCCAATCGACCATACCTTCGTAATGGTTCGCCCATCCCTCCTGAAAGAGGGCCATCTTGGAGAACTTTTCCTTCGGGTCGGCCACAATGATCTTCGCCGTCGGATTGTTGGCCTTGAGGTGGTGGGCAACCATGGAAATCCGCTCGTAGGGGCCGGGCGGGCATCGGTAGGGGTTGGGCGGGGCCACCATCACGAAGGTTCCACCTTCCGGCATGGCATTCAACTGGGCTTTCAGAAGCTCTGTTTGCGATCCGGCTTTATAGGCATGGGGCATCGCGTTCTGGGCAGAGACATCCCACCCCGGAACAGCGCCTTCCACGAAATCGATACCGGGGCTCAGGATCAGCTTGTCGTAGGGCAGCACGGCCCCGCCCGCGAGGCTGACCGTCTTGGCGTCGCGGTCCACCGCCACGGCCCAATCATGCACCACATTCACGCCGTTCGCGGCGAGTCCGCCGTAGCTGTGGCCAAGATCGTCCATATCCCGGAAACCACCGAGGTAAAGGTTCGAGAAGAAGCAGGTGTAATAGGTGCGGCTGGGTTCGATCAGGGTTACGTCGACCGCGCCTTTGCTGTCTTTGGCGATATAGCGTGCGGCGGTTGCGCCCCCGGCTCCGCCGCCCACCACCACGACGCGCGGCTTGCCATGACCGTCGGCCAGCACCATCGGTGCGGCCAGGCCCGCGGCGGTGACCATCGAGCTGCCCAGAAAGGCCCTTCTGTTCAATGTCATCTGTTGTTCCTCCCTTTTTTGGTTCAGTGCCGGACGCGGTGTTCACTCCTCCAGTGTCGCGAAATAGGCAGCCAACGCGGCGATCTCCTCATCGCCAAGACGACCAGCAACCATCTGCATCACCGGGTGGGCCCGGGTCTTGCTCTTGTAGGCCTGCATGGCGATCACGAAATCCTCCTCGGGCCAGAGCACGATAGAGGGGATGCCATCGTCGCCCCCTGCTGCCTGATGGCAGGTTGTGCATTCGCCGCTCAGATAAGCGCCGTATTCGGCATCACCTTCTAGCGCGAGGATCGCCGGATCGATGTCATGATCGCTGGCCTGCGCCGTCGGATCGGCTTCGGGGATGTTTGCCGGATCGTCAGAATAGTGCCGCAGGAAGGCGATCAGATCGGCGCGGTCCTGCGCGTCCGGCAGGCCGCGAAAACTCATCCGCGTGCCGCTGGCCATGGTGCGGGGGTTTTCGAAGAAGGCATCCAGCGTGTCCGCGTGCCACTCCAGCCCGGTGTTTCTCAGGCGCTGAAAGCTCTTGGAATAGCGGAAATCGTCATGGCTGCCGGCAACGCGGCCAAACAGGAAATTCAGATGCGGGCCGATACGATGCACAGCATCCGCGCCGATCTGGTGGCAGCCTTTGCACTTGGCAAAAATCTCTTGCCCGTTCTCCGCATCGCCCGCCTGGCCAAAGGCTGGCGCTCCCGCGGGTAGAAGGAGCGCCAGCAGACCGGCGTGAGCCAACCGCGATCGCATATCAACGCCCGCCAGAGCTCATGAGATAGGCGATCACGGCGTCCACGTCGGCAGAGTCTTTCAGGCCGGCGAAGCTCATCTTGGTGCCGTTCAGATAGGATTTCGGCGCGGCAAGGAAGCCAGCAAGCGCCTCGGCGTCCCAGACGCGGCCCGCCGCTCCGGCGTCCGCCATGGCATTCGAGTATTTGAAGCCATCAGCAGCGGCGAAAGCGCGGCCGAGGATGCCGTTCAGATGCGGTCCCGAGCGGTTCTTGGCCCCGTCACCCACCATGTGGCAGGCCTTGCACTTACGAAACACCTTCTCTCCGGCGGCCACGAGAACTGGGTCGATGGCGTCTTGTGCCGGCGCGGCGGCTTCGGCCGAAGCCACCTGAACCTCGGCTTCAGGCGCGGTGCTTGCGGAGGCCTCGTCCGTGGTGCCCTCGGTGGTTTCTTCCGGTGTCACGTCCAGCACCGAAGCGCGCATGGTGATCTCGACGCTGTCCTTGCAGCCCGTCATGCAGGGCTCGGTGCGCCAGAGCGCATACTCGCTTTCGGCGCGATCATCGACGATGAACCCTTCGGCATTGTACATCTCGAAGGCCGCGAAGTTCTCGTGGCTCAACTCGAAGTCCTCATCGACCAGATCGTTGGAATAGAGGATGTAGGCAACGATGGCGTAGACATCGTCATCGCTCAGCGTCTGCGCCGCGCCGAAGGGCATGGAGCGATGGACGTAGTCCCAGACGGTGGAGAGATAGGGCCAGTAAGAGCCAACCGTTTTCACGGGGTCCTTGTCGGCGAGCGTGTCAAAGCCTCCGGCCAGCACCGGCCAGTTGTCCACGCCTTCCGCGAAATCGCCGTGGCAGGCTGCGCATTGCTCGGCAAAGACTTCCTCGCCGGTGAAGACGTCGCCACGGCCCTCGGGCAGGCCCCGGCCATCCGGCAGGATGTCCACATCCCATGCGGTGATCTCTTCCGGCAGCGCCTCCCGGCCAATCCCGTAGGCCGCTGCGGCAACGGGCGCGGGGGCTGTGATGCCGCCGCCGCTTGCCGCCATGGCCTCTGCACTTTCGGCGCGTGCGGTGACTTCTGCGATCTGGGCCAGAAGGGCGGCGTTCTCGTTGGCCGTCTTTTGTGCGCGGACCTCTGCCGCTGCGGCCTGCTCCTGCGCCAAAGCGGCTTCCTCGGCCTTGTAGCCGCGTGTGTTCACACCATAGGCCACGCCAAGAAAGAGCCCGGTGATGCCGAGGGCGGGAAGGAGGATGTTAGGAGATTTCGACATTCTCAGCGACTCCTTCCGCGTTCACGAACCATGTCTGGATGCAGTTGTTGTGGTAGATGGAATTCTCGCCGCGCACCTCGCGCAGCTGCGCCTTGGTGGGCTGGACGTAGCCGGTCTCGTCAATTGCGCGGGCCTGTAGCAACATCTCCTCGCCCCCCCATTCGGTGTCGAGGTAGAAGCGGGTCAGGGCCTTGCTGTCGCCCTGCTTGCCCAGACGCGCGGTTTCCCAGGTGATGCCGCCATCCTTGGAGACATCCACCCGCGTGATCTGACCGTGGCCGGACCACGCAAGGCCGGAGATCACCAGAGGGCCGGGGCCGTGGGTGATGGGGGCCTGTGGGCTGGGCGAGGTGATGACGGATTTCGCATCCATCACCCATGTCCATTTCCGGGCCACGCCATCGGCCAGCACGTCGGTGTATTTGGAGGTTTCCTCGCGGCTTTCCACGGCGGCATCCGTCACCTCGATGCGGCGCAGCCATTTGACCCACATGTTGCCTTCCCAGCCCGGCACCACGAGGCGCACCGGGTAGCCGTGCTCCTTGCGCAGGGCCTCGCCGTTGGCCTTGAAGGCGACAAGCACGTCATCCAGCGCTTTTTCCATCGGGATCGAACGGCCGTTGGAGGAGGCATCTGCCCCTTCCACGTAGACCCATTTGTCGGCCAGATCTCCGGCCGCCGCGAGCCCCGCTTCGGCCAGAAGGGTGCGCAGGGGGATGCCGGTATATTCCATGTTGTGGATCATGCCGTGGGTGAACTGCACCCCGTTCAACTGCGCCCCGGCCCATTCCATGCCGGTGTTGGCGGCGCATTCGCAGAAATAGACGTGGTTTTCGCGCGGGAAGCGTTCGAGATCGGCGTAGGTGAAGACAAGCGGACGGTCCACCAGGCCGTTGATCATCAGTCGGTAATCTTCCTTGCGCAGCTCGATGGCACCGGAGTGATGGCGCTCGAACGCGCAGCCCTGTGGGGTGATCGTGCCGTCCAGCGCGTGGATCGGTGTGAAGTTGATCGAAGAGATTGGATCTGCCGTCAGCCACGGCACGTTGCGCCGCACGACATCGCTTTCAAACTCGATCGGCAGGCCGTAGGGGGTTGCGTCGACGCCCTCACCCGTGGAGGAGGCCCAGTCCTGCACCTCCGTGATCAGCGGATCGGGGCCGCTGGCCCGTGCCGCCCCTGCGGCAAGGCCTCCGGCCGCCGCTGCGGCGCTTCCCCTCAGGAAGGCACGCCGGGATGGGGGCTTCAATGCATCGCTCATGCGTGAATTCTCCTCAAACCTTCGTCTCATACGCCGACGACTTCGACGCTGGTGTTGTCCTGCACCGTGACGGTGCCAAGGCCGCGAATGTGATTTTCCACGACGTCCCAGATCTCCGGCCCCTCGGTGCCTTCGTTGACCGAGGCCCAGCCCGCTACGGTGTAGCTGCTGGCTGGGTCGATGGCCTCGCCCGTGGAAAGCAGGGTCAGGTCGCTGATCCGCTCGCCCTGCGGTTTGCTCACGTCGATCCGGTAGCCAAGCCCACCGGTCCGAACCATGTCGCCGCCCTGCTGGTAATAGGGATCGGGGTTGAAAATGTTGTCGGCCACGTCTTCCAGCACGATCTTCAGGAAGTCCCCCGTCATTTCAGAGCGGTACGCCTTGCCGTAGGTCATGGAGGTGACGTTGTAGATGTCTTCGCGGGTGATGTTCTGGCCGGGGATCAGGCTCGGCCCCCAGCGTACGCCGGGGCTCAGGGCAATCTGGGCGTCGCGTTCTGACAGCAGCGCATCGCAGATCAGATCATCCCATGTGCCGTTGAAATTGCCACGCCGGTACAGAAGGCTCTCGGTCTGTCCGATCACCTCCTCCATCTCCGCAAGGAACGGCGCGCGCTCGGCGTCGATCAGCGCCGCGACCTCCGGGTCCGGCGAGATCACGTCCGAGAAGATCGGGATCAGCTTGCTGCGATAGCCCATCATGCGCCCGTCCCGGATGTCCAGATCCACGCGGGAGACGAATTTGCCGTTGGAGCCCGAGGGCACGATGATCGTCTGCCCGACGAGCGCCGGTTCCGGCAGGGCGTCATGGGTGTGGCCAGAGAGGATCACGTCGATGCCGGAGACAATGCCGGCCATCTTCTTGTCGACGTCGAAACCGTTGTGGCTCAGCACCACAACGCATTCCGCCCCCATGCCACGGACTTCATCGACCATCGCCTGCATGTTCTCATCGCGGATGCCGAAAGCATATTCCGGAAACATCCAGCCCGGGTTGGCGATCGGCATATAGGGGAAGGCCTGCCCGATCACGGCAATCTTGGTGCCGCCGCGCTCAAACATCTTGTAGGGCGGGAACAGTTCGGCCGGCTCATCCCATTCTGCGTCGAAAATGTTCTGACCAAGGGCTGCGAAAGGCAGGTTCTCCACGATCTCCTGCACCCGTTCGCTGCCGAGGGTGAATTCCCAGTGGAAGGTCATCGCATCCGGTTTGAGCGCGTTCATGACGTTGACCATGTCCTGGCCCTGCGTCTTGAGGCAGGTGTAGGAGCCATGCCATGTGTCGCCGCCGTCCAGCAGGATCGCGTCCGGGCGATCGGCGCGGATGGCGTTGATCACGGTGGCCACCCGGTCGAGCCCGCCGACCCGGCCATAGCCCTGCGCCAGCGCGGCGAAATCGCCGGAGCTCAGTGCGTAGTGGCTGGGGCTGCCATCCTCGATGCCGTAGAGCTTGCGGAAATCCGCACCCGTCACATGGGGCACGGCGCCTTTGTTGGCGCCCACGCCAAGGTTCACCGAGGGCTCGCGGAAATAGATCGGCTTGAGCTGGGCGTGGATGTCCGTGATGTGGATCAGGGAGACATTGCCGAAGGTCTCGAAGGCCAGAAGATCGTCCTGCGAAAGCTTCTGCTGCGCGGCAAGCCGGGCCCAGTTGCCAAAGCCGGAACTGCCCAGAAGGGCGCTGGCCGCCATGCCAACCTGCAGGAAATCTCTCCGGGAAATCATCGCGATCGCGCTCCTTGATTCACATTCGCATATTTGAATTATTAATGTGTGAAAAAGCCCCACCCGACAGCGGGCAGGGCTATTTCCGGATCAGTTGCGGACGCTGGGGCCTTCCACGCTCAGCCCGTTGCCGCGCGAGGTGACATAAAGCTCAAGCGCCACAAACTCCGGCGAGCCGGGAGAGAAGGTCTCGGCGCGGGTGTCACGTACACAGCCCTTGAAGCGGTCATGAACCGAGTTGAGCTTGGTGTTTTTCAGACGATAGGTCGGGAACCCGTTGATCTGGCCCTGACTCAGGTGGTCGGCCCGGATCATCATGCCGTAGTTGTCTTCGTGGCAGTTCGCACAAGACAGCTCCAGTTGCCCGTAGCGGGTGTAGTAGATGTCCTTGCCTTGCTCCCACGTCTCGGCGGCGGGCCCGTCGATCGCGACGTTCACTGGCAGCCCGCGGGACACAGATGCCAACAGCGCGACCATATTGGTCATGTCGCCGCCGTTGTATTTCCACGCTTCGGCGCCCATGCGGTTCTCGCGGCAATCGTTGATCTGCATCTCGATCGTGCGCACTTCGCCCGCGGCCTCGTTCCACTTGGGATAGACGGCCTTCACGCCGGCCATGCTCTCGGCCCCCTCGTGGCAGGACGCGCAGGCCTTGCCTTCGCTGCCCTCGGCTGTCTCCCAGACTTCCGCGGCCGTTTCGACCCAGAGCATTGCAGGGTTGTCGAAATCATCCATCTGAACGGCCTGCGTTTCGTCAGAGCGGAAACGCCAGCCCGAATAGATGGTGCGCACGTTCTCCATATGCGCCGGGGCCTCGACCTCGGTGACGATCTCGATCTCCTCGTTGATCACGAGCTGATCCTCGTCCGGGTCTGCCTGTGCGCCGAGCGCGAGCGTTCCGCAGGCAGCGCCCAGCAGAAGGCTCCGGCGGAAGCGTCCTGTTCTTTCCATGTGTCCTCCTCCCAGATGCCGACGGTTCAGCCGATGGCGATGGCTTTCTTTTCTTCGTAGACAGAGCCGTCGTCGTCGAACCAGGTGAAGGTAAATTCACCCGCTTCCGGGACGGTGGCCGCAAATTCGAGATAGGGGTTCGTCGAGATCGCGGGCTCAAGGATCACGTCGATCACGTTCTGGCCGTTGAAGTCGGCCGTGAAGCGGTTGATGATCGAGCGCGGAATGGGATTGCCATCGCCATCCTTGCGCTGGCCGCTCTCCATCTTGTGGCTGATCAGCGTCTTGATCGTGATCGCTTCGCCGGCGGAGGCCGTTTTCGGGACCTTGACGCGGGGTTTCACACCAGATGCCATGTTCTTTCTCCTCGTCTAAAGCCTCAGCCGCCGCAGCCGCCGATGGTCACCTTCACATTGGCCGAAGCCTGCTGGAACGAACCGTCTCCCATCTCGGCCACAGCGATCACGTTCTGGGTCTTGGCCAAACGGATGCGGGTGGAGGCGGTGCGGGACGCGGCCAGCGGGCCGAACTTGAACGTCGCGACGGCGGGCGTGGGGTTGCCGTCCGCAAAGACGGACACCATCACCGCCCCCGGAGCGTCGACCTCGATCGGCACCGTGTTGCCGTTTTCCGCGATTTCAGGCGCGTTGATCGTCAGCGCCCCTTCAGCGGCCGCCGCTCCGCCCGTCATTTTCGCAATGGCGTCTTCCGCCAGCGATGCTGCAGCAGGCAGGCCACCGAACGCGGCTACGGCCAGCGTGGCGGAGCTGCCCAGCAGCATGTTGCGCCGTGTCAGTTGCATGGGATTCCTCCGAAATTGGATCTCTTACTCTTCCTTGAGCGTCATCAGGTAGGCGACGACGTCTTCGATCTGCTGGGCTTCGAGCAGCGGGGCGACATCGCCCTCGTGGGCCTTGCCGGTGTAGGCATTGCCAAGCCGCGTGAAGCCATCCGTCTTGTAAAAGGACGGCATCATCGAGCCTTCGAACATGATCTTCGCATTGGCGACGATGCCGCGTAGTTCCGCCTCGCTCCAGCGATCCGCGACGCCATCGAGCGGCGGTCCGATCTCTCCGTGGAACGGCAGGTGGCTCAGCGCGCTGACCTGGTGGCAGGCGATGCAGTTGCCGGCACCCTTGTTCATGATCTCGGCCCCGGAGTCAGGGTTTCCCGGCGTTCCGGTGAGCGATATTTCAACCGCCCCATCGGCAAAGGCGACATCGGTCGGCTGAACGGTTTCGGCGCTGCTGGCCGTGGCACAGATCGTTGCTGCGCAGAGGATGCTGGCAAATCGAGACATGAGCCCTCCCTAAGCTCGGTGTCCGTATACTTGGGCACACAAATCCGATTCACGCAACAACAAATTCATTTACATGAATTATTCTATATGTTGCACCTGCAGCATTTCCCCTAGTTCCGCCGGGCTTCGATCATGCGCGCGTGATACTTCTGGAAAGGCTCATCCTGTTGATAAAGCTCCTCTTTCACCCAAGTGAGCAGATCAAGCGTCGTGCCCTTGCCAAAGGCCCCGGGCATGGTTGCAACCGCCGCTTCCGCAGCGGTCTGACCCTCACCGACGGCGGATGGCAGGAAGATCATCGTCGGGGTGAACAGCGCGCCCCAGCGCCGGACCATGTCCTTCTCCGAGCGGGCCTCACCGTCGAAGTCTGTCACTTCGACATCGCCGAACATGTTGATCTGAACGACGAAGTAATTCTCTTCGATGTAGCGTGCGATCTCGGGCACGACGAAGACCTCTTCGTGCATCTTGGTGCAATAGATGCAGCCGCGTTGTTCGACCAGCAGCAGCAGGCGCTTGCCTTCCGCGTTTGCCTCGGCCAGATCCTCCGCCAGATCCTTGAACGTATCGCGCATCCACGGTGCCTTGTGCAGGCCGTCGTCCCCCAGTTCAACGGCTGAAAGCGTCGGGGCCCAGAGCAGGGCGCAGGCGGCGGCGAGGGTTGTAAACGTCCGGCGTTTCATGAGATCTCTCCTTTTCGGGCTATCCGATTGAGCCGAACCACGGAATGTGTTCCAGCATCCATTGGGCGATGTAGTTGACGGCGTTGGTGGCAATGAGCACGCCAAAGAGGATCAGCAGCAGGCCCATCAGCTTCTCAACCAGCGGCAGGTGGCGGCGGAAGCGCGCCATGAAGCGCATGAAGGGGCCGATGAACAGCGCAGCGGCGATGAAGGGGAGTGTCATGCCCAACCCGTAGGTGAACAGCAGCGCTGCGCCCTGGCCCGCGGTGTCCTGTCCGGCGGCGGTGAACAGGATCGCGGCCAGAACCGGGCCGACGCAGGGCGTCCAGCCAAACGCAAAGGCGAGGCCAATCACATAAGCGCCTAGCAGGCCGCCTTTCCGTGCATCGCCGGCGTCCGAGCGAAACTGGCGATACAGAAATCCGATGCGGATCACACCGAGGAAATGCAGCCCCATGGCGATGATGAGGGCGGCAGCGATCCAGCGCAGGATGTCGAAATACTCCCGCACCATCTGCCCGAAGGCCGTGGCCGTTGCGCCGAGCCCGATGAAAACCGTGATCACGCCAAGCGCAAAGCAGGACGCCGCGAGGAAGGCGCGGAGCCGGACTGCGCCCGTGATCTCGGCCCCCGAAGAGATCTGGTTCATGCCCACGCCCGCCAGATAGCTCAGGTAGAACGGCACGATCGGCAGAATGCAGGGCGACAGGAAAGACAGAAGGCCAGCCGCGAATGCAGCCAGAAAGCTCACGTCAAACATGCGGCCGATTCCTCGTCTTGAAATATTCGCATATTAAATTATGATCATAGAAGAACCTGCGTCAATCGTGGGATTGGATCGGGATTGGATCGGGATTGGCTTGGCGATGATACGAAGACGGGTGTTGCTCGCCCTTGTGGCGCTGATCTGGCTGCCTTCCGCCAGCATGGCCGAGACGCGGCTGTTCATGGCGGAAGAACCGGGCTGCCCCTATTGCGCGCAATGGAACCGGGAGATCGGTGGCATCTACGCCAAAACGCCGGAGGGGCGCGCCGCACCGCTGGAGCGGTTCGACCTGCGTGCGCCGCCCGATGGGCTTGAGCTTGCCCGCCGGATCGCTTTCAGCCCGACGTTCGTCCTTGCGCATGACGGAGTGGAGGTGAGCCGCATCGAGGGCTATCCGGGCGAAGATTTCTTCTGGGGTTTGCTGCAGGTCATGCTGACGGACGCCGAAATTGCCTTTGACGATAACGGGTAAAGCCTTATGACATTGCATATGACACAGGAAAACGCCTCACGCCCATCAAAGTCCCGCTTGCCGGTGTTCGATGAGAACATGTGCGCCGAAGACATGGACCGGATGATGGAGAACGCGCAGGCGGCGTCGAATTTCCTGAAGGCGATCAGCCACGAAGGGCGGCTGATGATCCTCTGCCATCTGGCCACCGGTGAGAAATCCGTGACCGAGCTGGAAAAGCTCCTCTCGGCACGGCAGGCCGCGGTGTCTCAGCAGTTGACCCGCCTGCGTCTGGAAGGGCTGGTAACGCCGCGCCGCGAGGGCAAGGCGATCTACTACAGTCTGACAGATGACCGCCCGCGCCAAATCATGGAAGTTGTCTACGAATTGTTCTGCAAGGCCGAGTAGCGCCACCGCAGACCTTGTTCCGGCTTTTGGGAGGAGGCGCGGGATGCTCGATCTGATCGGAGAAGCCAATGCGGTGGCCCTTATCGGCCTCATCGGTGGCATTGCCCTTGGGCTTGCGGCCCGGATTGGCCGGTTCTGTACGCTCGGGGCCATCGAAGACTACCTCTACGGCAGCGATGACCGGCGGCTGCGCATGTGGTTCGTGGCCATAGGGGTTGCCGTGATCGGCACCCATCTTGCCATGGCGGCTGGCGGGCTGGAGCCTGAGGCCACGGCCTATCTGGACCGGATCTGGAATCCGCTTGGCACCATCGTCGGCGGGCTTCTGTTCGGCTATGGCATGGCCCTCAGTGGCAATTGCGGCTACGGCGCTCTGGCCCGGCTTGGTGGGGGGGATCTGCGCTCTTTCATGATCGTCATCGTGATGGGGCTTTCGGCCTATGTGGTGATGTCCGGCCCGCTGGCTCATGCCCGTGTGTGGCTGTTTCCGGTGGAGGAGGGCGCCACCACCCCGCAGGGGATAAGCCAATGGATGTCGGTGCGGGCAGGGGTGTCGCCGCTTGTTTCCGGCGCGCTCATCGGTGGCGCGCTGGTGCTCTGGGGCGCGGCGCGTAAATCGATGCTTGAGGAACCCTCTCGCATCATCTGGGGCGCTGTTGTGGGCCTTGCGATCGTATCCGGTTGGGTCGGAACCTATTGGATCGCCACCACCGGGTTTGAGGCTGAGCCTGTTGAAACCCACTCCTTCGCTGCGCCGATCGGCGATACGATCTACTACGCGATGACAGCCTCCGGGAACACGCTTTCCTTCAGCGTTGGCTCCGTTGTGGGCGTGGTGCTGGGGGCCTGTCTTGGCTCCTATTCGCGCGGCCATTTCCGCTGGGAAGCCTGCGAGGATCCGCGCGAGCTGCGCCGCCAAATCCTTGGTGCTGCTCTTATGGGCCCCGGTGCGATCCTCGCGGTGGGCTGCAGCGTTGGGCAGGGGATCTCGGCCTTCTCGGTTCTGGCCTACAGCGCGCCCGTGGCTTTTGTGTCGATCTTCATTGGCGCGGCCATCGGCCTGCGTCAGCTGATCACCGGGTTTGCCCCGGCCGAGTAAACCTCACGCTTTCGCCCCGGGGGCTTCGTCCGCGAGGAAACGCACAAAGTGGAGCGTCAGGTTCTCGCGGCGGGATTGGTCGGGCCAGACGGCGTAGAAGCCCAGCGGCTTCACGCCCCATTCGGGCAGAACATGGACAAGCTCGCCGCGTGAAAAGCCCCGGCAGGCGAGGTGTTCGGGGATCACCGACAGCCCCAGCCCGCGCGCGGCGAACTCGTAGAGCGCGCTGGCGGAATTGACGGAGAGCGCCGATTTCCCCAGCACGCTCGCCTTGGCACCATCAGGCCCGATCATCTCGGTCTGGGCGGGGCGCAGGGCGAAGCGGATCCAGTCCCATTCGGCCAGATCGCGCGGGTGCGTGGGCGTGGGGCGGGCGGCAAAGTAATCCGGGCTGGCCACCAACAGCCGCTCCGCGCTGCCGATGTTGCGCGCCAGATGGGCGCTGTCCTCCAGCCAGCCTGCCCGGATCGACACATCGAAGCCACCGCCGATCAGATCGCGCGGCTGGTCGGAGAAATCGATGTCCAGATCGACGCGCGGAAAGCGCTTGGCGTAGGTGGCGAAACGGTCGATCAGCTCCGTCTGCGTCACGAAGGCGGGGGCCGTCAGCCGCAGGCTGCCGCGCGGCTCACCGGCCATGGGGCTCACCGCGTCGAGCCCGCTTTCCGCCGCCGCCAGCATGGCCTGCGCCTTTTCAAACAGCACCCGGCCCTCCTGCGTCAGGGAAAGCTGCCGGGTGGAGCGATAGAGCAGCGTCACCCCCAGATCCGCCTCAAGCCCCGAGACCGTCTCGCTCACCCGCGAGGGCGCCAGCCCAAGGTGCAGCGCCGCGCCGCGAAAGCTGCCCTGTTCCACCACGGTCGCAAACAGCGCGATGCTGCGGAGCTTGTCGATCATTGTTCGCCTCAGCGGAATTGAATGGTCCGGATTGATCTACTTATGTGATTTCCGCCCCGTCAATAGATTTCCCGCCACCGGGCCTAGTGCCCATCACCGGGAGATTGACCAATGACTTTGAGAACGATTGCCGCCGCAACCCTGATCGCCACCGCACCGGCCGCCTTTGCCGAGAGTGCAGACGTGAAGGCCTTCGCCATCGAGGCGCTGACCGAAACGCTGGCCAAGGGCAACGCAGAGGCCGTGGATCGCTATTTCGATCCGGGCTACATCCAGCACAACCCCGACGTGCCCAACGGCGCTGAGGCGCTGAAAGGGCTGATCGCGCAGCTTTCAGCCTCCGGCAGCTTCAAGGCCGATTTCGCCCGCGTCATCGCCGATGGCGACATGGTCGCCTTCCATGGCCGCTACGAAGGCTTCGGGCCCACGCCGATGATCGCCTTTGACGTGTTCCGCGTCGAGAACGGCAAGATCGTGGAGCATTGGGACAACCTGATCCCCGAAGCCGCGCCCAATCCTTCGGGCCGCACGCCGATCGACGGCGCGACGGAAATCACCGATCTGGACCAGACCGAGGCCAACAAGGCCAAGGTGACGGAGTTCATCACCAAGGGGCTGATCACCCATGAGGAAATCAACATCACTGATTACATCTCGCCGGTGACCTACATCCAGCACAACCCGATGGTTGCCGATGGGCTGGAAGGCTTTGGCGCCTTCATGGCGCAGATGGCCGAAAAGGGGATCTCGATGGAGTATTCAAAGATCCACCACGTGATCGGTGAGGGCAATTTCGTGCTGGCGATGTCGGAAGGCACTTTCGGTGAAGATCCGCAGGCCTTCTACGATCTGTTCCGCCTCGAAGACGGGCTGATCGTGGAGCATTGGGACGTGATCGCCCCGATGCCCGGCGCCGATGCGCCCCACAACGAAGCCGGCAAGTTCTGACGCGCCCAGCACCGGGAGACAGTCATGAACCGCAGGGATTTTCTTTCCACCACGCTGGCGGGCGCATTGGCCGCCATCCTCGCAACACAGGCAGGAGCACAGGAAATGGACGACACAAGCAAAGCCTCTTTCGACACCGTGATGGGTTTCATGCAGGCCATGGGCAGCGGCGACATAGAGGCCATGAACAAGCTGATGGCCGATGACATGGTCTGGCACAACGAGGGCGATGCCTCGCTGCCCTGGATCGGGGAGACACGCGGCAAGGAAGCTATCTTCGCCTTCCTCTGCGTCTTCGGTGCGAACCTGCAAACCACGCTCTGGGAAAACACCGACGCCTTTGCCTCGGGCGATACCGTGGCCGTCTTTGGCCGGATGAACGGGATCACCACGCAGTCGGGGCAGGAAACCGGCGTCTTCTCCTTCGCGCTGCGCGCCAAGGTGCGCGACGGGCAGGTGGTGCTCTGGCACTGGTTCGAGGACAGTTTCGCCATCAGCCAGGCCTTTCACGGCAAGGCCTGAGCAGGCCTGACGGATCAGGCTTGACGGATCAGGCTTGACGGATCAGGGGGCCGGCCTTCAGCCTTTGAGGGCCGGTCCGCGATTGCCAGAGGGAGAGATTTCAGATGACCAAAGCACTTGAGAACGTCCGCCGGATCTACATGGAGGGCATCGCCGGGGGCAACGCGCGGGCGGCCGTACTGGCTTGCACCGGGCATCGCTACACCCAGCATTCCACCGGCGTGGCCGATGGGGCCGAGGGCTTTCTGGCCTTCTTCGAGCCCTTCCTCGCCCGCAACCCCAAGCGCGACATCCGCCTCGTGAAGCTGTTTCAGGATGGTCGCTGGGTGTTTTGCAGCGCCTATCAATCGCTCAACGAGGGCGCGGCGCAATGGGTGACGATGGACATGTTCTACACCGACACCGAGGGCTTGATCCTTGAGCATTGGGACACGATCGCCCCCTATGAGGCGCAGATCGCCTCCGAGCAGGATATGGTCGGCGGCCCGCAAGAGGTGGACGCCAGCGCGGACACCGAGGCCAACAAGGCGCTGGTGCTGGAGTTCACCAAGCAGATCCGGCAGGGCGAAAGCCTGGATCGGATCGGTGACTTCGTCGCCGAAGGGCTGATCCAGCACGCACCGGGCATTGGCGCAGGGCGCGACGGGCTGGCGGATTGGCTCGCGTCGGAGGCCTGCGGCCAGTATGAAATGCTCTTCCGCGTGATCGGGCAGGGGGATTTCGTGGTGACCTACGGCAAGCGTCACGCCAACGGGCGCGACATCGCGGTGTTCGACCTTTACCGGATCGCGGAAGGCCGCATCGCGGAGCACTGGATGAACGAAGAAGAGATCGGCCCGCGCGACAGCTGGGGCAACTCCGGCAAGTTCTAACCAGAGGAGATCACCCGGCGGCCGTTTGGATCACCTGTTCAACGGCCGGCGGCAGCCTGTGTGCGCCGCTCCAGTTCCAATAGGCTGAGGTCGCCTTGTAGGGCAGGGCAAGATGCGTTCCGACGACCGGGGCCAACACGCTCTGCGGCAGGATCTGCAGCACGGCGGCTTCCACGTCTTCCCGACGGGCGCCGATGGCGCTTGCCGCGGCGCGGGTCAGAAGGCCCGGCCCTGTCTTGGCCCAGGTGTTGTCGTGCTCGCGGGCAAGAAGGGAGCGCAGCGCCATTCCGACAGCCGTGGCCATAACCGGGTGATCCGGGCTCGTGATGATCACGTTGTTGGCAAGCGCGCCCCAGGGTTCCCGGAACAGCACGCAGCCGCGCTTGTCCGCCAGGAAAGCTTCCAGATCACCGATGCGCCGGTCGTCGGCATCGATGTAGACACCACCCTCCTTCAGAAGAAGGCAAAGGCGGAAGAAATCTGCCGCTTCCGCCTTGTGGCTGGTGAGGCGGAAGGCTTTCACGAAGTCCTTTCCGAAGCCCTCGGAGAGGAAGGACAAGGCGCTGTGGAGATCGAAGCGGCGATAGGCAAACCCGCTTTCCCGCCAATCCTCCATCAAGGAGCCGATCATCGGCGGGACTACGCGCGCATCCCAATATTGCCAGATGCGGTGCGGAATCGGCTCACCGGTCTGGTCCGCTGTATCCCTGTCCGGCCGCCATTGCGCCACCACGGATTTCGCAGGAAGGAAAAAGCTGGTTGGATCCGCCTCCTCCGGCACCCGGTTCAATATCCGCAATTCGTTGAGCTGGGCGCCAAGCATCGAGCTCTGAAAATGCGCGTGGTAGCTGCGTTGACCGGTCGGGATGGTTTTCAGACGGTCGGAGAAACGTTCCGCTGCGGGCAGATCGCCCATTGTCAGACTTATGCGCAGGCCAAGTTCCGCTGTCGCGCGCGTGCAGGCGCTACGCGCTACCTTCTCAACGGTTGAGAGCGCTTGATCAAATTGCCCGGTTTCTGCGAGCATCCTTGCCGTGGCCGCTGCGACCCGCTCGTCTCCCAAGGATTGGCTGATCCCGCTCAAGGCGTCTTGGGCCGCATCATAACGCCCGATCTCCATGCACATCTCTGCACAGAGCAATCGCAACGCGAGCACCTCAGGCCAGACCTGGATCGCGCGTTGCAGATATCTAACCCCCAATATGCGGGTTCCAGCGGCATGCAGCAACCGTGCCTTCAGTAAGGCATCGTTCCACGCCGATACGATTGGAAGACACTGCTTCGCCGTCTTGAGTGCCGCTACCGGCCCTTCAAGGCGAAAAGCCACCCCGATGTCGAAACGTGCCCGATCTGCGGCCAAAACCTGCGTGGCGAGTTGGGCCGCCAAGCTTCGCGCTGTCTGGTCATACGTTGTCGTGCGGACCGCTTCCAGAACCGCGAGTGCCGGCCCGCTTCTTAGTGTGGGCATCGAAAACACCTGCTTGAGGGCCAGCGCGGCGATCTCCTCGTTTCGCAACGAAAGCCCGGCTTGCAATGCGCGCAACCAAAACGCCGTGTCTCCCGGCACACCCTGTCGGCTGGCGCAATCAAGGTAGGCTGCCGCGCGGTCCGAATGGCCAGTTTGAAGGTTCAGTTCGGCCAGTTGGAGAAGTGCACGGGGGTCCGGCCCCGCTTTCGGCGCATGGGCCTCGGCCAAATTTTGTTCCGCGATTTCGATGCGGTCAGATAGCCATTTTTCAGCAGTTTTTGGGCCTTCCAGTTCCAACAACACTTCAGTGTTCAAAAGAAGTAGAGCCGGGTTCTCCGGGGCCATATTCAGGAGATCGTAAAGAACCTGTCGCGCCCGTCGGGGCGCGCCGCGGATCAACAACAAGCGTGCGAGTTCGGCACCGACGCCGATGTGCTCCGGGACGTGTTTTCGAAGTTTACGGCAGGTATGCTCTGCTTCCTTTTCCCGGCCTGCGCGGGTCAGGCCCGAGGCATATTTCGCCTGCAACTCCACGTCGTCGGGAAAATCCGACAGCGTTTGTTTGAACCGAGCCTCAGAGTAGTCTCTGCCCTCCGAGGCAATGGAGAGCTCGACCATCGCAATCGTCGCTGGCCGGTGCATTCGGTCCCGCTCCAACACGCTACGGAAGGCCAGCGCAGCATCGTCCGAACGGCCCAAGGCGCTGTAAACCCGCCCGAGTTCCATATTCACCCTAGGATCAGTCGAACCCTCTTTCAGGCGCTGGACAAGCGCAAGCGCCGCGCCGAAATCGCCCTCAGCCCGTTTCAGCCGTGCTTCCTGAAGCGTCAGGCTGGTTTCTGAACCGAAGGTTGCAAAGGCCAGCCTGAGGCTGTCGTGCGCCCTTTCGAACGCTTTGCAGGCGATTTCGGCGTCGATCTTCTTGAGCAGAAGGCCCTTATGGTCAGGGTATTTCTTGCGCCAGCCCTGTGCCATCTTGAGGGCCCGCCGCGCCTGCCCGAGATTGAGTTCGGCCGTAATACGCAGGCAAAGAAGGCCCGGGCTGGCTTGCCCTGTTGCGATCAGCTCATCGAGTTTCGCCGCCGCCGAGAAGCTTTCGCCCGTCATCACCTGCAACCGAAGGCGGCGTTCGGCAAAGTCCGGAGCGGTTGGGCCAAGGGCTTCCGCCCTGGTCAAAACACGCTCGGCACGTCTGAATTGGCCCCGTTCGATCAGCAGATCGGCCAATTCGCCCGCGACGAGCAGATCGTCGGGTTGGCGGGCCAGAAGCGCACGGTAGAGTTTCTGCGCGAGGCCATGGACCCGAAGTGCGTTCAGAGCCTTGGCGATGCCGCGCCACGTCATAGAAACCAGAGGCGTGTCATCTGAGGAACCCAACAACGCCTTCGCCGCGAGGCTCAAGGGCCGCCTAATTTCCGACAGGTTGACCTGTCTTTCTTGCGTCGCCTGCTCCGTTGGGAATTTCCGCAGTTGCGCCGATAGGTCGGGAAACTCAGCGCCGCGCAGGGCTAGACACAATCCCCGCCGGGTCGCCGGGTCTACATCAGGTTCCAGCGTGGCAGCCGCCAACGGTTTCGCTGCTGCTAGCAAATGCAGAGCGACAGGGTTGGCGTCCGCGCTATGTGGCTGGTCAGGCGACGGCACGTTTGCCGATACGATCCAGAATCGTCCGCGGCACGAGCCGGGCTGCAGAGATCCTTGGCGTGCTCATTTCGGTTATGGCGTCTTCATCCCCGTAGAGGGCCCGGTACTCGGCAAAATTGTCGAACCGGCCCCGCGTGACGTAGTCGACGAATGTCTCCGCCGGAGTGTTGTTCGCGAGGACGACATCATGGGTGTCTGTTTCGATGTGGAAATAGGTGACGCGATCCGCCAGCTGACCCATCGGCACCCAGTCGATCGAGGTGCCGTTCACCAGCGCACTGGCGTTGATGGCAAAGCCGTCGATCATCAGAGCATGATCAGGCGTGACGGTCAGGTCGGCGTTTGGCACGCCATCGCCAAGCGCCCCGGCGCGGATGCGCACCGGACGGAAGCGCGTTTCCGGGGTGAACTGCTTGCTGACCGTCTGCTGCCCGATCCATTTCACGCCAATCTCGCGCCCATCGGCAGTAAGGATCCTGTCGCCGATCTCAAGCGTTTCCACGACCCGTTCCCCAGCCGGCGTGGCGATCATGGTGCCTTCGGCGAAACAGACGGTGAAATCGCCTTGGTTGATTTCGCTGACGTCGATGGTCTTGTCGAGGTGATCGAAAGACGTGTCCGCATCTTCGGGGCTGAAGATGAAGCCGATATCCGGGTTGTCCGCGTACTCAAGCACGACATAGGTGATACCATCCTGCTCGTAGGTGCCGAAGTAATCCAAGGTCACGGTCGTACCGACCGGGATGGTTATGTCCGGGAAGGCATCTTTGATGGCCTGCGTGATCTCGAACTGAAAATCGTCGCCGCTCTCGAACGTGTTGTCCACATCCCCGTCGTCCAGTGTTCCGCTTTGGTCGAGGAAATCATTGGTGAACGAGAAGTTGCTGCTGCCGCCATCGCGGTCATAGAAAATCACGGATTGATAATCGAAGGTAGCCATATCGAGTCCTCATTACTGAGTGTGCTGAGAGCACTTACAAACAATAATATTCCGCACCTCGTGTGGAGCAATTCAATCCTGCGAGAGTATGCGCGCTAATTCCAATGTTCCGCCGAAGGCCCGGCTCCGACAGTTGTGTATATCCTCAGAAGAACGGTCGCTGCCGAAACTGTCAAGTCGACCAGACCGAATGCCTGCAAGTTGCGTACTCATTCACCCCAGATCGCTTAGGGAACAGGCTTGGTGTCATTAGGGTACTGCAAAGGCTGACCCAAAAGCATATGTTATGGTCGGGGTGAAAACGTCCGAGCACGACCGATGATGTTCGGCAAACTATGCGGCGCCACGATTGCCGATACGGCTCAGGATCGTCCTTGGCACGAGCCGGGCCGCCGAGATCCGCGGGGTGCTCATCTCGATGATGGCGTCTTCGTCACCGTAGAGGGCCCGGTACTCGGCAAAATTGTCGAACCGGCGGCGTGTGACGTAATCGACGAATGTCTCTGCAGGGGTGTTGTTTGCAAGAACAACATCATGTTCGTCGGTTTCAATGTGGAAATAGGTAACGCGATCGGCCAACTCACGCATCGGCACCCAGTCGATTGAGGTGCCGTTCACAAGCGCGCTGGCGTTGATGGCGAAACCGTCGATCATCAGCGCGTGATCGGGTGTGACGGTGAGGTCGGCGTTTGGCACGCCTTCGCCAAGCGCCCCGGCGCGAACGCGCACCGGGCGGAAGCGGGTTTCCGGCGTGAACTGCTTGCTGACCGTCTGCCGCCCGACCCATTTCACGCCGATCTCGCGCCCATCGGCAGTAAGGATCCTGTCGCCAATCGCAAGCGTTTCCACGGCCCGCGCCCCATCCGGCGTGGCGATCATGGTGCCTTCGGCGAAACAGACGGTGAAATCGCCTTGGTCAATGTCATCAAGGCTGACGGTTTTGTCCAAGCCACTGTCAAAGGCGGTCTCGGAGTCCACAGGGCTGAAGAAAAAGCCAACGTCCGGATCATCCGGATCCGCGAGCACCACATAGGTGATGCCGTTTTCGTCGTAAGTCCCGTAGTAGTTCAGCGTCACGGTTTCGCCCGGCGTGTATCCCCCTCTGGGAGAAACCGCAGCGATTTCGTTTGTGATCAGAAAGTCAAAGGTATCGCCAGCTTCAAAGGTCGCCGATTCCGGGCCGACGGTTTCTCCGTCATCAAGTTGCCCGGTTGTATCCAGAAATTCATCCCGGGAGAAATTGATGCTTTCTCCATTGCGGAAATACTGAATGACAGAAAGATAATCGAAAGTGGCCATATTGCTCCCTCCTGGCTGAGGGCACAGATGCTCCTCAGCCCTGAACTTAGCCGTGCCAACGAACGGGCCCATTTCCTGCACACGCGCGCTAACTAAATTTGCCAATCCCCAGTGGTCGGACAGCACATTGCCCCAAAGAAGAACGGCGCTGGCGGGGGCTGTCAAGGCAAGGGGGGCGCTCCAAAGAAAGGCCGGTTTCTTAATACCCCACTGCTCGCAGAAACGCCCGGTTTTTGGCAAGGATCAAGACATCTTTGGTCCGAATACCAACGCGCTGATCTGAAAAAACGAGCCTTGGGTGCGCGCGGTTGAAATTAACCTGAGATGCGCGTTGCGGAGTTCCTGTACTCTAAGGTTAATTTTTCTCAGGAGGGCAGGCCATGCCAGACATGACGCTTCGGCAGATCGAAGTCATCCGCGCCGTGATGCTGACGGGGACGATCAGCGGCGCGGCGGAGATGCTCAATGTCTCGGCGCCCGGCATCAGCCGGCTGGTCAAACACACCGAAGAGAGCCTCGGCCTCCGGCTGTTCGAGCGCAAGGCGGGGCTGTTCGTTCCTTCGGTGGAAGCTGCCCGCGTGTTTGATCAGCTGCGCGAGGTCTACAAAGGGGTCGAGAACCTGCATCTTGCCGTAGGTGCCTTGCAGAAGGGCGAGGACGTGCGCCTGCCCTTCGCCACCGCGCCGTCCATCGCCCAGTTCATCGCGGCCCGCGTTATGCGGCGGGTGCGCAGCCGCTATCAGGATCTCTTCGTCGATCTGAACGTGCTGAAGATCGAGGAAACTGTGGACTACCTGCTGCTGGATCGAGGGGAGTTCGTGA
Source organism: Pseudoruegeria sp. SHC-113 (assembly GCF_025376885.1). Classification (NCBI taxonomy): domain Bacteria; kingdom Pseudomonadati; phylum Pseudomonadota; class Alphaproteobacteria; order Rhodobacterales; family Roseobacteraceae; genus Pseudoruegeria; species Pseudoruegeria sp. SHC-113. Next base: position 148,319 of record NZ_JAHUBR010000005.1, read on the forward strand.
TCATGAGTTCGCCGGTTGCGAATGCCGCGATCGAGAACGAGGAAATCGCAGAAGGACGCCTTGTGGCTATCCTGCCCGAAGGCCATGCGCTGGCCGGGCAGGAGGTGGTGTCTGCGCGCGAGCTGGCAGCGGAGCCACTGATTGGCGTCGACCCGTTCGATCCCTTCGGGCGTCTGCTGGCGCGCCCTTTTGAAGTGGCCGGCGTGAGGCCGCACTACGCGATGCGTGGCCGGTTTGCCCAGACGCTCGTGAGCATGGTGCGCCACGGGCTGGGCGTGGCCGTCATCGACGAGTTTTCCGTGGCCGAAGTCTATATGCCTGGCCTTGTCCGTCGGCCGTTGCAGGAAGACGTGCCGGTCAAGAGCTTCGTGTCCCGCAAGAAGGGCAGGGTGCTTTCGGGCTTCGCGGAGTTCACCATCGCGCAGTTCCGTCGCGAGTTGGGCAAGGCCGTTGCCGATGGCCCAGCCTTGCGCCGCAAAGCGTAACATCACGTTAACAAGTAATCCAAAGAGGTATTAGGCGTTAAAGTCTGGCCGGCGGTATACCTGTGGCAGGGGCATCTGGCGGGATCTGGAAACCGCTCAGGCGCCGCCCGCCGTCTGGAAGGACAGCCGCCATGAAAACCTCTATCGCCACCGTTTCGATTTCCGGCACCCTGCGCGAAAAGCTTGAGGCCATCGCCAAAGCCGGTTTCGACGGAATCGAGATCTTCGAGCAGGATTTCATCGCCGACACACGGCCCCCGCGCGAGATCGGCGCCATGATCCGCGATCAGGGGCTGGAGATCACCCTGTTCCAGCCGTTCCGCGATTTCGAAGGGCTCACGGGTGCTGCCCGCCAGCGGGCCTTTGACCGGGCGACCCACAAGTTCGACACGATGGCGGAGCTGGACACGGATCTGATCCTTGTCTGCTCCTCGGTACACCCGGAGGCCCTTGGCGGGATCGACCGGGCGGCGGATGATTTCCGCGCCCTCGGCGAAATCGCGGCGGAGCGCGGCTTGCGCGTGGGTTACGAGGCGCTGGCCTGGGGGCGGCACGTGAACGATCACCGCGACGCTTGGGAGATCGTGCGCCGTGCCGATCATCCCAACATCGGGCTGATCCTCGACAGTTTCCACACGCTGGCGCGCCGCATCGATCCCGACACCATCCGCCGCATTCCCGCCGACAAGATCTTCTTCGTGCAGCTCGCCGATGCCCCGGCCATCGACATGGATCTGCTCTACTGGTCGCGCCACTTTCGCAATATGCCCGGCGAAGGCGATCTGGCGGTGACGAATTTCATGCGCGCGGTGGTGGCGACGGGCTATGATGGGCCGGTCAGCCTTGAGATCTTCAACGATCAGTTCCGGGGCGGGCGGCCCGAAGGGCTTGCGCGCGATGGCTACCTCTCGCTCGTGGCGCTGATGGATGACGTGCGGCAGGCCGAGCCTGACATCCAGACGCAGCTGCCCCGGATCCCGGCGCGTGCCCGGTTTGGCGGTGTGGCCTTCATCGAGTTCGCCACCCGTGGCTCAGAGGCCGAGGCCCTCGCGCGGCTGCTGGAAACCATGGGCTTTGCGCATGTGGGCGATCACATTTCCAAGAAGGTTGCCCTCTGGCAGCAGGGCGATATCCGCATCGTGCTGAACCAAGAAAGGCAGGGCTACGCGAGCGCCGCCTACCTGACCCACGGCACCACGATCTGCGATGTCGGCATGACGGTGCAGGACGCGGCGGCCACCTCGGCGCGCGCAGCGGCCCTTGGGGCGGCCACGTTCGATCAGCCGGTCGGGCCAGGCGAGCTTCAGATCCCGGCGATCCGCAGCGTTGGCGGCAGCCTGATGCATTTCATCGACGATCAAAGCGGGCTCTCCGAGGTTTGGGATGTGGAGTTCATCCCGGTCGGCGCTGTGCCTGAGGGCGGGGCGGGGCTCACCCGGATCGACCACCTCGCGGAAACCATGAACTACGACGAGATGCTCAGCTGGTCGCTTTTCTATACCTCGATCTTCGAGATGGAGCGCACGCCGATGGTGGATGTCATCGATCCCGATGGGCTGGTGCGCAGTCAGGCGATCAAGGCGAAGGGCGGCGCGGCGCGGATCACGCTGAACGGGGCCGAAACCCACCGCACGCTGGCGGGCAGTTTCCTTGCCGACAGCTTTGGCGGCGCGGTACAGCATGTGGCCTTTGCCACCGATGACATCTTCGACACCGCGCGCCGCATGGCCGAGGCCGGTTTCACGCCGCTGCCGATGACGGGCAATTACTACAGTGATCTGCAGGCGCGTTTCGGGCTGGAACCTGCGCGCCTCGCCGAGATGCAAGCGCTCAGCATCCTCTATGATGAAGACGCCGATGGGGCCTTCTACCAGTTTTACAGCCAGCCTTTCGCGGGCGGGCTGTTCTTCGAAATCGTGCAGCGCTGCGGCGGCTATGACGGCTACGGCGCGCCCAACGCCCCGTTCCGCATCGCCGCTCAGAAACGGCTTTTGCAGCCGAAGGGCATGCCACGACGGTAGGGCGCGCTCCTCGTCCCGGGCAGCCGCTTGCGGAGCCGCTACGTCCGATTGGACCCGCCTTTGTAGATCGCCCCCGTCAGCCAGGCCGGCCAATCCCGCTCGAAGAAGGATTTCGCGCCGTCGTGGCTGCGGTTTGCCCGGCGGGAGATCACCATCTCAGTGCCCGCCATCTGCACGAGGAGCTGATCGCCCTTGTCTTCCTCCCGCTCCGCGCGGAAGCGATAGTCGGGCAGCGGGCCAATTGCGGATTGCGGCAGAGACTCGCCCGCCGGATCGCAGATCGCGCGCGCGCCCCGGCTGCCACCGCCCTTGGCGATATAGTCATCAAGCGCGGTCAGCACCGCCTCTGAGGCCAGCGCCATCTGCTGCCATTGCACGAGGCGCGCGGCCTCGGAAGGGCGGGAAAGGGCGATGCCGGACGCGCGGATGTCTGTGTTCAGCGCGCGGGCCTCAATCAGCGCGTCCGCCACATCGCCGGGGGTGCAGAGGATCCCGGCCTTATCGCTCATCCTTGCCTGCACTGCGCTGCGGATATCCTTCCACGCCAGCGGGCTTTCGGGCGCAAAGAGCGCGGCGAGCTCGGCAACCGGCCGTGCTGCTGCCTCCGCCACATCCAGTACCTGTTCTGGGGCCTGCACGGGAGCCCCGCTGGCGGCCACATGCTCTGCCACTCGCGTGCCGAACACCTGCCCGGCGTTCAGCGCCGAGCCGCCGGGCCGCGTGGCCCCATGGGTGCCCGCCGCCTCGCCCACGGCATAGATGCCGGGGAGGTTTGTGCGCCCCCAGGTATCGACCTCGATCCCGCCGTTCATATGCTGGTTGTTCACCGCGAACTCCAAGGGATCAGTGGTGATGTCGACCTTGTAACGCTTGTAAAGCTCGATCGCGAGCGGGTTCATGTGCCGCAAACGATCAATCGGCAAGGCGTGATCCGCGCCCGCGCTTTTCAGGTAGCCCGCCACGTCCGGATCGAGCCGCGCGAGGCTGAACGGCTGATCGATCGGCAGCGGGTTGCGGTTGAAATCCATGAACACCCGCCGCCCCTTCTGCCCTTCGCGGAAGATGGCAAGATCCACGAGGCTTGACTGGAACTCCAGCATCCGGCTGGCGTGGAAGGGCCATTGGTAGCCCTTGCGAAAGATGTTGGAGGCCATCTCCTGCGTGGTGCGGTAATAGTCGGCGAGGAAGTGATGCTCGTGGCCATCCGCGTCCACCGAATAGATATGCGGGATGACCTGCACATAGGTGCCCGAAAGGTTCCACGGGAAACCTTCGCGGCGGGTGCCGATGCCGAACTGGCTTTCGGTGATGTTGGTGAGGGTGAGGCCGGTCTCCAGCGCCAGTCCGAGCGTGCCGAAACAGCCGTTCGGGAATACGCTGTCGCGGTAGAGTTCCCCTGGCCCACCGGCAGCGAGCACGAGTGCAGAGCAGGGAAAGAGCGCAAGCCCGTATGGGTTTGCCGCGCTGGCCGCCTTGGCGCGGATCGCCAGCACCCCGGCCACGCGGCCCGCCGCTTTCACAACCTTCACAACCGTCGTCTGGTTGAAAAACGGAATGCCAAGGCGCAGCGCTTCCTCGGCCAGCACCTTGACCATCAGCCGCGAGGTGCGCGGCCCGCAGGAGGTGGCGCGGCCCACTTCGTCGTGGTCCGTCTGGTAGCGCAGCGTGCCGCCCAGATCGTCTTGCGGCAGGGGCAGGCCCAGATATTGCAGCGAGGCCATGGCGCGGATCGAGCCGACGGCCTCGATATAGGCGGTGTCCTCATCCATCGCGCCGCCCGCGCCGATGGCGGCGGCCATCTGGAAGAAATTGTCGCCCTGATCCTTGGTGTTGGCGGTGTGCAGCGTCTGCTTGTCGGAGCCCGAACAGGCCGAGGTGCCGCCCCATGCGCTCTGGCTGAGGATCGCCACATCCACGCCGCGCCGCTTCATCTCCACCGCCGCGCGCAGGCCGGCAGCCCCGCTGCCCACCACAACGGCCCCGGCGCGCTGCACCGGAATCGTGAAGCCGCCAACCACGGCATGTTCCGCCGCCTCAGGCTCCGGCGCGAGGCGGGGCATGGTGACATCGGTCAGGGCGTCGAGGATCTCTTGCGACACGGCGAGGGCCATCGGGGTGTTCCTTCTTTCGGCGTCAGGCGATGTCGACCCAGGCGCGCTGGCGCGCGGAGTCCATGCAGGCGTCGACGATCTGGCAGATGTGGTGGCCGGTCTGAAACGTGGGCCACATCGGCGTGTTGGTGGTGATCGAGCGGATCACTTCGGCGGCTTCGATGATCTTGGTTTCATTGTAGCCAAGGGCGAAGTTGGGCAGCGGCAGGAAGGCGGCGTAGGTAGGGTGCTCGGGGCCCACGTCGATCTCGCGGAAGCCACGGCGGCCGTTAGGGTCGGCGCTTGAGTAGAAGCGCAGGCGGTTCACCTCGTCGAACGAATAGAGGAGGCTGCCCTTGGTGCCGTAGATCTCGTAGCTCTGCAGGAACTTGCGCCCAGTGGCGACGCGGCTGAAATCGACGATCCCCTTCGCGCCGTTTTCAAACGTGCAAAGGATGTTGGTGCCATCCGGGTTGGTCACGTCGCCCCATTCGGTGGCCTCGGTGGTCTCGGGCGCGGCACCACCCAAATCCTGACCGTCGATCTTGGGGCGCTTGGGCGCGGTGATGTAGCTGTCGGCAATCAGGGAAGAGACCCGGCCCACGAGGAACTCCATGAAGCTGAACACATGGCTGCCGGTATCGCCGATGATGCCCGTGGGCGCGAGGTTTCCATCGGCGCGCCACATGTAGGGGGCCAGTGGATCGCCATAGACGTCGATATGCTGGCAGCCCTTGAAGAGGGTGATTTCGCCGATCTCGCCGGCCTCGATGATCTCCTTGGCGCGGTCATGCACGGGGTTGCGCGGGAAGGCATGGCCGACGCGGGTGATGAGGCCCTTGGCGCGGGCAAGATCGGCGAGGTCGCGGGCTTCTGCCGCCGTATCGGCCAGCGGCTTTTCACAGAACACGTGTTTTCCCGCCAGCAGCGCGGCCTTGGCCACCTCGTAGTGCATGTTGTCGGGCAGGCAGATGTCGATCAGATCCACCTCGGGATCGTTCACCGCCTCCTGCCAATGCCGCAGGATCTTTGCCCCCGGCGCGCGAAAACCCAGCTCGGCCTCGGCGTCGGGGTGGCCGGAGACAAGCGCCACCACGCGGGCCGTGCCGCCTTTCGTGCCGAAGAAATGGGGGAAGCTCTGGTAGGCCATCGTATGCACCCGGCCCATCCAGCCCGAGGCGCCCAGAATGGCAACTTTCACATCTGTCATCGCATGTCCTTTGTGGTTACGCCCCGCCGCTGGAGGCCCGCACGATCAGCCGCACGGGGCTTAAGGCCCGTGCCGGGGGCAGGGTGCCTTCGCGGATCCAGCCCACGATCTGACGGGCGGTTTCGGTGGCGAAATCGGGGATGTTGCAGCTGATGGTGGAGAGCGGCGGCACGCTGTCCTGGCTGTCTTCGATGTCGTCAAAGCCGACGACACGCAGATCTGTGCCTGGGCGGATGCCAAGGCCGGGGCAGGCTGAAAGCACGCCGAGCGCCACCAGATCGTTGAAGCAGATCACCCCGTCCACATCCGGGTGCTGTTCGTGCAGCCGCGCCGCCATCGCCTTGCCGAAGGCGCGGGTGGATTGCCCCGTAAGAACCAGCGGCGTACGGCCCTGTTCCTCCAGCACGGCCAGATAGCCCTTCATCCGCTCGCGCGTCACCGGCCTGTCGTTCAGCCCGCCGAGAAAGGCGATCCGGCGGCAGCCCTGTGCGATCAGATGTTCCGCCGCCAGCCGCCCGCCGCGCAGGTAATCCGGCGCGAGCACCGGAAGGCTTGCCCCCTCAGCCTCCAGCGTGCGGAAGACTTGCAGCGTCGGCGTGCCAGAGCCTGCAAGCAGTGCCAGCGTCTCGGCCTCTTCGCCGTAGCTTGGCGAGATGATGAAGCCCGCGACGCCGTGCTCCACGAGCGAAGAGATCATCCTGCGCTGAAGCGCCGGGTCCTCATCGGCATTGGCGAGCACCGTGGCAAAGCCCGCCTCCGAGAGCGCCATCTGGAAGCTCGCCGCGAACTCGGTGAAGAACGGGTTGCGCAGATCGTTGATCACGAGGCCGATCAGCCCCGAGGTGGCCGAGCGCAGCGTGGCCGCGGAGCGGTTGTAGACATAGCCGATGTCCGCCATCGCCTGCCGCACGGCTTTGCGCGTCTCCTCCTTCACCGCCGGGTTGCCCTGCAACACGAGGCTCACGGTGGATTTCGACACGCCCGCCTGTTTGGCGACGTCAAGGATGGTGGGGCGTTGCTTCATGCGCTCTCTCCGGTCTGGCTGTCCGCCCTCTATACGTCGAGGTCGAGCACCAGAATACCGTCAATCCCGCCGGTGGCATGGGCCACGAGCTGGCCGCCGAGCGCCTTGTGCTCTGCATCATTGGCGTAAGTTTGCAGCGCCTCCCAGCTGTCGAAATCGATCACAAAGCCATGCATGTAGCCGCGCTCGATCTGTTCGGGGCTTTCGGAGCGCCCACCGGTGAAGCCGCCCGCACCGGGCAGCCTTTCGGCAACGGCCGCGAGGCCCTCGTAGATCTCGCGGATCTTCGCCTCCGGTGTTTCGGGTGTGAATTTGGTCAAGACGATATGGCGGATCATGGCTGCATTCCCTGATCCTGCTTGATCATGTCGGCGGCCTTCTCGCCGATCATGATGGCAGGAGCGTTGGTGTTGGAGGAGTTGACGGTGGGCATCACCGAGGCATCGGCCACGCGCAGGCCGTCGATGCCGTTGAACTGCAGGCGCGGGTTCAGCACGGCGGCTGCGTCGGCCCCCATGCGGCAGGTGCCGGCGCAGTGGTGGGAGGTCTTGGAGTGGACACAGATGAAGTTGAAGTAATCCTCATCCGTCTTCACGTCCGGGCCGGGCAGGCGCTCGGCGAGGATGTAGTCGCTCAGCGCGGGCTGGGCGAGGATCTCCTGCACCAGCTTGAGGCCGCGAATCGACATCTCCCTGTCGTAGGGATCGGACAGGTAGTTCGGATCAATGAGCGGCATATCGGCGGGATTGCTTGATTTCAGCCGCACTGTGCCGCGCGAGCGCGGGCGCAGGTGGCAGGCGTTGAGCGTGACGCCGCCGTTGGGCATCGCCGCCACCCCGGCTTCGATCCCGGTGCCAAGGCCCAGATGCATCTGGATATCGGGCGAGCGCGCCTCAGGGTCGGCGTACCAGAAGCCGCCGGTTTCAAACAGGCTGGAGGCCACCGGCCCCTTGCGCGTGAACAGGTATTGCAGCCCGGCCAGCGCGCTCAGGTGCAGCTTGGCGAAGCGGTCGTAGGTGTGTGGGCCGGTGACCTCGCAGATCGCATAAAGATCCAGATGATCCTGCAGGTTCGCGCCCACGCCCGGCTGATCGAAGACCACGTCGATGCCGAGGCTGGCGAGATGATCCGCCGGGCCGATGCCGGAGAGCTGCAGTAGGCGAGGCGAGCCGATGGCGCCGGAAGAGAGGATCACCTCGCGGTCCGCGCTTAGTACCGTGCCATCGGCCAGTTCCACGCCGGTGGCGCGGCCCGCCGCCACGCGGATGCGCCGCACCTGCGCCTTGGTGCGGATGGTGAGATTGGGCCGCGCCCTCGCTGGCCCGAGAAAGGCCATCGCGGCAGAGGAGCGCCGGGCGTTGCGCTGGGTGAGCTGGTAATAGCCCGCGCCATCCTGCCGTTCGCCGTTCACATCGGTGGTTGACGGGATGCCGAGCTGCCCGGCGGCCGCGATATAGGCATCGCAGATCGGCAGCGGCGCGGCGGGCATGGAAACGCCAAGCGGCCCGCCCTTGCCGTGGTAGCGGCCTTCATAGGTGTCATTGTCTTCGGATTTGCGGAAGTAGGGCAGGACGTCTTCGTAGCTCCAGCCCTCGCAGCCCATCTGCCGCCATTCGTCGTAATCCGCCGCCGCGCCACGGGTGTAGATCTGGGCGTTGATCGCGGAGCCGCCGCCGATCACCTTGGCTTGCGTATAATTGAACACCTTGTTCTGCATCGCCCGCTGCGGCACCGTCGTCCAGCCCCATGCGCCGATGCCCTTCGTCATCTTGGCAAAGCCCGCGGGCAGGTGGAAGAACGGGTGGCGATCACGGCCCCCGGCCTCCAGCAGCAGCACGCGCACGCTGGGATCTTCCGAGAGCCGCGCCGCGATCACGGACCCGGCGGAGCCGCCGCCAATCACGATGAAATCATATCCCTCAGCCATCAGGCGGCAAACTCCGTTTGGGTGATGTGACGCCCGGCGCGCAGGGCGAGGGCGGCGATGGTGAGCGCCGGGTTCACGGCCGCCGACGTGGGCAGGACCGAGGCATCGACGATGAACAGATTGGGGTGATCATGGCTGCGGCAGGTGCTGTCCACAACGCTTGCAGCGGGATCAAGGCCCATGCGGGCGGTGCCGCATTGATGCGAGGGGGTACGCTGGTCAAAGGGGCGGCTGAGCACGATGGAGAAACCCGCGCGACGCAGAGCGCTTTTCAGCACCTTCACCAGCTGCAGATGCGCTTCCCAGTTTGAGCGTTGCCAGTCCAGTTTGATCTGCCCGCCCTGAAGCGTGACCCGGCTTTCCGGGTTGGGGAGATCCTCGCTCATGGCGTAAAAGTCGAAGCTGCGCGCGGCCACGGCATGGGCCAGCCAGCGGGGGAGGCGGGCATTGGCGGCGAGGATCGGCCCGGTGATCTTGCCCAGCATCTGCACGTTTCCGAGCGCGGGCCTGTCGTCCTCTGGCAGGTAGAAATCGTTCAGCATCAAGGTTTTCTGATAGATGCTGCGGTTGCGTCGCAGGGGATGAAGCGCCAGAAGGGCGGAGCAATTGTGGTTCATGAAGTTGCGGCCCAGCTGATCGGAGCGGTTGGCAAGCCCGGTGGGGCAGGCCTCATTGGCGGAGCGCAGCAGGAGCGCCGCCGTCTGCACCGCCCCTGCGGCCACGACAATGAGCGGTGCGCTCAACGTGGCCCCATTGGCAAGCTGCACCGCCATGATGCGCCCGTCCGCCGCGCTCTGAAGCCGCTCCACCGTGCAGCCCGTGCGCAGCTCCACGTTCGGGTAAGCCAGCGCCCGCGAAAGCCCGACGGACTCCGCGTCCATCTTGGCGTGGCAGGTGTTGGGGTAGGCATCCCATGTGGTCTGGCCCGCCGCGAGCCAAGCGTCCAGATCCACGCCCAGCGGGATCGGCGCAGGCGTGAGGCCCACGGCCATGAGCCTGCGGCGCAGATCGACCATGTCCGGCTCATCGGGCACGGGCGGGTGGGGATAGCCGCCGGAATGGGGCGGCTCGGTGGGATCCAGCGTGGCGTCGCCGCGCACCTGATACATCTCTTCGGCGGCCTGATAATCGGCCTCGAGCGCCTCGTAGGGAAAGGGCCAGCCGCGGACAAAATCCTCGGCCCGGTAGCGGATCAGCGCCGCGCCGTAGAACTTCGAGTTGCCCCCCACGTTGTAGTAGTTGCCCGGATTGAAGGGCTGCCCGTCTCCGTCCAGCCATGTTTCCGCCGGGCGGAACACGCCCCGTGCGAAGATCGCCTCCGCATCCCGATCCAGCGGCGAAGGGCGCAGATGCTCCCCCCGCTCAAGGATCACGATCCGGCGGCCTGTGGGCGCAAGCGCGGCGGCGAGCGTCGCCCCGCCCATGCCGGATCCGATGATGAGGAGATCCGCGTCCATCAGGGCAGGATCCGCATTTCCGTTTCCGGGTCAAAGGCCACGGCCTTCTCCATGTTCACCGCGAAGGTGAACTCCGCGCCGGGCCGGACGTCAGCGTCCGAGCGCATCCGCGCGATCACATCCTTGCCGCCCAGCGTCATCGTCACGAAGGTGTCAGAGCCGGCAGGTTCGGTCACGACGATGCGGTTGACCATCGGCGCGATGTTGGCGGATTTGCGATCCGCCGCGTCTTCATCGGTGATCGTCTCGGGCCGGATGCCGAGCATGATCTCGCGCCCCTCCCAGGCTGTGAGGTTCTGCTGGCTGAAAGGCAGGGTGGTTTTCGTACCGTCGTGAAGCGCCACCACGGCCATCGGCACGCCATTCTCAACCGCCACCGTCGCGGGCACCACATTCATCGCGGGCGAGCCCATGAAGGTGGCCACGAAGATATTGGCGGGCGTGTCGTAGATCTCCTGCGGGGTGCCGAGCTGCTGCACGTAGCCGCCATACATCACCGCGATGCGGGTGGAGAGCGTCATCGCTTCGATCTGATCGTGGGTAACGTAAACAATGGTGGTGCCCAGCTTCTGGTGCAGTTTCTTGATCTCGGTGCGCATGTCCACGCGCAGCTTCGCGTCAAGGTTGGAAAGCGGCTCATCGAACAGGAAGACGTCCGGGTCGCGCACCAGCGCCCGGCCCATGGCGACACGCTGGCGCTGCCCGCCGGAGAGCGCGCCGGGCTTGCGGTCCAGCAGCTGTTCGATCTGCAAAAGGCTCGCCACCTCGCGCATGGCCTTCTCGCGCTCGGCCTTCGGAACGCCGTGCATTTCGAGCCCGAAGGTGATGTTCTGGCCCACCGTCATGTTGGGGTAGAGCGCGTAGCTCTGGAACACCATGGCGATGTTGCGCCGCGAGGGGTGCACGCCGTTCATCACCTGATCCTTGATCCGGATCTCGCCGCTGGTGATGTCCTCCAGTCCGGCGATCATGTTGAGCAGGGTGGATTTCCCGCAGCCCGATGGCCCGACCAGCACGAGGAACTCCCCCTCTTCGACCGAGATGTCGACCTTGTGCAGGACTTCGACCGAGCCATAGGATTTGGTGGTGTTGTCGATGTCGAGAAAGCCCATGTGATTATCCTTTCACGGAGCCTGCCATCAGCCCGCGCACGAAGTAGCGGCCCGCGACGATGTAAACGAGAAGCGTGGGGAGGGCGGCGAGGATCGCGCCCGCGAAGTGAACGTTGTATTCCTTCACGCCGGTGGAGGATTGCACGAGGTTGTTGAGCGCCACCGTCATCGGCTGGCTGTCGGCCCCGGCAAACGACGCGCCGAAGAGGAAATCGTTCCAGATATTGGTGAACTGCCAGATGATCGAGACAACAGCGATCGGCCCCGAAGAGGGCAGCAGGATGCGCCAGAAGATCTGGAAGAAGCCCGCCCCGTCGATCTGCGCGGCGCGGATCAGCTCGGTGGGGAACACCGCGTAGTAGTTGCGGAAGTATAGCGTGGTGAAGCCGATCCCGTAGACGACATGCACCAGCACGAGCCCCCATGTCGTACCCGCAAGCCCCATCAGCCCCAGCATCCGCGCCATCGGGATCAGCACGATCTGGAAGGGGATGAAACAGGCAAAAAGCATCAGGCCAAAGAGGATCGTATCGCCCCGGAAGCGCCACTTCGTCAGCACATAGCCGTTGAGCGCGCCCAGCACGGTGGAGATCGCCACGGCAGGCACCACCATCTTGATCGAGTTCCAGAAATAGGGCTGCAGCCCGGTGGGATCGACGCCGATCTGTGCCGAGGACCACGCTTTGGCCCAAGGCTCCAGCGTGAAGACGCGGGGCAGATTCATCATGCCGCCGCCGGTGATTTCATCGAGCGGTTTCACCGAATTCACCACCATCACGTAGAGCGGCAGCAGGTAGAACAGGGAGAAGAGCAGCAGCAGCAGGTAGATCAGCGCGCGGGTGACGCGGCCGGTGCGGATGGCGGTATCCTGTGTGGCGACAGACATCATTTCTTCTCCCGCAGTTCGGCGTAAAGATAGGGGATCATGATCGCGGCAATTGTCATTAGCATGATGGTGGCGGAGGCCGCGCCGATGCCCATCTGGTTGCGGCTGAAAGTGTAGGAATACATGAAGGTCGCGGGCAGTTCGGTGGCCCGCCCCGGCCCGCCTCCGGTAAGTGCGATCACCAGGTCGAACGTCTTGATCGCGAGGTGGCTGAGGATCACGAAGGCCGAGAGGAACGCCGGGCGCAGCTGCGGGATGATGATGCGGCGGTAGAGGTTCCAATTCGAGGCGCCGTCCATCTGCGCGGCCTTCAGGATCTCGTTGTCGATCCCGCGCAGTCCTGCAAGGAACATCGCCATCACGAAGCCCGAGGTCTGCCAGACAGCGGCCAGCACCACCGTGTAGATCGCGTAATCGCGG
>NZ_JAHUBR010000006.1:0-2500 GCF_025376885.1 Pseudoruegeria sp. SHC-113
ATCGTATTGAGAGTTTAAGGCTTTTTATTAGGTTTGGCGGTGACCTACTCTCCCACGTCTTAGGACGCAGTACCATCGGCGCGGCTGTGCTTAACTTCCGAGTTCGGGATGGGGTCGGGTGTTTCACTTGCGCTGTGACCACCAAACCGAATAAAAAGCCTTGCCCCTTTTGGGGGCGACATCAGTTTTGGATCCAAGTTTTGCGTTAACTTTTGGGTTTGTGTGTTCCAGTTTGTCTATTACTGGATCAAATCAAGCCTATCGGGCAATTAGTACCGGTCAACTGAACGCATTGCTGCGCTTACATCTCCGGCCTATCGACGTGGTGGTCTACCACGGCCCTCAGGGATACCTTGTTTTGAGGGGGGCTTCCCGCTTAGATGCCTTCAGCGGTTATCCTTTCCGATCATAGCTACCCTGCACTGCGGCTGGCGCCACAACAGGTCCACCAGTGGATCGTTCACCCCGGTCCTCTCGTACTAGGGGCAACTCCTCTCAAGTATCCTACACCCACGGCAGATAGGGACCGAACTGTCTCACGACGTTCTAAACCCAGCTCACGTACCTCTTTAAACGGCGAACAGCCGTACCCTTGGGACCTGCTCCAGCCCCAGGATGAGATGAGCCGACATCGAGGTGCCAAACGGTGCCGTCGATATGGACTCTTGGGCACCATCAGCCTGTTATCCCCGGCGTACCTTTTATCCGTTGAGCGATGGCCCTTCCACTCGGGACCACCGGATCACTATGGCCGACTTTCGTCTCTGCTCGACTTGTCAGTCTCGCAGTCAGGCTGGCTTCTGCCATTGCACTCAACGAGCGATTTCCGACCGCTCTGAGCCAACCTTCGCGCGCCTCCGTTACTATTTGGGAGGCGACCGCCCCAGTCAAACTACCCGCCACACAGGGTCCCGGATCCGGATAACGGACCGCGGTTAGACATCAAGCAGAACAAGGGTGGTATCTCAAGGAAGGCTCCACAGGAACTGGCGTTCCTGCTTCGATGCCTACCACCTATCCTGCACATGTTGTGCCTGATGCCAGTGTGAAGCTGTAGTAAAGGTGCACGGGGTCTTTCCGTCTAACCGCGGGAAGCCTGCATCTTGACAGGCAATTCAATTTCGCTGAGTCGATGTTGGAGACAGCGGGGAAGTCGTTACGCCATTCGTGCAGGTCGGAACTTACCCGACAAGGAATTTCGCTACCTTAGGACCGTTATAGTTACGGCCGCCGTTTACCTGGGCTTCAATTCGGAGCTTGCACCCCTCCTTTTAACCTTCAGGCACCGGGCAGGCGTCAGACCCTATACGTCGTCTTGCGACTTCGCAGAGCCCTGTGTTTTTAGTAAACAGTCGCCACCCCCTGGTTTGTGCCCCCAGCCAATACTTGCGTAGAAACTGGGCCTCCTTCTCGCGAACTTACGGAGGTATTTTGCCGAGTTCCTTCAACATCGTTCTCTCAAGCGCCTTGGTATGCTCTACCAGTCCACCTGTGTCGGTTTAGGGTACGGTCTGATGGAGGGCTATTTCCAGGAACCCCTAAGCAGCCCAATCAATCCGATAAGATTGAACTACAGTCGGGATCCGTCACATCCTCCTGGCCCACGAATATTAACGTGGTTCCCATCGGCTACGCATTTCTGCCTCGCCTTAGGGGCCGGCTTACCCTGCTCAGATTAGCTTTAAGCAGGAACCCTTGGACTTTCGGCGAGAGTGTCTCTCACACTCTTTGTCGCTACTCATGTCATCATTCTCGCTAGTGATCTCTCCACCGGATGGCTCACGCCCCGGCTTCATCGAAAGGTTCATATCCTCCAAGGCGATCCGAAGATCGCTAAAGAGGATGGAACCTATGTCACACTACGCTCCGCTACCACTGCATACGCAGTCCTAAGCTTCGGCTCATGGCTTGAGCCCCGTTACATCTTCGCCGCAGGACAACTTGATTAGACCAGTGAGCTGTTACGCTATCTTTAAAGGATGGCTGCTTCTAAGCCAACCTCCTGGTTGTTTTGGTCGTCCCACCTGCTTTCCCACTTAGCCATGAATTGGGGGCCTTAGCTGTAGGTCAGGGTTGTTTCCCTCTCCACGACGGACGTTAGCACCCGCCGTGTGTCTGCCGTATAGTACTTCCCGGTATTCGGAGTTTGGTTAGGATCAGTAAGCCTGTGGGGCCCCATTACCCATCCAGTGCTCTACCCCCGGGAGTATTCGTACGACGCTCTACCTAAATAGATTTCGCGGAGAACCAGCTATCTCCGAGTTTGATTGGCCTTTCACCCCTAGGCACAAGTCATCCCGATCCTTTTCAACGGATGTGGGTTCGGACCTCCAGCAAGTGTTACCTTGCCTTCATCCTGCTCATGCCTAGATCACTCGGTTTCGGGTCTAATGCCACGAACTCATGCGCCCTATTAAGACTCGCTTTCGCTGCGCCTACACCTAACGGCTTAAGCTTGCTCGTAACACTAAGTCGATGACCCATTATACAAAAGGTACGC